>CAZPMS010000004.1:0-123646 GCA_964588165.1 uncultured Gammaproteobacteria bacterium
AGATTTGTCCGTTAGTTGCTTGTCCGGTGGCTGTTATGGCTCCTGTTCCAGAACCAAGCAGGATACCTCCATCTGTTAAAGTGGCTGCTCCTGTTCCACCGTAAGTTACCTCTACAACATTACCGTTCCAAGTGCCAGATGATATCTTGCCTGCAGTAATTACGCCTGCTTGGTTAATTGCGAATTTAGAGGTGGAGGCTACTTTAAGGTCTAAAAGGTTAGCACTAAAACCTTCCGGAGCATCGGCCCTAATAATATCAGTGGCCGTAGAAGAAGCAGCTAAAGCCAGCAATGCTGAAGGTGAAGATGTTCCAATACCAACATTGCCAGGCGAATAGTAAATACTTGAACCAGTTATAGCCCAACTACCACCTCCGCCTCCAGTTAAATCATCCCAACTGGTGCCATTATAATAATATAAATCAGTGCCATCAGAATAAATATCTCCATTAGCCGGATTAGCTGGCAAAGTTGTTGTTTCTAATCTAATAGCACCATTAACATCCAAAGGGCGGGCTGGATTACTTGTTCCAATACCAACACTGCCATCAGCTAATACTGTAAGCAAAGTTGCACCGGTAGTAGAAGCAACAGTTAAAAGTTTTGTGGTAGATGCCTGTTGAGTTAAAGTGGTTACGGAAAGAAAAGATAATGGTGTTGAAGTGCCAATGCCTACTTTACCTTGAGTAAAAATATCACCGGTGTCAGCAGTTATGGTTGCTGTTCCACCAATATATAAATTATCATTTAAGGTTGTATTGCCAGTAACATTCATTCCGCTAGCTACTGAAAGGCTTCCACCTAAGGTTGTACTATAGCCAGAAGCAACCGTTAAACTGCCATTAAATGTTGATACTGAATTTACTTCTAAAGTATCACCACCAGAGCCATCACCTAATACAGAACTTCCGGCCACATTAAAATTACCACCAACGCCTAAGCCTCCGCCACCAACGGCTAAACTATCTACAGCAGAAAGGCTTTGTACCACTGTCGTATTTCCGCCGTAAACTACTGTATTGCCGTAATTATAAGTATCGCCTCCAAAAGGAGCAGTAGAACTTGCAGTACCAGCAGGGCCTTGAGGGCCAACTTCGCCTTGAGGGCCAGCAAAACCAACTTCACCTCGTGGGCCGGCAGGGCCTTGGGGACCAACTAAAGTTATTAATCTACTACCGTCAGCTGTTATGTATTGTGTGGTTGGTTCAATTTGTTCTAAAAGTTGTTCTACTTCTTGTAAGGTTATTGTTTGGTCAATATTAGCTAATCTAAATTTTCTGGGAGTAAAGATATTTTCATAAGCAAGTTGTGAAACCCTAGCAGCCTCTGACATTTGGCTTGAAAACTTTTCAAAAGAAAGGTTTGCTAAAGAAGACAAGCCATTACCTACTCTTTCAAAAACAAAAGCTAAGGATTGTGAACTTTCTCCGGCAAATTTAAGAGTGGAAACCATTTTCCGCGGGGTCCTAGAAATTGACTGGCCTAAACTGGTAACTAAATTCTTAAAAAGTTTATAATCATCTACAAAAGACCAGCCAACCGCGGTTATAATATTTTTTGGCTTTTCTTTAGTGCTGGTTGAAGTTAAAATACTTATTTCGTCTTGGGCTTCTTCACTAATGCCGGCAACTCTTGCTTCTACTTGTTCATTATCTGTAAAAAGAAAAGATTTATTTTTTACTGCCTCTGTAAATACAACTAAAATCGGTTCAACTTCTTTCTCTAACAAAAATTGCGTTCGTTCGGCAAGCTCCTCATAAGATTTGGTAAAGCCTGGGAAGAGCTTGCCGGGTAAATTATTGAACGCTTGAGATAAAAACGCACCTTTTGTTTTTTTCTCATCCAAGACGAACTTGGCTCTATCTAAAATATTCCTAAAACTAGCAGGTGAAATAAAAGTCCCCTTTGTTAATGTGCTAAGTCTGGTGGATAGCCGACTTAGTTTTGAAAGAGCACCTGCTAATTGTTTTTCGGAAAAATTTTTAGTAAGTAATAAATAATCCTTTCCTAATTCCATAAAACCTTTACTTGTGTAAACAACGGTAAGTTTTACATCTTTAAAGTTTGGATTGGCTAAAAAATTATAAGTATCATCATAAATTTCTAAGGTTTTATCAAAACTTTTTTTTGCTGATAAAAAAGATTTGCCAATAGTTGCATTAGCAACTTTAGATAATGTTTCAAAATCCTTTTTATAATACTTGGCAGCTACCGGTGAAATGTAAAGTGAAATTATTGCTAGTGAGGCAATTAAAAAAGTTCCAAAGGCTTTCTTTAAATTAAAAGAAGTAAAAATATTTTTATCTATCTTTACTTCAGTTTGTTCTATAATTTTTTCAAACCTTTTCTCATCCAGCTCTTTGATATGCTTAATTACTTTTTTTTCTGGAGCAGATTTCTTTTTTACAAAATTTGTAACTTTGGTAGTTAAAATATTTTCTTCAACCGACTCCATAATCTTTTTATCCGAAGCCAGCTGTCCTTTTCGATTGCCTCTTTTATCAACTGAATTTTTTTCTATGTAATCAAAAAGGGCCTTCCTGGTAATTACCCAGTTGCGACCCATTTTAGTAGCACCAATTAAACCACGCCTTGAAAGTAAGGAGAGATAATCTTGCGAGTAAGAACAAATTTTTGCTGCTTCGGAAAGTGAAATAAACTGATCCAATTCATCCGATGATTTGTTTTCTTTCTCACCAAAAAGTTTTTGCTTTTTGCTTTTAGGCATGGGGACTTTTTTTGTTATAAAAAATGACAAACTAAATATAAATACAAGCCTTAAAACTTAATTTGATTTTGAACTAAGTTCTATAAGGTTTTTTGTCACATCGTATCGGCTATCCGATATTAATTATACCATCTTTTCCCCTATTTTTACAGAGGAAATTAACATGAAAACGGCTATCCGATATTACTGTTTTTTGACAAAAAACGATAAAAAAAGCTTAATATTAGGGATGTATTAAACTGGCTATAAATTAGTAACATTTTAGGATAATATTTATCCACAACTTGTTTTGACAATTATAAAATTTTCATCAAAAAAATATCAAAAATTATCTTATAAAAAATAATAAAATTCCTAAAATTATATTTTAAACACAAAAAAAATTGTCCTAATCTAGAACAATCATTTTTAAAAAATATTTCAAGGAAAGTGGTTTCTACATTTTTTCAGGAGAAGAAATTGAAATAACTTCCAATACCTCCTTCAAAATTTTTCTAGATAATTTTACCAAAGCTACTCTAGAATAATTTATTTTTCCATCATCAATTACTCTGCATTTAGAATAAAATTGATGGAACTTATCGGATAGGGAGGTGGCATAGCTTATAATTTTTTGAACCTGATAATCTGTACAAACATCTATTAAAATTTCTGGCCACTTTAAAATTTCTTTGATTAAATCAAATTCACAATCATCTGAAATATTTAATTCATTTTTAATAAGCTTTATATTTATATTTTGTTGCCTTAATATCCCGGACATTCTAGCATAGGCATACTGGACATAGTAAACCGGATTGGTATCCGATTTATCTTTAGCCTTATTAATATCAAAATCAATATGCGAATTTGACGAATACATTAAAAAAGAAAATCTTGCGCTATCATGCCCCACCATTTCGATTAACTCATCCATAGTAATATATGTCCCGCTTCTTTTTGACATCCTTACTTCTTTACCATCTTTATAAAGCCTTACAAATTGTAATAGTATAATTTCTTGTTTTCCTTTAAAGCCCAAAACCTCTGCAGCATTTAGTAGAGCAGGGACATCGCCATGATGATCGGCCCCCCAAACATTTATTACTTTATCAAACTTCCTTTTTTTTAATTTATTTTCTAGGTATGCGAAGTCCTGAGCTAAATAGGTATATTCCCCACCTGTCTTTATTAGAACTCTATCTCTAGCATCACCATAGTTTGATGATTTAAACCACCAGGCATTTTCTTTTTCATAAACTAAATCTTTTTCTTTTAGCCAATCCAGAACTTTGCCGATCTTATCTGTTCTTCTTAGTTGTTTATCTTCAGAAAACCAAATATCAAAATCTATCTTCATCCTGTCTTTAACCGTTCGCTTAATTAAATTTTCCAAAATAAACTCGGCTGCTTTCTTGCCAACTTCTTCTGGCTCACCGCCCTCTCTATATTTTAAATTTAATTTATCAATATAATCTCCTTTATAAATTGCCTGGTCATCTTTTAAAACAGAATGTCCAAGTACTTTTATTTGATTACCGGCATCGTTTACTAAATATTCCCTGATAACCTTGTGGCCGCATTTTTCTAGCACATTGGCCAAAACATCACCGTAAAAGCCTCCACGGCCATTGCCGATTGTTAATGGACCTGTTGGATTTGCCGAAATAAACTCTATCTGTATTTTCTCTTTTTTTTGTGCCTTTAATTCTCCAAAATCCTTCTTTCTTTTTAATATTTCTTCCGCTTTTTTAATTAAGCACCCTTTAGATAGATAAAAATTTATAAATCCGGGTTTTATATATTCAATTTTTTCAAAAATTTCAATAATGTCCGGCTGCTTTCTTAAATTATCAGAAATAGCCTCTGCCAATTCTAAAGGAGGCTTATTTAAAAATTTTCCCAGTGGCATTGCCACATTAGTACTATAATCACCGAATCCCCGGCCATTACTATAATCAACTTCTATTTTTACATTAACATCACCGTAGGCTTCTAAACTTTTTTTTATAGCCTCTAATAATGTTTCTTTTATAGTTTTCATAGCCACATTATTATAGTTAAACAACTTAAATTAAACAAATAAACGATAAACAGTTTATCCTCATCTTGTTGTAGATAAATTCATAGCCCTTGAGTCTTTAGGATAAGTGCCTTATTATATAGCTATGCCTAAAAATATCATAGCCGAAAACAAAAAAGCTCTATTTGATTACGAAATCATGGAGAAATGGCAGGCTGGTTTAAAATTGAATGGCTTTGAGGTTAAATCTGTTAAGGCCGGTCAAATAGACTTGAAAGGCTCTTACATAACCATTAAACCCAATGAGGCCACCGGCAACTCTGAAGCCTGGTTAATTGGCGCCCATATAGCCAAATATAAAAAATCCGGTTATGGAGCCAAGGACTATAATCCCCTTAAACCACGCAAATTATTACTAAATAAAAAAGAATTAAACTCTTTGGCCGGCAAAATAAAGCAAAAAGGGTTGACAATTTTACCACTTTTGGTGTATACTTCTCAGAGATTAGTCAAAATAGAAATTGGCTTAGGCCGAGGAAAAAGGAAATTTGATAAACGAGAGGCCATAAAAAAGAAAAGTTTTGATCTTCGAAAAAAGAAACTACAAAATAGATAACGCGAGTCCCAAATTTATTACGAGGGACGAGCGTAAACCCGCCGAATCTTGAACAAGCAGAGCGAGTTTAAGAAGAGGCGTCAAAATTCGCTTTAGCGGATTTTGAAAAGGAAAAATTCGATTGAAGTTGTAGTGGACGAACTTAGTTCGGACACGAAGACTAAAAGCGAATTTTGACGCGGGGATGTTTCAATTCGCCAGTTAATTTTTAAATTAAAATGGCTAGGAGAAGTTGTCAGAACTTCTATCCCTAAAGTATATTTATATAACTTTAGGGTACAAAAACTGTCACTTGGATAAATGCCAAGAACTTATTTGCTAAAGTTAAGGGTGCTTTCACTCTTAACCTAGCTCCTGTTGTAGCTTAAATTCTACAGCCATCTCTGTTTAAAACTCCTGATATTAAATAAGAGGTGTTATAACCCTTCAGGATAGATAATTTAGATTGTCCTTGCTAAATTATCAAACCTATTTAGGGCTTGGAAAAGAAAATTTTTGTTCTTTTTTTATTTTCATTTCGACACTATATAAAAGAACTATCCTAGTAGAAATTTTGGTTTATTTTAACTACACGTGGGTGAAATACCCACCATCTCCACCATTCGACTCATTTCAAACTTATGTTTGAAACTCGCTCATGGTCTTCGCTTTAATATTCATTAAAGCTTTGACCACTTGAAACGAGTCGAATGGTGTCTCGAGCGAGGAACGAAGTGACGAATCGAGAGGCAAATTATCATAAATAAATATGTATGAAAGAAAAGCGATTACATTTCTTTTACATCGGCAGATGCAAAGATCAAAGTTTATATATTGGTATCACCAATAATCCTAATAAAAGAATTAAAAAAACATAATCAAGGTAAAGGTGCGAAATGGATAAAACAACATGGTACAGCCAAAATTGTTTACATAGAAAAACATAATACTTATTTAGAAGCAAGACAAAGAGAACTTCAAGTAAAAAAATGGGCTAGAAAAAAGAAAGAAAATTTAATTAAAGGTTTAAAACCTTAAATATAATGTTAAGAACCAAAGGTAGAAAAAAAAGAAGAGTTGATAATAAGCCCCGTTATAGAGTTAACGAGAGGATTCGCATACCTAAAATTAGAGTTATTGATGAAGACGGCAAACAGTTAGGAATAATGGATACTCGTGAAGCGCTAAAAATAGCCCAAGAAAAAGAGTTAGACCTAATTGAGGTTTTTCCCAAAAGTGACCCGCCAGTATGTAAAATTTTAGACTATGGCCAATTTCAATACCAACAATCCAGAAAAAACCAAGCTCAAAAAAGTAACATAAAAAAAGTAGAAATCAAAGGCATTAGAATTTCTTTTAAAATAGGAAAACACGATTTGGATTTAAGGAAAAATCAGGCAGTAAAATTTTTAAATAAAGGCTATAAAGTTAAAATTGAGATGATTTTAAGGGGCAGAGAAAGAAAATACGCCAAAGATGCGGCCGGAAAAGTTTCTGAATTTATTAATACCATTAGAGCTGAATCTGAAATAAACATAGAAACTGAACCCAAAAAACAAGGTAATCAAATTTCTGCAATCATTGCTCCTTCTGCTTCAAAGCAAAGCGAGCAAGCTAAACAACCAAATCAAGCAGTTGAATCAGAAAACTAATTATCACCTAATCAGTAAACAATATGCCTAAATTAAAAACCAATAAAGCAATTAAAAAAAGAATTAAGATTACTAAGGGTAAAAAATTAAAAATCCGCACCGGTGGACAGGATCATTTTAATGCTCGGGAATCTGGCAAAACAACCAGATCCAAGAGAAGGAATAAAAGTCTTTCCAAAAACAATACAAAAAATGTTAAAAGACTAATGCCTTATTCATAATTAATTACCAATAAATAATAACTACAACATATGCCAAGAGTAAAAAGAGGAAAAGTACGCGCCAGAAAACGTAAAGTACTACTAAATAAAACTAAAGGCTACAAATGGGGCCGAAAAAAATTAACTAAACTTGCCAAACCAGCTACTAAAAAAGCCGGCGTATATGCCTATAGAGACCGTAAGGTTAACAAAAGAACTAAAAGAAGGCTGTGGCAGGTAAAATTAAATGCTGCCGTTAGAGAACATGGCTTAACTTATAGCAAATTTATTGACCTGCTAAAAAAGAAAAAGGTTGGGCTTGATAGAAAAGTTCTGGCAGATATTGCCGAGAATCACCCAGATGTATTTGCAAATATCATTAAGCTAATAAAATAATTTAATTTAAAACCAACTATTTTTAAGTCTTGAGCGAAGTCGAGAGGCTGAAAATAATCCTAAAGTTTTTGCTGAAATTATAAAACTAATAAAATAGGATAAATAAAAAACGCCCATAAGTTAACGGGTGTTTTTTGATTAGCTTAATTTATAAACCCTCGCCTTTTATAATTAATTTAATGGATTTATAAATAATCCATAAATCAAATAGCAGCATTTTAATGGCCGAAGAATTTTTTACAAAATAAATATATTTTTCATCTAGCTTAACGCCATTTTTATGACTGCCGTTCCTGCCCTTAGAAATTTGGACCAATCCAACCAATCCTGCTTTAATAACTTTTTTTCTGTAAATTCCCTTGCTAATCTCATTTTTATAATCTACTATGTTCCAGGGTCTGGGTCCAACCAAACTCATTTCACCTTTTAAAATACAAAACAGCTGTGGTATTTCATCTAAATAAAACTTTTTCACCCAGTAACCTACTTTGGTCATGTTTTTCTTATCTTGCTCCAGAGGTTTGGTATGGACTATGCCGTCTTTTTTTAAAGCTTCAACTAAAGCTTTTTGCTTAAAGATTCTTATTTTATGAAAATTAAAAGGCCTGCCTTGCGAAATTCTAATTTCATTATAAATAAATTTGCCTCTGGCTTCTGAGCTTAAAATACTTTCCAGCTTGGCTAAAATAAAAATTATTAAAATAATGGGCAACAATAGTACTAAAAGCAATCCTGATATTAAAATATCAAAAATTCTTTTAACTGGCGGATTTGGAACAAATATATCTTCAACCATAGTTTTTTAATTAAAAAATAAGCCTATTAATAAACTTATTTGCCAATATAATACCAATTTTAAAGAGGCTTGTAAACCTTAATTGTGAGATATGATATAACAATTATCTTGACAAAGTATTAATATTAAGCTAAAATAATTGGTTCAAAAAGTACATAACAAACACAGGAGTGAGAATGGATTATTCAAGAGGTTGTCTATCCTGCCAATCTATCCAAGGGATAAATCGAATTTCACCTGGAATAACAATTTTTGAAGGTGAATATTGGTTACTTGAGCACGCTTACCCTACCGGATTAAAAGGTTGGCTAGTTATCGTCTTAAAAAGACATGTTGAAGCTTTTCATGAATTAAGTGAGGCAGAATTATCTGAATGGGCAATTATTATCAAAAAGGCGACCAAGTTGCTAAAGCAAATATTTAATTGTGAAAAAGAGTATCTAATGACCTTTTGTGAAAAAGATGGCTTTAGTCATTTACACACTCATGTTGTGCCAAGGCTGACGGATATACCACCAGAAACCAAAGGTACAAAAATATTTACTTATTTGAAAACCGACGCAATCCCAGAGGCTGATATCATTGATATTTGTCAAAGGCTTGCAGAAGAATTTTCAAAACTATGAGAACGGGTTCTAAATCCGTTCTTTTTTTACCAAAAAAACACTCCCGTAACAGGAGTTGTTTTTTATTGTCTCTCGACTCATTAATTTAATCTACTAACAATGCTTAGGAGAGTGGTCGATAGACCACGTGCGAATTCAGCAAAGCTGAATGAGTCGAGTGGCGGGCCCTAGTGGACGGTATTATAACCTTTTTTAAATTTTCTTTACTACCCCTTTATTTGCATCAACCTCAACTAAATCCCCATCTTTTAAAACCTTGGTAGCAATTTGAGCACCGATGATACAGGGGATTTTCATCTCTCTAGATAGAATTGCTGCATGGCTCATAATTCCTCCCTCATCTGTGACTATAGCAACTGCTTTTTTAAAAAGCGGGGCCAGTGTAGGATTCGTGCTGGTTGCTACCAAAATATCTCCTTTATCAAATTTAATCTTGCCTAGGTCATTAGTTAAAACAATTTTAACTTTTCCTTCCACTTTTCCTTTATATGCTATATTCCCCTTGAGCTTTGATACTTTTAAATTATATGAAGACTCAATTTCGTTTATTATCTTTTCGGGATTTTGTACCCATAGAATATCTTCCTTGCCCTTAATATTTTGATATATGAACGTTCTATTCTGTTTTACTTCTAATAATCTTTTATCCAATAATTTAGTTTCCCCTTTTAAAAGCTCTTGATATGTGATTAGGCCAAATGCTTTTTCGTCACTTACACCTAACCGCATCAATTCTTTATTAACAACAGGTTCTACAATTTTTTTGATAACTTTGGGATAAAGAGAAATGCCCCGAAGCATGGTAGTAAATAAAGTCATTTTCTTTATTATCTGCTTGGTACTAATCAGTTCGCCAATAACATAAGGTAAAATTGTAGATAGAAGTGCTAACTTAGTAAGAAAATTAACGGCTTCTTTGGCTGAATTAAATGGAACACTTTTTAGAAAATTCTTAGCGGTTTTGTTAATTCTTGTTCCTTCTTCTAATAAAGCTTCATATTTTTTAGGATTTGTTGCTAAATCATTTTTTATAAATTCTTTAAGTATTTCTATTTCACTTTTATCTCTATAATGTCTAACCATCCCCTTAGGCCATTCTATAAAAAGACCCTTGGATGCACTGACACCAAAAACTTCCTTGGTTTGTTCAGATGAATACCACTCATCCCAAATAGAGGCACCAAATAAACTAAATGGTCGTGTTAGTATTTTTGTCCAGTTGTTCTTTTTTATAATTTTTAAATCCATTTTTTCTTCCTACAAAATAATATATGACTAAAGTTAAAATAATCCCTGCAATAAGACCAACTAAAATTTCAGTCATCGTGTGCC
This sequence comes from uncultured Gammaproteobacteria bacterium, assembly GCA_964588165.1. Lineage (GTDB taxonomy): Bacteria > Patescibacteriota > Patescibacteriia > UBA1558 > UBA10009 > CAZPMS01. Next base: position 10,328 of record CAZPMS010000004.1, read on the forward strand.
CAAAGGCTATGATTTTATGCAATCTAACCATGTCATAGAGATACAACATAGAAACTATAAAGGCTATAGCAAAACTTGAAGATTTAATTCCTATTTTAAGACCGATTATAGTAATTAGTGAAGATAAAATAAGTGCATGACCACTAAAAAATTCAGCAACTGGAGTTGCTTTTAATAAAAATGTGATGGCAATCATAATTAGAGGATATATAATCGGAATTTTCATATACTTACATCATAACAAAAAACCACCTTATAGCATAGGCGATTTTTAAGCTTGGCGGGGCCGACCGGACTCGAACCGGCGACCTCCTGCGTGACAGGCAGGCGTTCTAACCAACTGAACTACGACCCCACAAATAATTACATTCTAATATTTTAAAAGACGGAAACTACGGCCCCAAAAAACTTGCTCTATTATAGTCTAATTCTTTTCTTTTGACAAGACCTTATATATACCGATAATTGAAGCAATAATAACTAACAAAGATAACCACTGAACCCACTTTAAGCCTCCGATCATCTGATTAACGTCAAGGCGCAAAAACTCCATAAAAAACCTAATTGTGGAGTAACCAATTAAATAAATAAAAGTTATCATTCCGCTTAATAACTTTTTTGTTTTATAGGCTAATAACAACCCGACGAACAAAAACAGATTCAAAAGTGATTCATATAAAAAAACGGGGTGGAAATGGTCTGTATTATTTTGGATTGGGATACACCAATTGAATTCACACTGCTTGCCAAATAATTCCTGGTTGAAATAATTACCCCACCTACCTATAGCTTGCCCAAGCGGCATAACCACGACTAATGAATCTGTTAGCCTCCAAAAATTAATATTTTTCTTTCTGGCGAAAAAATATATAGTTAATAACCCAGCTAAGATTGAACCGTGTACAGCCATTCCGCCATGCCAAACTTTAACAACCTCTAAAGGGTTTTCTAAAAAATAACCAAAGTTATAAAAGAGAACATGCCAAAGCCGGGCGCCAATTAAGCCAAAAATAACTAAATAAAAAGTTAGGTCAAAAACTATATTTTTTTTAAACGGACTGATTTTTATAAGTAATAAAAAGGAAATAAAAACAGCCAACATCAAAATTAAACCGTACCAATATATGTTTATTGGACCAATGGCAAATAGAATGGATGAAGGCAAATTATTATAAAGAAAATCTAACATCTCTTAAATAAGATTGGGTTGGGGTTGCTTCTTCTTGAAGAGGAATTAATGGCTCTAATAACGATTGTATTTTTTTTGACAAGCTCTGATAATCAGTAATCATCTGTCCATTCAAAACAAAAGTTGGCGTTAAATTATAACCAAGCTGCTTTGCTTCTTCTATATCTTCTTTAACCCTAATAGACTTTACTCCGGATTCCAAACAATCCTGCCAAATTTCTAAATCCAGGCCATCTATTTTTAAAGCGTATTTGTTTAAATCTTTCTTGCTAAAATTATCTTGGTTTAAAAATAAAATATCATGGTACTCCCAAAATTTATTCTGGTCAGCCGCACATTCTGAAGCTTCAGCGGCTCTGGTAGTCTGGGTATTAACAGTAGTTGAAATAAAATGGCGATATTCTAATCCTAAATTATCTTGGAACTGTTCCAATAACTCTTTAGCCAAATACGAAGCTGATCCACAAGCCGATTGATGAAAATCACAATATTCCACCAAAACAATACTGGCCTCTGGGTTACCCCTTAAATGAGGGCCATCTATTAATTCTGAATACTCAACTTTTTCTGAAGAAAAAAAGACAAAATAAACAGTTATAACAATTATTAAAGCAAGTAATAGCAACCATTTATTTTTCATAATTTAGCATTTAGCTAGTAGGTTAAACCTATTTTACACATTATTATACTTTCTAACAGGCTACTAGCTACGAGCTAGTTAATATTGAATCAATTACTTGCTTAAAATTCTCATATGGTACAGCTCCTTTAATTAAAGTATCATTTATATATATTCCTGGGGTACCGGAAATACCTACACTTTTGGCTTCATTTTCATCTTCTTTTACAATATTGGCAAACTTACCTGAATTAACACATATCTCAAATCTATTAACGTTTAAGCCAATTTTTTGGGCAATGGTAAATATATATTCAGGGCCAATTGATGGTTGTCCTGCATATAACTCATCAGCATATTCCCAAAACATTCCTTGGTCAGCCGCACATTCTGAGGCTTCAGCGGCATACCTGGCATATGGATGAAGGCTATCAAGGGGTAAATGCTTATAAACCCAAGCAATCTGACCATTATATTCTTCAAACAATCTCTTTAAAGTTGGATGTACCTTAGAACAGAAAGGACATTGAAAATCAGAGAATTCTACCAAAACTATTGGAGCATCTTTGTTACCTCTAATATGATCGTCTTTGGTAATTTCTTTTAAATTATTTGCCCCTGCAGAAGGAGTAGGGATGTTGGCTTGTTGATTTGTATTTTTGTTGTTTTCTTTATCCGATGGCCCCTTTTCATCCAAGAAAACACCCAAAAGAATAAAAAAGCCAATTGTACAAATGGCTAATATGCCTACAACAAGGCCAAAAATAAATGAGTTTTTAGAGGAAAATTTTCTTAAAATACCTCCTTTTTTTTCTTTACTAAACATAAAAATTTTTGTTAATTTTAATTTGATTTTAGTATTATAGCAAAGATATGGTATTTTACAAATCTAAACTTTCGGCCTTAGCCTGTTCAATTAAATTAATGAAAATATCCTTAGGAATACTGCCAGAAATCCTATAGCCATTAATGAAAAAGGTTGGCGTGCCAACTACACCAAGCCTAAGGCCATCTGAATAATCCTGAATGACTTCCTGGTTGTATTTTCCACTATCTAAACAATTGTTAAACATACTGCTATCAAGGCCTATTTCTAAAGCATATATTTTAAGATCGGTAATGGTTATATTTTCTTGATTAATGAATATTTTATCATGCATGGACCAAAATTTTCCCTGCTCATTGGCACACTGGGCAGCCTCGGCAGCTTTTAAACTTTCTGGATGAATTTGAGTTACCGGGAAATCACGGTATGTAAAAAAAATATCATCTTTATATTTATCCAGAATTTCTCTTACCACAAAAAATGACTGTTTGCAGAAAGGACATTGAAAATCGGAAAATTCTACTATTCTTACCGGGGAATTTCTATTTCCAATAAAAGGATCGTCTTGGGAATTAAAATACAAATCTGCTTCCTTAACTTTTTTACCATCTAACGATCCTACTGAATTAATTTTGGAACTATCCGATAAAAAAGCAACTATAACAAAGCTGGCTAATAAATATAAAATAATAAGAATTATAATAATCCCCCACCAATGGCGATACCAACGGCGCTTTTGCGAAATAGGAGATAAATTATTTAAGTTATCAATTTGTTCCATTAAATTTTTATAAACATAAAGTGAATTTTGAATTACTAATTTTGAGTTTAAATTAAATTATTAATTTTCTAATTTCGAAATTTGAGATTTACTCAAAATTCATAAATCAAAATTAAAAATTAAACTATTGGGTGTTGATTGTGCCAACTTGTGGCCTCCTGATAATGGTAGGCCAGTTTTAAAATAGTGGATTCAGCAAATGGCGCTCCCAGTATCTGTAAACCAATCGGCATATTATCCGAAGAAAAACCGACAGGCACAGAAATACCGCATAAGCCAGAAATATTAGCTGAAACAGTATAAATATCAAAAAGATACATAGTTAACGGATCACCTATCTCGCCCATCTTAAAAGCTGTGGTTGGTGAAGTGGGAGTTATCAAAGCATCTACCTTATTAAAAATTTCCTTATATTCAGCTTTAATTAAGTTCTGGACCTTCTTGGCCTGTTTATAAAAAGCCTCCTGATAGCCGGCTGAAAGCACGTAAGTGCCTATCATTATTCTACGCTTAACTTCGGCGCCAAAGCCTTCGGATCTGGTTTTAATATAAGTCTCCCATAAATTTTTAGCGGTGGCTGATTTTGATCCGTATCTAATACCATCATAACGCGCCAAGTTACTGCTAACTTCAGCTGGTTGCACTATGTAATAAACTGCTAAAGAATATGGCGTATGAGGCAGGCTAACTTCTTCAAATTTGACTCCTAAATCTTCAAGTTTTTTAATTGCCTGATTAATTGATGAATTAACTTCAGTAGAAGCTTCGTTTTTAAAATATTCTTTAGGTAATCCAATCTTTAAACCCTTAATGCTCTCACTTAATTTTTCTAGATAATCATCTGGTTTAAGTTCTGACGTAGTAGCGTCATGCAGATCTTTGCCGGCAATTGTTTTTAAAACTACTGCAGCATCTTCTACACAGCGGGTGATCGGCCCGGCTTGATCTAAAGAAGAGGTCATGGCCACCAAACCATGACGGCTAACTCGGCCATAAGTTGGTTTTAGCCCAACTACGCCGCAAAAAGAGGCTGGTTGCCTAATAGAGCCGCCTGTATCTGTACCTAAAGAAAATACACATTGGTCTGCCGCTACAGCAGCGGCCGAACCGCCCGAAGAACCACCCGGCACAGCTTGCTTGTTCCAAGGATTTTTAACCGGACCAAAGGCAGAATTTTCATTAGAAGAGCCCATGGCAAACTCATCACAATTAGCTTTTCCTAAAATAATTGCCCCGGCATCTTTAAGCCTAGAAACCACAGTAGCATCGTAAGGTGGAATATAATTGGCTAATATTTTTGAAGCGGCCGTAGTTTTTAAGCCTTTGGTTAAAATAATATCTTTAATAGCTACTGGCACTCCTTCTAAACTTTCAAGCTCTTTGCCTTGGCTAATTTTTTTATCTACCTGCCTTGCCTGTTCCAAAGCCTTATCCTTATCTAGAGTTATAAAAGAATTTAAATTATTTTGTGATTTAATTTTATTAAAATAATGGTTAATTAAATCTAAACAAGAAAAATCCTTATTTCTAAGGCCTTGCTTAACTTGAATTATGTTTAAAAATTCAAATGACATTTATTCAAAAACTGCTTTAGATTTAATTAATCCGTCTTCACTTTCCGGTGCCATTTTAACTAAGCCGGCTTGATCTTCTGAACTTATGCCTATAACTTTATCCTCCCTTAAACCACTTGGCTGAGCAGCTGAAACAGCCTCTGGCTCATTAGCTACCCCTGCTTTGATATCCTGGAGTTTACTTACGTATTGCAAAATAGAAGAAATGCTTTCAGAAAAGTTTTTCTTTTCTTCCTTAGAAAATTCTAATCTGGCCAGCTTAGCCAATTTTTCTATCTCATTGATATTAATAGACATAGCCTTTTTATTTTAGCAAAATTATCTTAAAATATCCAAAAATTCCTTTTCTGAAATAATTTTAACTCCCAATTTTTCAGCCTTATTGAATTTTGAACCTGGCTCACTGCCAGCCACCAAATAATCAGTCTTTTTACTTACTGAACCTGATACTTGGCCGCCTAATTTCCTAATTTTATCCTTGGCTTCATCGCGAGTTTGCGACTCCATGCTTCCGGTTAAAACAAAAGTTCTCCCTGATAATTTATTTAAATTTTGATTTTTGACTTTTAATATTTTAATATTATTATTAAGTTCACTCAATAATTTCTTACTATCTTCATCCTGGAAAAATTGATATATGCTCTTTGCTACTACGCCTCCGATATCTCTGATTGATTCCAGTTTTTCCAACGAAGCTGACTTTATTTTGTCTAAACTGCCAAAATAATTACTTAAGGAAATGGCTGTTTCTTCACCAACATGCCTGATGCCCAATGAATAAATAAATTTAGCAAGTTCTATTTTTTTTGAAGCCTGAATCGCCTCAACTAAATTTTGCGCTGACCTTTCGGCAAAACGCTCTAAGGGCTTTAAATCACCTTCGGTAAGTTTAAATAAACCGGCTACAGATGTTATTAAACCTTGATTTATTAATGATTCGATTATTTTAGGCCCAAGGCCTTCTATATTAAATGCCTTTTTAGAGACGAAATGGGAAATTTTTTCCTTTTCCTGGGCAAAACATTTTTTATTGGAACAATAATGGTTTACCTCCCTTTCTCGTTTAACTACCGGGCTGTTACAAATTGGGCACATATTAGGCATAGTAAACTTTTTTTCTTTGCCGATTCTTAATTTGGATAAAACCTTAACAATATCAGGAATTATATCGCCGGCCTTTTGGATAATAACAGTATCACCCAACCTAACGTCTAAACGGTTTATTTCATCCTGATTATGCAAAGTAGCCCTGGAAACTGTACTGCCAGCCACCCTAACCGGCTTTAAAATGGCCACAGGAGTTAAAGTGCCAACCCTGCCTACTTGAACCTTTATATCTTCTACTACTGTGGTTGCCTGTTCTGCCGGAAATTTGTAAGCTGCCATCCATCGTTCAGCTTTACCAATATGTCCCAACTTTTTTTGGAGATTAATATTATTAATGACTATAACCACGCCATCTGTTTGATAATCCAATTTTTCTCTGCCTTTTTCCCATTTTTTTAAATAGCTATCTACTTCTGATAAATTCTTGCAATATAAGCCATGCGAGCTAATTTTAAAACCAAAATCCTTAAGTAATTCATGAACCTGATGGTGGGTTTCTTGGCCGATATTGCTGATTATTTCAAAGGCATAACATTCTAATTTCCTGGAAGCCGTTATTTTTGAATTCAACTGACGAATACTGCCCGCAGCCACGTTCCTGGGATTGGCAAATTTTGGCAGATCTTTTTTTTCTTGCTGGTTATTAATTTCGGCAAAAACTTTTTTAGTCATTATCACTTCTGCCCGCACATCAAGTATCTTAGGAACTTTAATTTTTGAATTTTGATTTTTGATTTTTAGTGGGATTGATTCAATTGTCTTTAAATTTTGAGTCACCTCCTCCCCTACTTTACCATCTCCTCTGGTTGCCCCTTGGACCAAAAGGCCATCTTTATAAGTTAGCACAACGGTTAAACCGTCCAGCTTAAGCTCACAAAAATAATCGTATTGGCCAGCAGATATTTTTTTATTCTTGGCTACCCATTTTTCCACTTCTTCCGCATTAAAAACATCTTCCAAAGAAAGAATGCTTGTAGTATGTTTTACTTTTTTAAATTTAGCTAAAGGTTTTCCGCCCACCCTTTGAGTTGGCGAATCTAAGGTAATAAATTCCGGAAACTTTTGCTCCAACTTGTATAATTCATTTTTTAAGCTATCCAGTGCTGAATCGGAAATTTCTTGCGTGTCTTTAACATGATAAAGAAAACGATGATGTTCGATCTCGTTTTTTAATTTTTCAATTCTTATTTTAGCCGCCTTTTTTTCCATACTACCAATTACAAATTATTACTAATCTACAAATGTACGAACCTATACAAATATACCAATAAACAAATTCGTATATTAGTAATAATTTGTAATTGGTAGTTACCTAATTTTCCTTTACCACCGCTTCTTCACTATACAAAACATAGTCATACAAGCTAGAAAGTGGAGACTTTTGCGGCATAGTAACTAAAATAGCCTGCCTAGAAGCCTTTATTGAATTCTCCGGATATTCACCCAAAGATTTTATAGAAACTCTGCCAGGAATTGGCACTAAACAGTCTGAGAGCGGATCACAATTTGCCACCGGATCTACATCATTATAGGCGGTTATTTCTATGTTATTGGCATCTGAACTGCGGGCAATAATTCTTACCCTATAAAGGTAGGCCGAAGAGTTAAATAAACTAACTATATAAGGCGAGGAGGCTTGGCTTACATAAACAGCCTGATGATTTTCCACGACTCCGGCATTTGTCCAAGCGCTCCACTTAATTTCTAACCACGAGCCAACTCCATCCCAGCTTATTCTTATTGCCTTTATCGGATTATCTAAAGTATTTAAAGAATTGGCCTCAAATAAATCCATCTGGAAGCTATCATCTTCTGTAATAGAAGTATATATAATATTTTCTGTGTCTTCTGCAATTATTTGATAAGAGGAATTATTGCTGAATGATTCTGTAGTAAGATGCAAATCACTGGCGTTAAATCCTTTTTTTCTAATATAAAAAAGGCCTTGCTCCACTCCCGCTTCACCGGCATAAAAAGCAACAATGGCTTTATCCAATTGGGCTGATTGAACAACTTCATTAATAATTAATTTGCTGGTAGCTAAACTAACTGTTAAAATTCCTGCCATTATAAGCATGGCTAACAATAATGATGTTCCGTATTGTTTTTTAATTATTTTATCTAACATATATTCTGGATGTTACAGTGGTTTGAAAATTAGAAATCTTTGGTGTATCAGAATCTCTGTAAGTGCTTTTAGTCTGCATTACAATAGTTACCAAAGGTTGCACATCAAAAGGGTAATTTACTAAATCATTATCCCAAATAAAAGGATCTCTCGGTGGAGCAAGGTAAAAACCGAGTTGTTCCACAGATAAATCTTCAGGTGTAATATCATACCAATCTCCTGGATTACATGTTTCTAGATTACATACCTGAACTACGTTTCTTCCGGGTTCAATTTCAAATTTTCTAAATCTTACCAATTGGTCATTTTCATCCCTAATTGCCAATTCTTCTTGGAATGAATCAAGGGGCTCACCATAGCCGCCATATTCGTAATCTATATAGCCCATTCTAACTTCTCTGGCCATAACTTCTAAGGTATATCTGGCATCTGAAATTAACCTTTGAATATTGGCTGTACGTTTTTGAACTTCGTTACTTCTAACAAAAATGCTTAAAGCTGCCGTGCTGGCAATTCCAAAAATGCTTAAAGCTACTATTACCTCAATTAAAGTAAAGCCGGATAAAATTTTGATTTTCTTTTTATTTATTATTTTCATCTTAATTTATCTAATACCCATGCTGGTTATGTTAAAAAGGTTAACGCCAGTCATATAATTTATCCACCACGCTTATCTGGTGGCTCCGCCTAAATTCTAACCAAGTAAGCTCACTTTTTAGCTCCCAGCCAACCAGTTCAGCTGAATAATCACTGCACATAGCGCCTTCGTCTAAAATTACTTCTTGATTAATGGCATCTTGCCAGCAAATATCTTTTTTAGTTATTAATCTTTTATAGCTTGTAAGGGTTCCTGAAATATCATGGGTATAAAGCCCTTCTGTTTCATCTAAATATATTTTACATAAATCACAATCGGCGATATCATTGCTTTGGGCAACAGTGGTCCACGAATTAGAAAAAGAGTCAAAGTTTACGCTGGCCCTATAATTTCCAGAAGGAAAAATTCCCTGATCCCAATCATTATCTGCCAGCCAATTGCTGTCTCTTAAATAACGGATTACCTCTATGCCTTCTCTGGCTAAATTAGCGGCTATCAGCCTGGTTTCACTAGAAGCAGAACTGCTTAAATTATAGGTAGTTAATGTTAAACCAGAAACCACGCCAGTTACTACCACTGCCAAGGCAATTATTACCTCCAAAAGGCCCAGCCCTTTTTTATCCAGCACTTTTTTATTTTTTAAAGTTAAAAGAGTGTGGGATAAAAGAGAATTTAATAATTCCTTCTTACGGGATTCAATACTCCTCAATAAAGTGTTGGATTTATTATTTATTTTTTTATTTAATTCCATATTTAAAAATTTATTAACCTCCTCCGGCCTCAACTAATTCAGCTGTTACCCTGCCGGTTACACGGTTTATTGTTACTGAACCATTTTTGTCATCTACTTTATCACTTAAAAGAGTTATTTGAATTTGGGTTATGGATTGTTCACCATTTATATAGATAGTTGGTTTAGGCGGCTTAAATACTATGGTTAAAGGATTGGTGGTTAAAGAAGATAAGCTAAAATTTTCAGGAAATTGAACAGTTTCTAAAATAACATCCCCTGCTCCAACATCATAAACTTCATCTCCATTATCTCTAAAAAGGATATACTGGCTATTTTGGTCAGTATCAAAATAGAGGCCATGGCCTCCAGTTGCTACGATCTCTTCTTCTATTATACCAGTTAAAGTTTGGATCTGCATCCCTCTAATATCACTGGCGATCTGTTCTGTTACTAACAAAAATTGGGCTCTTTGTTCACCCCTTCTAAAACTTGCTAAAACTAAAGTTGTTATGGTTATAAAAATAAAGATTACCACAATAATCTCGGCCATTGTAAATCCAGCCTGATTAAATTTAGCCGACGAACTATTGCAATCTTTTAATTTTTTTTTCATTATTTTAAAATAATATATTAAAATACCAATCCAAAATCTGCGAGCCGTATAAATAAGTTATAAATGTAGCAACCGAAAGGAATGTCCCAAAAGGCAACTGACTGCCCCAAGATTTCTTTTTAATAATAATTAAACCTATTCCCCAAAGGGCACCTATAATGTAAGCCATAAATAAAGCTACTAAAACATTTGGCCAGCCCAACATGGCTCCCATAACCAAACCTAAACGGATATCTCCTCCGCCAATCCATTTACCGCCAGAAACAACAAACTGTACTAAGAAAAAACCTGCCACAACTAAAGCGGCAACCAAAAGGTTTAGTATGCTTTTGCCAAAAATAAAATTAATAACCAGTGCAACAATTAAAGCAGTTAAACTTACTTTATCTAAAATTAAATAGTATTTTAGGTCATAAACAAATATAACTATCAAAAAACAAGAAAAAATCAAATAGGCCAGTAAAAAAGGTAGCTGTCCGGTTAAATTGCTGGGGGCTAAAAAATTAAAATAACCTAAAAGAAAAATAAGGCCTGTAGCCAGTTCTAGCAAGGGGTACTGCCAGGATATTTTTTTTCTACAATAGCGGCATTTTCCTCGTAGGAAAATAAAACTAAAAACAGGAACTAAATCAAAAACTTTTAGCTCCTTTTGGCAATTTAAGCATTTTGACCTGCCTTTAGTAAACTGCTCATTGGCCTTTAAACGTAATATGGCCACATTTAAAAAACTGCCAACAAATAGTCCTAAAATGAAAATAAAAAACGGCATATTATCTAAATTATACCATTTTTTGCCCAAAAACTATAATAAATAGTTATTTTCTAAATACTTCAAAGCGTACAGCCGCTGGTAATAACACTTCCTTGATTAACACTGTTTAAGCCTTGTTCAACTGAACCCGCCCCCTCTTCTATATAAAAACAAATTTCATAATCATCGGTAGTGGTGTTATTTATAGTCATAGCATAATCACAAGTATCTACAACTCCGGACTGACAAGTAGTTCCTGTGCCCTGGGCAGAAGGATCTATAATTAGAGTAAAATCTACGCCTTCAAAAGTTCCACAGCCGGTAGTTTTTTCCACTTCGCCAGCGCTATCACAGCCTGCAGGCAAAGTTCCTAAATAATTACCGGTTGCCCCAGAAGCCACATGAATTTCTATAAGCAAGGCTAATTGCTTAACATCGTTGATTCTTTTGGCATCACGGGCTTTGCCTCTGGCTGAATTTAAATTAACCACTGCCAAAGAAGAAAGCAAGCCGATAATGGCGATTACTACCAATAACTCTATTAAAGTGAAGCCTGATTTAGTTTTTAAAACCATTTTTCTTTCTAAATAATTTATACTTATTATTAATATAATACCATTTTAAAATAATAACTTCAAACTAAAATTTACTGTTCAATTCTTTTCTAAACAAAAAGAGTCCGCCAGTTTAGCGAACTCTTTTAAAATAATCTCAATAAATTCTATATTGTGTTTGAACAAGAAGCATCAATAATACTAGCTGGACCAACATGATTTATGCCGGCAGCAACACCACCTGTACCTTCCTCAAGATAGAAGCAAATTTCATAATCTAAAGCGGTCTCCGCAACACCCATTGTATAGCCACAGGGATCAGCTTGCGTGGCAATACAGGTATCTGTTGGATCAGAAGGATCAACAATAGTAGAAAGATCTACACCTCCAATAGTGCAGGCGGAAAACAACTCGCCAGCAGCATCACAACCAACTGGAAAAACTGTATAGTCTCCTACCTCAACAGCCTCTATTTCAACTAAAGTACTGATTTGCTTTACATCAGAAATTCTTTTAGCGTCTCTGGCTTTGGCTCTGGCATTATTTAAGGAAACAACTGCTAAGGTAGAAAGCAATCCAATAATAGCTATAACAACTAATAATTCAATTAAAGTAAAACCTTTTTTATTCATATTATTTTATGATTAATTTTATTTATTTTGAGCGAGAAAAATAAATTTTCGACCTTTTTATTTTTTTATTATTCTATAATATCTATATAAAGCATGTGGATAAGTAATCCACACTTATCTTAACTTATTATAGCAAAATTTTAAGAAAAAATCAACTTTTTTACTTTTATCAACAAAATTTGTTTTATTTTTCCTCAAGTTGGGCACAATAAACATAAACCATGAACCATGAACCATGAACCATTTCGCTATCTCAAAACTGGTTTGCCAGATTATACACCCTTTGACTTCGCTCAGGACGAGACTTCTAGAAAATAAAAATTTCAAGAAAAAAATTCGGTTTTTAAAATTTAGAACTGATTTGCTAAATTATACATAGGTAAAATAATGGAAGCCACCATGCCGCCCACTGCTACGCCAATTAACACCATTATAAATGGTTCTATTAAATGGGTCATATTGGCTACCATATTTTCTATCTCTCTGGAATAAAAACTGCTTACCTTATCTAAAACCTCAGAAAGCCGGCCGGTTTTTTCGCCAACCGAAAGCATCTGCGAAATTAATTTGGGTACGTGGTCTGATTGCAAAAATACCACTGCTACCGAGTTTCCATCTTCCACTTCTTTTATGGTCTGGTTAATTAAATCCTTATAAGTTTGGTTGCCAACTACATCGGCCACAATAGCTAAACCCGCAGTTAAAGGCACTCCTCCTTTGGTTAAAGTGGAAAGTGACTGAGTAAACCTAACCAGATAAATCATTTTAAAAAGGTTGCCAAATACAGGTATTTTCAATTTAACAAAATCTATTATTTTTTTACCTTGAGGCAACTTTTTAAAATATCTGAAACCAAATATAAAAAAACCTAAAGCAATTAATAAAGCCCACCAATAGTTTCTCATAACATCCGATGAACCAATTAACAATTTAGTGGTAACTGGCAACTCTGCACCGGAAGCCGTAAGCATTGATGTTAGCTGGGGGATAACGAAAATCATCATGGCAATACCAACCAAAACCAATCCGGTAATAATAAAAATTGGATAGATCATGGCTCCCTTAATTTTTGAAACTAAATCGTAATCTTTTTCTTCTTGGTTTGCCAAATACTCCAAAACTTCATCAAGCTTGCCGGAAGTTTCACCAGACCTTATCATGCTAATAAAAAAATGGGAAAAAACTTTACTATGCTTAGCCATGGCATTAGAAAGTTTAACCCCGCTTTCTACTTCGTTGGCAATTTCGGAAGTAACTTTTTTTAAAGCTTCATTATCAGATTGCTCTATTAAAATCCTTAAAGCCTGGACTACCGAAACATTGGCCGATATCATAACCGAAAGCTGCCTAGAAAACACAACTATTTCTTTTCTTTTAACAGTATTTAAAAAAGGCAAATCTATGCCTTTCTTTTTTTTCTTGGTTTTGCCACCCAGCCGTTCTAAAAAAATAATAGATAGTCCCCTATCCTTTAAAACTTCTACGGCTTCGTCTTCGTTAATTGCTTCTACTATCCCCTGGAATACTTGTCCAGCCTCATTTTTAGATTTATAACTATAATGTGGCATTAATTATATTTATTATATTTATCTTCTTAATAAAGTTTTAACTGTTTTTGAATCTACTGTATGTTTAGCAGCCTCTTTGGGGCTAACCTTACCGCTTCTAACCAATTCAATTATAGACCTATCTAAACTTTGCATGCCTTCTGCCTTAGATGTCTGGATAATGCTCTCCAGTTGGCTAAACCGGCCTTCTTTTATTAAAGCTTTTGCTGATGCCGAAGGGGTTAGAATTTCGGTGCCCAAAGTTAATTCTCCATCCAGAGTTGGTATTAAACGCTGCACTATCATGCCTACTAAAAAATCTGCTATAACATTGCGGGCCCAGTTTACTTTAGCATCGCTGAATTCACTTACCATTCCGTCTAAAGCGGCCGTGGCCGTATCATAATCTAAGATAGCAACAACCAACCTCCCGGATTCAGCCAATTCTAATAATAACTCTAGGGCCTTTGGCGAATCTATTTTTGAAACAGCAACTATGTTTACATCTTCATCCTTTGCCGAATTAAGCCCAACAGAAAAAGATTTAACATCAGTACCGACTTCACGCTGTTCTATAATGCTTTTATTGTTTACGAATAAAAATTCTATTGGCTCTTCTAAATAAAGGATATGTTCGGCTCTGGTTTGGTTAATGTTTTGAATGATGCTGTTTAAAGTTGTGCTGCGCCCCGAATTAAAAGGCCCGGCAATAAAAATAAGCCCTTTTGGTTTTTGGGCAAAATTTTCCACTATTTTAGGCAAGCCCAGTTCGCTTAAAGTTTTTATCTGGGAACTGATTAATTTTAAAGAAACGCTGTAGTAGCCTTTTTGCTGAAATATATGGACCCTGAATCTGGCTTTTCCCAGCCAATCATAAATAAACTTCAGTTCTTTTTTTTGGTCTACAACCTCTATTTTTTCTTCGGGTACAAAAAAATTAATAATGCTTTTCATTACTTCTGGAGTTATAAGCTCTTCATCTTCCAAAGGCATTAAACTGCCCTTAATCCTTAAAAAGGGGTGGTTGCCAACCACCAGATGAATATCTGTAGCTTTTCTTTCGGCCACAGTATTTAAAATTCTGTTCATGGTTAAAGTATCGGTTGTTGCCATAGTTTAAAACTCAATTAATAACTAATTATTGATGATTGATGACCATATGATCATTAATCACAGTTTATAGTTTATGGATTAGGATTATTTCTTGATTATATAATTAATAGTTTTCAAAAACTTTTTTTATTTTAGAAATCACTTCCGATGGTATAAAGTGGGCTTTAATTAAATAATCGCCGGCGCCCAGGCTGTAACACTTATCAATATTTTCTTTCTGGCCCAAATTGGTTAGCACTATTACAGGAATATCTTTGGTGTCTGGATCGTCCTTGAGTTCTTTTAAAATTTCAAAACCATCTTTTTTGGGTAAAACCAAATCCAATAAAATCAAATTTGGCATTTCTTTTTTTGCCAGCCTAACTGCCTTTTCACCGTCGGTGGCGCTGATAATTTTAAAGCCTTCGATTTCTAACTTAGCTGAATACATCCTCAATAAAAAACTGTCGTCTTCTACTATTAAAATTTTATATTGGTTTGCCATATTTTTTATATTAAAAGCAAATCACTTACTATTTTATTCTTCTATTTTGGTAACCCTTAAAACTTCTTCAACTGATGTTAATCCTAATAAAACCTTCATCCAGCCATCTAAGGCTATATCTATAAAATTTTGTTTCTTTAATTCACCTTTAACCTCTTCCGACTTAAAACCGCCAGCAATTATATCCCTCATGCCTTGGGTTACTTCTACCACTTCGGAAATTGACAGCCTGCCTTTATAGCCACTACCACCACATTGGGTACAGCCTTTGCCTTTATAAACAAGATAGTTTTTATTTTCCTTTATTCCTTTATACCAAATTTCTTCGGGAACTCCTGAAAGGCTGTGGCTAATTTCTTCCCTAATATCCGGAGGTAGATCATCTTTTATTTTACAATTAGTGCAAATTTTCCTTACCAAGCGCTGGGCTGCTGCAAAAATTAAGGTAGAAGCCAACAGGAAAGGCTCGGCTCCCATATCAATAAACCTGGGTATAGCGCCTACTGCATCATTAGTATGCAAAGTGGATAAAACAAAATGGCCGGTTAAAGCTGCGTGGACAGCCAGTTCTGAAGTTTCTTTATCCCTAATTTCACCAACCATAATAATATCCGGATCTTGCCTTAAAAGCGACCTCAAGCCGGTGGCAAAAGTAAAACCTACCTCGCTTCTTACTTGTGATTGGTTAATGCCCTGGATATGGTATTCCACCGGATCTTCTAAAGTATTTATGTTCACTCCTTCTTTATTTAAAACCGAAAGGGCGGAAAACAAAGTGGTGGATTTACCAGAACCCGTTGGGCCGGTAACCAAATACAGGCCGTTCGGCTTTTTTAAATTTTTCTTTAACATTTTTAACTGGTTGCCCAAGAAGCCCAAATCTGTAAAAGTGGGTGCTTTATCGGGAGATTCTAAAATACGCATCACCACTTTTTCATGGCCAATTAAAGGAATAGTGGAAACACGAAAATCTATATCTTTACCTTCTATATTCAAACGGATACGGCCGTCTTGGGGAATCCTAGTTTCATCAATTTTTAAATTAGAAATAACTTTTATCCTGGAAATTAAGGCGGCATGGACATAAATTGGCAAAACAATGGAAGTGTGCAGGATGCCATCAATCCTATACCTAACCCTGCTTTTATCTCCATAGGGCTCTATATGTATATCCGAAGCACTGCCCTCTATAGCGTGCCTTAAAACTACGGAAACGATTTTAGAAACCGGAGCAGTTTTAATTATTTCATCAAGCTTGGTGGCTTTTTCTACCGACTGGCCGGATTTAGGAGCAAATTTTTCTTCAGCAAAGTCCAGGGCCTGGCCAACCTGTTCCTTTATACTCTCGTAACCCTTATGGCCCAGTTCAAAACTGGTTGGAGAAATTATAAAATAATTTATGCGGTAATTTTTTTTACGGGCCAAAAACTCAATTGCTTCCACGGCTTTATAACTAAGCGGATCAACCAAGCCTACCTGCAGCTGGTTTCCATCTTTGCCAAAAACCAACATTTTGTAATTTTCGGCCAAATCTTGAGGTAGGATGTTTAATAGATTAATAGAAATCTGCTTGCCTTCTAAATTTATATAAGGAATATTTAAAGCCCTGCTCTTAGCCTGAGCCAAAGCCTCTTCCGAAATATGCTTATCGCTATTTAGGGCCTTCATTAAAGCACTGGCGTCTTTTTCTGCCATAGCAAGATAGCGCTGATATTTTTCTTGATCAAGCTGCTTATCTGTTAAAAGCTGTTCCAAAATCTGCCTGGCTCTTTCTGACATAAGTTAATAAAAAAATTTAGTTAAATATTCAAAAGCTCCTCCAAAAATTCCTGTTCCGGAGGCAGGGGCAATTCAAAAGGATTTTCCTTGCCTACTAAACCCTTCTCTAAAGGCAATTTAATAAAAGATTTTAATGTTTTAAATATTGAGCTGTTAAATAAATCTGTTTGGTAAGAATCTATCAGTAAATCCACTCTTCTTAAAGCGGCAGTATATTTATTAGAAGATATCAAACTCATGGATCCGGCTTCTGTTTTGCTGGTTGATTGGCCAAAGCTTAAAACCACCCCAAATACCAATCCAGAGGTTAATAATAAAACTATAACAATAATAACTAAATTCTTATTACTAATATTCACTTCTTTTTTCATATTTTTTCTTCAAAATAATATGTCCTTAAAATTATACTGTAGCTAGTTTCAAAAGCGCTGCCTCCAAATCCTATAGAAACCAGGTCAAATATCCTCGTATTCCTTTCAAAATTATCCAGTAATTTCTTAAAATCTAAATAATCGCCTCCAACCAAAGTTAAAGCAATGCTAATTGAGTGCAAATCATCTAAATAAATATTTGCTTCTTTAGCTAAGCCATTATTATCCCCCACTAAAAGAACCGATTCCTCCTCAAAAGCATCAAAAGAAGTTAATCTAAAGCCACTGGTATTAACCAAAGAATCTACCTGGGCAATTATCTCAGGTAACTGGGCCTTGGCAGGCAAAACCTCTGCCAGCTTGCCTGCTTCACTTTGGTGTGTTGATTCAAAACTATTAATTGTCGCCTGCAATATATCCATTTTTTTAACATAGTCCTCTAGAAGTTTTAATTCCTCTATCTTACTGGGAAACTCTTTCTCTCGTGTTTCTGATAAAACTTTTAAGCCGGGAGACAAAATAACAAAATAACCAATTATTAAAACACCAATAAAAATAATAACATTAAAAAATTTATATCTTTTATTAAAAAATATATTTAGCTTGCCCGGGCCTTTATTCTTATTTTTGCTTATCTTCTTCATTAATTATTGTTTTGATACGAATAATAAATATTATCATTGAGATCCATAACAACATTAAAATTTACTATACCCAAAAGTGAATCGCCTGAAATACCAGTAATACTAATCTGGTCCAAAGCATCTCCATTAGTTTGATAAGCAGAATATTGCCTGGCTATAGAATTGTAACTATCAGTTGTTGCTGAAATGGTTACAACTCCATCAATAGAAACCTGGATATTGGAATAATAAACTTCTGGTAAAGTCATTCTTTCTAATTCTCCAAAAAAATTAGACCAATAAATATGCTTACTGAGCAGATTTTTTACCAAATCTACTTTTTTACTCCAAACCACCGCTTCATCCTCTTTAACTTTTAATAACTTATACTTTTCTTCGCTTTCATTAAGCATATCTATTAACAAATCTTGCTCTTTAATGGTGCTCTGCTTAATAACTGTTAAAACAAACATTGTTAAAGAAAGGAGCAACAAGCCAAGAGAGAAAGAAACTATAAAATAAAGGGCCAGCCTTTTATTTGGCAAAAGATACGAACCCTCGGGAATCAAATTTACGTCAAAACCTTGGCCACCTACAATCTTTTTTGATTCTTCGTCCATTTTGTTTTCAAGAATTCTGCCATTTCCCTTTTTTTTGCCAAATAGCTTTTTTAAAAAACTTTCTTTTTTAACTGAAGATGGCTTTTTCTTAAAATCAGCCGGTTTTTTTTCATCCCTTCTGGTAATCTCCGATAAAATCTTTTTAGGAGGCGCAGGTGCCTTAGGAACTGCTGGCGGTTTTTTTATATCATCCTCTTTGGAAATTTTTTCTTCAAACATATCAACCACATCTTCCTTGGGCTCAGCAGGCTTAGGTGGTTTATTATTCGAAGGTACATGAAAACTGACCTCAGGTTTTTTCCCGGGACTGGCTTTGTATTTCTCTTCTTCTTTCCTGATATCCTCTGGTAAAAGGTTGATATCTGACATCTATTTAAATTTTAAATTTCAAATTATGAATTTAAAAAGAAAATCTAATTTAAAATTATTTTATAATTTAAAATTTACTTAATATCTCTCATGGCCAAGCCGATGGCTACAGCTAAGCGAGTGCCGACTTCATCCAAAACAGGCCTTAATTCATCCGGATAAACCACCTTATCCCAAGGGTCGCCGATTATGGTAGGCTTATTAAATAACTGCGAAAAATAATCTGGTAAATTTGGTAAAAAGGCTGAGCCGCCAGATAAAACAATTTTTTCTATTTGTTTGGAACTTTGGCTATGGTAAAGATCAAAAACGTATTTAATCTCATTTATAATGGGTGAAAGCGAAGTGGAAATTGTTTTGTTAATTCCCTTTTGCGAAGCATCCTGATTAATGCTTACGCCATAATCCCTTTTAAATTGTTCGGCCCTCTCTAAATTAACATTTAAACTGTTGGCTATTGCCTTGGTTATTGTTAAACCGCCGATATCAATACTTCTGTTTAAAATAGGAATGCCTTTTTCTATAACGCAAATATCTGAAGTAATTGAGCCAATATCAACTATCATAACTGTGGACATATCCGAACCTATTAAAGATCTGGCGAGAGCAAAAGCTTCTGTTTCTAGGCTTAATAATTTTAAACCGGCGCCTTTAAAAATTTCCAAATATCTGGTAACTAAATTTTTAGGAGCTGCCGTTACCAATATTCTAGTATCTTTAGAAGAGGCCTTGCTTTTAATTGGTTTACTTTTAGACTTTAAATTATTTTCCTTACCTTTAACTTTTAAATTTAAAAAACTTTTTTTCTCTTTTTTTACTGTCTTATTAACTAAAGCCGGAGTAACAGGCTTAGGAATATCACTAATAACTTTCCAATCTAAAATCATTTCCTCCAAAGGCAGAGGAATATACTTTTTTGCCTCCCATTTAACAGCCAATGAGAGGTCTTTAGATGACATCGCCGGCAAACTAATAATGGAATTAAAAACTGAATAAGTGGGCAAAGCTGCAATAGCAAGGTTAGAATTAGCTTGGGATTTAGAAAGGAGCTTTTTAAATGAATTAATAATTTTTTGTTGGTTTTCTTGTGATTTGCTATGAATAATATCTGTAACAATATCCACATAACCGTAAGTAACCAGTCTTGGCTTGCCAGACCATGGAGCTAACTCCACCAGCTTAATGCTGGCCGTGCCTATATCTACACCTAAATAACTCTCTTTCGATTTAAATAATGCCATAAGTAAAAAATATAACAAAAAAGTGCTTTTTGCTACGTTTATTATACCACAAAAATACCCAATTTAAAAAGTATAAAAAGTAGCGACGCAAAATTTTGCGTCGCTACTTTATTCATATAAATACTTTTTACTCTATTTCTGTGGTAGCAAAAGCTTCACGCCAAACTGGCAGGCCTTTGGCCACACTTTCCAAGCCAGGCGGTGTATTAATTAATACTCGGCCATCATAAATTAAAACTTCTGCCGGCTCTCTTTCTACTTTATAATACCGTTGGAAGTAAAACTGCTTAGCCATAATTAATCCGTTAATAACCAGCTGTTTTGGATTAGAAAAATCATCACCGGTTTTAAAACTACCACAACCATCATTAGGGCACGCCAATCCATCTTGGCCAAGGATAATAAAATTACCAACAATTTCTGTTACCGAAGGGTCTACAATAACATCGCCCTTAACTATCCAAGCCACCGAAGCCAAATTTTCTATTTTAGAAGTAACCGGATTTTCTTCATAATAAATATTGCTGTTAATATGAAGATTGCCTTCTATAACAATTGTTCCGGCACCTGAAGAATTTAAATTTCTGGCGTTATGGAATACTACCGGACTATCAATAGTGTAATCGTCTCCATTGTTAAAATTATAAACTTTCCCATCTAAAATATCTGGCAAGCTTGCATCTACATCAGTATCTAAATAAACAACTTCATTGCCGTCTAGAATGTCTTCAAATTTTATTATTCCTAAAATCGTTTTATACCTGCCAGAAACATTAGGAAACTCTAAATCGGTATAAGAGCCTTCTAGGCAGTTATTTTCACTGGTTAAATTAAATATATCGCCGCTGGATAAAATACAATAGCTGGCGTTATATCTGGAATCTGGGGCAGCTACAGTGTTACTGCTACCTAAATCTCCTCTGCCATAAATAGAACTGTATCTTGTTTCTAGCCATGGAACATTTACACTTCCTTGGAAAGTTACCCAGCCCGGACCCACGCCAATGCCAAAATCGGTTTTACCGCCGGCCCAGGCATAGCCTTCTAATGAATGCCGGCTAAAATCCAAATGAACGCACAAATCATCCGGTGCATCGCACCAGCTAGCATCTCTTAATTTAAGCCAGCCTGATTCACCAAAAACTATATATTTACCCCAGCCGTTAACTTCTCCGGTTGCTCGCGAATAATTTGCCTGCGGTGTTCCGCCTTCTGGGTTGTTGCCATATGGAATGCAAGTTGAGCCCAAACAAAGCCAACCTAAATTAGAATCCCAAGCCCAGCCATCCATGGTGTAATCAGCATTGGCTTGCCAGCCGTAATTACCCAAATGGCAATAACTTTCTTCTGCACCAAAATAAGTATTATCGCAGTTTAGGGATGTCCAGCCGTAATTAGAGCTCCAAGCCCAACCGGCAATAGCGCCTTCTATGCCTTCCTCATTAATGCTATTTGTATAACTGTCAATCTCACCCAAAGAATCTCTAACCTCTAAATTTATGGTAAAAGTGGAAGTGGAATTATAAACATGGCTTTTAATATAGCCTCTAAAGTCCGTTTCCCAAGTAGTGTCAAAAGTTGCATCGTTTTCCCAATCCCATCTAAAATCCAAGTCGGAAATATCTTCTTCAAAATCGGAAGTGCAATTGGCGTTAAAGCTAAATACCTGATCCACAACATCGGATGAAGCCGGATCTACCGTAAAGCAAGCTAGAGGGACTTTATTTTCGTTCCAATCAAATCTCATTTGATAAAGCTGCGGGGTAACATTGGTGTTGGTTGTCTGTAATCTGGCTTTCCAATAAAGCTCATTGCCTATGCTGCCCAAAAAAGGAACATAAACCGCATCCGGAACAGACTCACCTGGAAATTCAAACCAGATATTATTATGCGGCTGCCCGCTAGTGTCGCCATACCAATCAGAACCGTTATTAGAAACCTGGTATTTCATAGTATGTCCAAAAGGCCATTGAACCGGTTGGAAAGTAACTCCTATAATATCATCATTACTTACTCCTGATAATAAATTAGTAGAAAAAACATTGCCATTAGGATGATACTTAGGCGGATTAAGCGGCAACTCTACTAGAGCCCTTACAGTATCCCAAGTATCACTAGTAGCCGAACCTTTATAAATCTCATCATTAAAACTTTCTACAAAATAAGTGGCAGTATGATTAGTTACCCGATGTGATAATGATAAAGCTGCCTGAAAATATTCGCTCCAAATACCAGATTTGGCTGTTCTGGTTCTAAATAATAAAGTTGGGGCATAAATTTTGGAAGTGGACCAAAAATAAACTCCACGCTTAACACTAATCACTGTAAAATTGGCATCTATATCAGACCAAATCTCGCCGCCATCAGTAGAATATTGGAGTTCTATATCGTCCGGTATATCTTGAGATGCAGTAATATCAATTACAATAAGTGAATCATAAGGATCATCAGTTCCACCATTACTTAAAATATCATCTCCGCCAATAAAAGCCACCGTGGGAGCAGGCGGCGCTTCTTGGGCTTTAACCGAAATAACGGCCACAAGCAATAAAGTAAAGCAGATTGTGATTATTCTAATTTTCATTTATTTTTAAAATTATAGGCCCGAAGGTAGGTTATAATTTTCATCAATACAACCCCTTAAATACAAATTGCCATCATTATCAAAATAGGCCATAGCATCTGCACCTGGGAAATTATTGCTATGGATTACAAAATTATTTGGGTCTGCCGGTTCATCATCAGGTATATCAAAATTTTCTATAACTTCGGCACCGGCAATATATAATCTACCTTCCGGACCCTGAAAAAACCAATCTTTGGAACAATACCAAAACATAGCTATGGTAGCGCCAACATCATTCTTTATTTCATAATAATAGTGTTCACCATCAGCAGAACAACCATCTACATTATTTTTTAAATCATTAAACTCCGCAGGTAAAGTTTCTTTAAAAATAGGATACCAGCCAACACCGTAGATAGCTAAATCGCCCAGCTCAGTAAAAAAAGCTACATCTTCGTTACCCGGTGCTTTAATGGCCAGCTTGGTAAAATTACCCGGATCTGTAATTTCACATTCTTCACCACCTGGATCCGGGCCATAACCAGAACTACCGCCGCCGCCAAAACTATCCAGTAAACAAGAACCGCAATTAGCATCTAATAAAGGCAGGTAACAAAGGCCTGGAGGCGTACAAATTGCCGGCGTAAAAGGAAAAACAGGATTAATACAAGATGAACAATCATCATTAGAATCACAAGAAGTTGGAAAATAAGCACAAAATTCTCCTCCTGGACATTGAGAATTATCAGCACAAGCTCCGCTACCACCGTCGCCGGCATCTCTGGCATAAACTAACTTTAATTGGCGATCAATACTGGTTGATCCAAAAAAAATAAAATAAATACCGACAGATAATAAGGCAATTATGGTTAAGCCTGTAATTAAATAAGTTTTTTTCATAACTATTCGCCTAAATTAATAATTACATTTCCATTGCTAAATTCAATTACAGTATCACCATCTGATTTTTGGATATTGCCACCCAAACGCATATCACCATCCACTTCTAAATCATCTTCAACATATAAATCGCCGTCATCTGTTGCTAAACCATTGGCACAATTTTCTTCATCACAAATTTTTACTAAACCGTCCCAAACTGTTAAATCTCCGCTTCCTGCAGACGAAAAGCCACTATCATCATTAACTGAAATTCCGCCATAAACTTTAACATCCCCGTTCACGCCTAATTTTGATGAGGGGTTTGTTGTCCCAATACCAACATTCCCCCTATAATTTGCCAAAAAAACATCGCCATCGGTACCGTTTAACTGCTTTTGACCACCATTTAAATAAAGGCTGCCTCCATTATAGTCTGCTTCCGGGTCTTTGTTATGGACCAATACTCCTTCAGCAAAATAAGTATTGGGGCTTTCTACGCTTAAATTATAAACCAGCAGTTCTTGGTTAACTTTTTCTTTACTGCTTAACTTTAACCAACCATCAGCTGTAAACAGTTTATCACCAATAGCTAAATCTTTAACTTTTTTCCATCCTTTGCTGGTATAAAAAGGATGTTCAGGAGTTACTTGAATATGATTATTTAGAATATAAAATGAATTTGCTTTTCTTGAAAATAAATCTAAAACTTTTACCTCAACCTTTTTATCAGCTTCAATATCATAACCCAAAACAGTATCGCCTATTTTTAAATCTTTTATCATTGTAACGCCATTAGGAGTGCTTATCCTTGTTTCACCAGAAAAACAAACGCTGGAGCCACCAGCGGTTATTTGTAAATTATTACCGGTGGTACTAGAATCATCAATACTGACTGCCCTGGCTGAACCGTCGTTAAAAGTGATATCACCATCATTTAAATCTAAATCGCCGTTGTTTAAAGTAAAGCCTTCAGTATTTACAGCTCCATTATTTACAACAAGGGTTCCCTCAATGTAAGTATCTCCGTCTGATTCAATTTTAAACCTATCATTACTTTCATTTTGTAATAACAGCAAACTGCCAATGGAAGCACTATCAATATTTCCATAAATTAAATTATCTGATACATTATCCAAATCTAGTGAAGCTGAGCCAGCTATAAACATATTGTTTAAAACCAAATTACCATCCTTTTCTACGGTTAATCTTATTTCTTCACGCGACAAGGTATCATCCCAGGTAGTAAAAAGCAGGTCATTGTTACTGTGAATAATTAAATCATCAGTAGTTGCGCCAACTCCCCTTAAAACACTATCGCCATCATTAGCATTATAATTTAAACACGTATTACAGGTAGACATACCTAATTGTACTGCTTTAGTATCAGAAGATCTTGCCGTTAAGCTTGGATATGTTGGATGCTCAATAATTATATTGCCGTCATCATAAACTCTAACTGCATTAGCTACAGTTGTATTATCTGCAGATATATAAGTGCCTTGATCAGTCCATAAGCCATCACCACCGCCTACTGCTGCCCAATTGGCTATACAATCACCGTTAATACAGATTTCATCAGAAACATTAATGTCGCCGTTAACATCCAGTTCATAGGCTGGATTCTCACCAGCAAGAGTATTTATTCCAACATAATTAGTAGCTCTTGCCGGGTTTATAATAATGTCTCTACTGGCTGTTATAAAAAAATCGCTAGTTGCATTATCAAGATAAAAATAGCCATTCTCCGTACCTACAAGCAACTTAAATTCAGCATTGTTATTTGTTGACTCAACTAAAGCTGTTTGACGGCCAGGCCCATAAACATACAATTCTACATTTCCCGGACTATCTGTTCCTATGCCCACTTTGCCATCATTAGTTATTACCATCTTTGGCGAAGTAAAGGTTGTTCCGCCAATAGCATCAGAACGGGTAAAATCCAAACCGCCAATTGCCGATTGGGCACCAATTTTCCAGTTATAATGGGTGCTGGCAATATTGGATATAATTCTAAGTCCGGATCCGCTACCGCCTAAAGGATTATTATTAATTAAAAAATTTCCATCTTCTATACCAAACGGTCCATAAAAATAACCGGACCAGCCACCCGTAGTATTTTGCGATTGCAATGCCACGCTACCGGCCATACCTGTATTAGTAACCAATAAACTAATGGCCGCATCTGCTGTATTATCCGAATTATCAATAACTACTACTGAATCTGATTCAGCCTCTACTCTTGTTAAATTGGCTTCTATATTTAAAGCTGACTGAACAGTAGAAGTAAAGTTAATTAAAGAACCAGCAAAATCATGGCTGGGGCTGCCAGTTACATTAATAGTATTATTAAAAGTTGCCGATGAGTCTACGGCCAATTCGCCCTGAATGGTTAAGTTTCCGGCTTTAGTTTGTGGATCGCTACTTACATCAATTGGCCTAGGCCTATTGCCAGTCGGTGGATTACTGGGAGGCGGCTCCCAAACATCAGCTTTTACTGTTGGTGTAATAAAGCTTAATGCCAAAAAAAATGACAAAATAATAAAAATTGTTTTTTTCATAAATTTATAATTTAAAATTTTTTGATTATTAAAATGGTTTTTGACTATTTATTATCTAAATTGTATAATAAATCCGCATTAAAAACAACTTATGGAACAACATAAACAAACTACTTTTGTCAAATCAATTGTTATAATGATAATAGTTGTTTTATTATTAACTATTGCCTGGTTAATTTTTAAATACCCATGTTTATTAGATAGTAACAAATGCCAAACCCAGCCAATGGATAATATACCCGAAAATGTTGACACTAAATCACCGGAAAATACTCTGCCCGAAACTGCGCCACCTTTAATAAAAAACGGTAACGGAGATTCACCAGCAATTTTTACTAATAATCTTCCAAAAGCGCCACCTTTAATAAATAATTAAATAAATATATAAAAATATGGAAAACATTCTTTGGATAATTTTAGGTTTAATTGTACTGATATTTTTCTGGCTTATTGGCATTTATAATGTTTTGGTTAGGCTTAAAATAAGAGTAGAAGAAGCTTGGTCTGATATTGATGTCCAATTAAAAAGAAGGTATGATCTGATTCCAAATTTAGTAGAAGCGGTAAAAGGTTATGTTAAACACGAAAAAGAGCTATTAGAAAATGTTACCAAAGCCAGGGCAAATGCCATGAATGCCAAAACGCCGGAATCTAAAGGCAAGGCAGAAAATATGCTTTCAGAAACTTTAAAATCTTTATTTGCCGTAGCAGAAAATTATCCCGACCTTAAAGCTTCACAAAATTTTGCCAAACTCCAAGATGAACTTTCTGATACTGAAAATAAAATCCAAGCGGCCAGAAGGTTTTACAACGGCAATGTTAGAGACTTTAATACCAAGATTGAAATTTTCCCTAATAATTTAGTTGCCGGCATGCTTAGCTTTAAGAAACGGGAATTTTTTGAAATTGAAAAGAAAGAAAAAGAAAACGTTAAAGTTGAATTTTAATTATTACGCGGATTATTGACGCCGATAAGCACGGACCATCATATCTGTGAAAAATCTGCGAATATCCGCGTTTTAAATCTGCGTTATTTAAACTAACTATGTATTCTCAAATTGACTCTAACAAAAGAAAAACTTGGTTACTGATGATTATTTTTTTTGTAGTGATTGTTGGCCTTGGTTGGATTTTTTCTGAAGCTTACAATTTTGGCTACAATGGGGTGGCTATTGCCGTATTTATTGCCATAGTTATGAATCTATTCAGTTACTTTAAAGGTGATAAGGTGGCCTTGGCAATGGCTGGTGCAAAGCAAATTAATAAAGAGGCTAACCCTTATGTTTACCGGATGGTAGAAAATCTTTGTATTACTGCTGGCGTGCCAACGCCTAAAGTTTATATAATGAACGATCCCAATATTAATGCTTTTGCCACCGGCCGAAAGCCGGAACTTGCTTCTGTAGCTGTTACTACCGGTGCTATTGATAAATTGGAGAATGAAGAATTGGAAGGCGTAATTGCCCACGAGTTAGCTCATGTTAAAAACTACGATATTAGGCTGATGATGATTGTAATTATTTGCGTAGGCATAATTACTTTAATGGCCGACTTCTTTTTAAGAGCCCAATTCATATTTGGCGGCAAAAGAAACAGTCGTGAAGGCGGTAATTTAGGGGCAATCTTGATGATTGCAGGAATTGCTTTAGCTATTCTTTCCCCTATTTTTGCCAGCCTAATTCAATTGGCAGTTTCCAGAAAAAGAGAATATTTAGCTGATGCTTCCGGAGCTTTATTAACCAGGTACCCGGAAGGCCTGGCCAGGGCCCTGGAAAAAATTAAAAATAATAATCAACCTACTAAAAAGGCCAATCATGCCACAGCACATTTATTTATTGCCAGCCCTTTTAAACCGGCTTCCAAAATGGCTGGTTTATTTTCTACCCATCCGCCAGTTGATGAGAGAATTGCCAAACTTAGAAAGATGGCATAGCAGGAAAAAAACGACGAACCATAAAGGTTCGTCTGCGGGATGTGATAATCAGTCATCTCCAAAACAAAGCTTATACAATCCTCCCCTGTCTCCGTAACAGAACCTTTATGGTTCGTCTACGGGAATATATTTGATTTTAAACTGATTCGCTTTTACAAAATATATTTTAATATAAAACGAAGCAGAGGAATTTATCCTCTGCTTTATAAATAAAAACGATGGACCGTGCCCTAAAATGAGTTGACAAAAATAGCCAATTTTATCTATAATAAATATCCTATGAACGAAACTGAAATCTTCAAAAAATTTACCGGCCATTTAAAGAAAATTTTAACTCTGGCCCAAGATGTAGCTGCCGGCCTGCACCACCAAACCATAGAGCCGCTCCATCTTTTATATTGCCTGGCTAATGAACGTGGCAGTATTGGAGCATCTATTTTATATAAAAATAAACTAACCCCTGATAAAGTTAAGTCTGTTTTAGAAATTCTAAATAACCATCAAGTGGCCCAAACTACCACAAAAGCCTTGCCTGTTCTTTCTAAGCAGTCACAAATAATTCTGGAAAGGGCCGTTAAAACAGCTTTTCAAAACCAGCACAAATATATTGGCACAGAACACCTGCTTTTTAGTTTAATTGGCTCAACTGAAAAATTACTTTCAGATTTCTTTAATGAAAATAAAATAAACCCTCAAGGATTACAAAACCACCTAAGAATTATCCTAAAAAGCACTTCAAAATTTTCTGACCTTACATCCGGTAAAACCGAGCTGCCGAATGAATCTTCTTTAGAAAGAGTTATGGTTGATAACTTAAGGCCGGATAACGATTCTGCCTTAAGTAATTTTGCCATTGATTTAACTGAAAAGAGCGTTCAGGCAAATATTGATCCCGTAATAGGCCGAGAGTTGGAAATTGACCGCTTAATCCAAATCCTTTCCAGGCGGACTAAAAATAATCCTATTTTATTGGGTGATCCCGGTACCGGTAAAACTGCTATTGTAGAGGGTTTGGCCAAAAGAATTAATGAGGATAAAGTACCGGATGTTTTAGCCAATAAAAGAATTTTAAACTTAGACCTGGGCTCTACTTTAGCAGGCACCATGTACAGGGGCGAATTTGAAAACAGGTTAAAACAAATTATAGAAGAAGTTAAAAGCGATCCCAATATAATTTTATTTATTGATGAAGTCCACACTTTAATGGGAGCTGGCAATGCCACAGGCTCTTTGGATGCTGCTAACCTTTTTAAGCCGGAACTGGCCCGGGGCAATTTAAGGCTTATCGGCGCCACTACCACGGAAGAATTCAAAAAACATATAGAGTCTGATCCGGCCTTTGAAAGGAGATTCCAGCCGATTATAATTGTGGAATCCAGCCCAGAAGAAACCGGAGATATCTTAAAAGGAATTAAAAAAAATTACGAAAAATACCACCAAGTTAAAATTTCTGATGATGCTATAGAAGCTGCCATAGAACTTTCGGTTAGATATTTAACTGATAAATTTTTGCCTGATAAAGCCATAGATTTAATTGATGAAGCTGCTGCAAAAATTAAGGTAGAAGAAACTAAAAACGGCTTGGTTAAAACCATAAAAAAACTGGAGTTGGAGCTGAAAAAAATCCAAAAAAATAAGGAGCTTTTAATTTTAGAAGAAAAATTTGACGAAGCACTTAAATTCAAAAACCAAGAAGAAGATATTTTAGTAAAGCTGGATGATTATAAAAAACAGGAGGAAAAAGAAAAAAAGAAAATCTTAGGCACCATTACCCGGAAAGATATTGCCATGGTTTTATCCAGGATGACAAAAATTCCTGTTTCTGAACTTATTTTAGAAGAAAAACAAAAACTTTTAGAGCTGGAAAGTACTTTACAGAAATATATTATCGGCCAAGATAAAGCTATTAAAGAACTGGCCGAAAGCATCAGGCGTTCCAGAGTGGGACTTTCCCATCCCGATAAACCAATAGCTTCATTTATATTTTTAGGCCCGTCCGGAGTTGGCAAAACCGAAACTGCTAAAGTACTGGCACGGGAAGTTTTTGAAAATGAAGATGCCTTAATTAGAATTGATATGTCGGAGTTTGCCGAATCTTTTAATATTTCCAAATTAATTGGGGCCCCAGCCGGTTATGTGGGTTACAAAGAACAAGGCAAGCTGACTGATGCTGTTAAAAAAAGGCCTTACAGCGTAGTTTTATTTGATGAAATTGAAAAAGCCCACCCAGAAGTTTTTAATTTGCTACTGCCGATTTTAGAAGACGGGCACATTACGGATGCTGTTGGTAAAAAAATTAATTTCAAAAATACTATCATAATAATGACTTCTAATATTGGCCTTTCGGAATTTAACCGCTTTAGCTCTTTAGGTTTTGGCACTAAAGATAAAACTGACCAGCAGAAATTAATTGATGACTATATGATTTTAGAGGAAAAAATCCAGGCCGGCTTAAAAGATACTTTTAAACCGGAATTTTTAAACCGTTTAGACAAAGTGGTTATTTTTAAGCCTTTGGATGAAAAGGCCGCACTGGAAATCAGCAAACTTCAACTGGAAGAGCTTACCCAAAGAATCGCCCGACAAAACTATACCTTAAAAGTGAGCCAAAAAGTAATGAAACTGATTGTTGAACAAGGTTTTACTGCAGAAGAAGGCGCCAGGGGCATAAGAAGAGCTATTCAAGAAAAAATAGAAAATCCTATAGCTTCTCAGCTGTTGAGTGATAAATTTAAAGCTGGTGATATAATTAAAGTTGGGACGGCAAAAGATAAAATTATTTTTGATAAGTAGGTATTAAAAACTAAAATATTAAAATAAATATTGCAGGGTCAAATATTTTTGATTCTGTTTTTTATTTTTATTATTATCCATTAACCATATGTTCTACAAAAACTTCTATGATATGCCAGTTTGGCAAACTGGAGCAAAAATGGTCGAGGAAATATACTTGATTTCAAAAAATTTTCCAACCGAAGAAAAGTATGCTCTAACTTCTCAACTCCGGAGGTCGGCGAACTCAATAATTGCCAACTTTGCGGAAAGTTACGGCAGATACTTTTACAAAGATAAAATTAGAGTTCTCTACATTGCTAGAGCAGAAGCTGAAGAAACATGAAGTCATTTATTAATTGCTAAAAAACTACTTTATTTAGATAAAGAAAAACATAAAGAATTAGATAAAAAATATAATCATTTAATAATTGATATAAATAAAATGATTATTAAATACCACTATAAAAACAAAAATAAAAAAGGATTATAGATTATGGATTATTGTTTATGAATTGTTACCGTCAAAAACCTTATGAATCTCAAAAATATTCTCCAAAAATCAATCAACACATTACTCAGCCTACTATTCCCTATAGAGTGTATTGGTTGTAACAAGGAAGACGTTTATTTGTGTAACGGATGTTTTAATAAAATTAAAGTTAAAACAAAAACTAAACCTTTTGAACATCCTCTCACTTATTTGGACGGTGTTTTTTCAGCAGCTGGCTATAAAGATAAACCTCTACAGTCAGCCATTCATTTACTAAAATTTAGATTTATAAAAACACTGGCAAAACCCCTCGCTCAACTATTAATTAAATTCTACCAGAAATCCCTAGTTACCAGTGGCTTGTCCCTTGTCCCTATTATCATTCCTGTTCCCTTAAATAAAAAACGATATCTTGATCGTGGCTTTAACCAGTCGGAATTAATTGCCCAGCCATTTGCTAAACACTTTAATTTAGAATTGGCGGCTGATGTTGTTACCAGACGAAAAAATACTCCTCATCAAGTTGGCTTAACTAAGAAAAAACGCCAGCAAAATATAAAAAATGCTTTTATGGTTAATAAACCTAACCTGATTATGGATAAAGAGATAATTCTAATTGACGATGTGGTAACTACCGGCTCTACTCTGGAAGAAGTGGCTAAAGTTTTAAAAAATTCGGGTGCAAAAAAAGTCTGGGGATTAACTATAGCTAAGGATTAACCCAGACTTCTTTAAATTAAATAAGCTTTAGTACTTTCCACCAATTGGTTATATATTCCGGACGTTTATTTTGATACTTAAGGTAATAAGCATGCTCCCAAACATCCAAACAAAAAATCGGTTCATGTCCTTTAAGTAATGGTGAATCTTGATTGGAGGTTGAATAAACTTCTAACTGGCCTTCTTTATTCTTTACCAACCAAGCCCAACCACTACCAAATTGGCTAGTGGCGGCTTGATTAAACTTTTCTTTAAAAGCTTCTATAGATCCAAAAGTTGACTTAATTTCTTCCACCAGACTTTCATCAGCTTGATTATTAGGATCAATAGATTTCCAAAACAGATTATGATTAATATACCCGCCACCGTTATTTTTGAAAGCTTGCCTGTCAGCTTCTTCCATAGATAAAGAATCAAGCTTTTTCATCAACTCTTCCGGGCTTTCTGACAAGTCCGGATATTTTTCTAAAATTCCGTTCATTTTATCGGTATATGCCTGATGATGCTTACTATGATGGATTTCCATGGTTTGAGCATCAAAATATGGCTCCAGGCCGTCATAGGGATATGACAATTTGGGTAATTCATATTTCATATGATTAAATGTTTAATTATAAATATTTCTTCCGACAACTAACTAAGTCATCGGTCATAGTTTATGGATTATGGCTTGTCTTTACGAAATCTAAATCTTTCCTACCAAATCCAAACCGGGCTTAAGAGTCTTCTCACCCGGTTTCCAGTTAGCCGGACAAACTTCACCGCCGTGCTGCTTTACAAAAATAGCAGCCTGTAATTTTCTGAATAATTCTGCAGCGCTTCTGCCGATGTTATTATCATGAACTTCGTAAGCCTGGATAACGCCATCTGGATCAATAATAAAGCTACCCCTAAGTGACAAACCCTCAGCTTCTATATAAGTTCCAAATGATTTACAAATTTTACCGGTTGGATCGGCAGCCATGGGGAATTTAATCTGGCCTATTGCTTCGGAATTATCATGCCAGGCTTTATGGACAAATACTGTATCGGTGCTGACACTTAAAACTTCTGCATCTGACTTGGTAAATTCTTCATACATATCGGCCATTTCTTTAAGTTCTGTAGGGCAGACAAATGTAAAGTCAGCCGGGTAAAAAAATAAAATCAGCCAATTGCCTTGGTAATCTGAAAGTTTAACTTTTTTAATTTGGTCTGCTTGATAGACTTCAAATTCTAAATCTTCAACTTTTTGGCCGATTAAAGCCGGCCTATTTTTAACTTCATTTTCCATATCTTTTTGAATTAATTATTAGCGGACTTTTATTATAGCAAAAGTCTGCCAAATAAAAAAGACGTCTATAATAGACGGCTATGGCGGAGAGGGTGGGATTCGAACCCACGGAACCCTTTAACAGGCTCAACAGTTTTCAAGACTGTCCCATTCAACCACTCTGGCACCTCTCCACGTCGGAATTCGCTTTTATGCTTTCGCATTCGAGCAAAGCTCAACTGCTCCAGCTTCAATCAAATTCCTCCTTTCCAATTCGCCAGAGGCGAATTGGGCGCCACCCCAAAATAGCATTTGCATCATAATAATTTAGGGGGGGGTGGCGGAGAGTGAGGGATTTGAACCCTCGCGCCGCCTAAAAGACGACCTAACGGTTTAGCAAACCGTCCCCTTAAGCCACTTGGGTAACTCTCCGTATAATTTTCCAATTTATTTTTTAGATACTCTCTACCTTCTCCTGACTTAAAAAATTTTTCTCTGGCTATAGCATCATTATAGTTTAAACAAACTTCATAATATACCATCTTCCAAGGTCTGTAAAACTTAGTTGATTTAACATAGCCTAATTGATGCTGTCTTATTCTTTTATCTAGATTATTTGTATAACCTTTATACAGCCGTCCGTCAATTAAACTTTGAAGGACATAAACATAAAACATTTACTTATCTTTCCTGCCCTGTGAATAAATTTATAAGCCACTTGCCTGCCTGCCGGCAGGCAGGGGTAACTCTCCGTAATACTTTTTCTATTAAATTTTATTGACTTGATGTAATATAGTACTAAACCAGCTATTTGTCAATATTATATAACTATTATATAATTATCTCATGGAAGAAGAAAATTTAGACCGCGGAGAAGTTTTAGCTAAATGGAACTTCGCTGAATTTGAAAAACCACAAAGAAATAAAAGTTGGTATTTTATTGCTTTTATTATTTTTTTATTATTTTTAATTTATGCTTTGGTAACCGTAAATTTCTTGTTTGCCATTATTATAATAATCAGCGCCATTATATTATTAATGAGAAATCGATATGAACCTGATCAAATAACCTTTTCCATAACCGAAGACGGCTTTATTGTAAACGATAAATTTTATGACTTTGAAACAATAAGGTATTACTACATAATCTATAAGCCACCGGAGATTAAAAATTTATACGTTGAATTTAAATCAATAGCCAAGCCTAGATTGATAGTTCCCTTAGAAAACCAAAATCCTTTAGAAATCAGAGAAATCTTAAATCAATTTTTAGAAGAAAATTTAGAAAAAGAAGAAGAGCCTGCTTCTGAAGCTTTTAGAAAAATATTAAAACTCTAGACAAATCAAATTAAATAAATTAAACTCACTTAAAAGAAGTGAGTTTTTTGTCCCCGTAGCTCAGCTGGATAGAGCGTAGGCTTGCGGTGCCTAAGGTCGGAGGTTCGACTCCTCCCGGGGACGCCAATTATGATTTTAAAAAACTGCCAAAAAATTTGGTTGTTTTTTTAAAATAAAAAAAGAGTAAGTGTTATGTTATCACTTACTCTCTAAAGCTCTTTTGAGTTGGCCAACCGCATTAGTCCTGGATGGCACAGAAAGACGAAGACCGCAATGCGGACAAAATACAACTTTTTTGCATCCCGGTATCAATGTCAAATTGATTAGACCACAATCTTCATGGGATAGAATAACCTTCTTAAGCGAAAGTACTCTGATTGCATTCGCTGAAGGCTTTTCATAGTTACCCTGGGATGGTTCATAAAGAATCCTCAACCACCCTTCATCGTTTGATAACCGAATTTTTGCAACAAGATATGTTGGTGCGCTCACTGTACTACCCTCCTTACTTAGTTGAACCTTTTAGCTAGACTCTAAAAATACGATAATAGTAGATAATATCATATTTCCTTAATTATGTCAACCCTACTTAATATAATAACTATTTTTTTATGCCATTATTTGCTAAAATCAAAACATGATTTTATTAGATACTCCTGTAGAAAATCTTTCCAGAATAGGTAAAACCGTAGCCTCCAGGCTTAAACGTCTGGGTGTTTTTAATACTTTTGATTTAATTCATTATTTCCCTTTTAGATATGATGACTTTTCTAATTTAAAAAATATAGCTGATCTAAAGCCGGGCGACATTACAACCGTAAGAGGTAAAATTGAACTTTTAACCAATAAACGCTCCCCTAGAAAAAAAATGGTAATTACAGAATGCTTTTTAACAGATGAAACAGGTTCCATAAAAGCTATTTGGTTTAGGCAGCCTTATATTGCTAAAACTTTAAAAAATGGCGATGAAGTTTATTTTTCCGGAAAAGTAATGGGCGATTTGTTTTCATTAACCTTCCAAAATCCTTCTTATGAAAAAGTTGCAACTGAAACTACCCATACGGCCAGGCTGGTGCCTATTTATCCTTTAACCAGCGGCTTAACCCAAAAACAGTTAAGGTTTTTAACTAAGCAATCGATGGCTATTATTGATAAGATAGAAGATATTTTACCGGCCAGTTTTAAAACAAAATACCAATTATCCGATCTAACTACGGCCTTAAAAACAATTCATTTTCCGGAAAATAAAGCTGAAATAGAAACAGCCACCAGGCGTCTAAAATTTAATGAGCTTTTAGGGTTCCATTTGCAAAATTATTTATTAAAAAAAGATGCCGAGTCCAGTGTGGCTAAAGCTTTAAAGTTTAAGGAAGAGGAAACCAAAAAAATTGTCAGCAACTTAGGATTTATATTAACTGGCGCCCAAAAAAAGTCAGCCTGGCAAATCCTGCAGGATATGGAAAAAACTAAGCCAATGAACCGCCTGTTGGAAGGCGACGTTGGTTCGGGCAAAACTGTAGTGGCAGCCCTAGCCATTGCTTCTGCTACTTTAAATAAAAAACAGACTGCCCTGCTGGCACCTACAGAAATTTTAGCCAGCCAGCATTTTAAAACCCTGCAGGAATTATTAAAACCAATTAACTGCACTATTGGCCTATTTACTAAAAACAAACACTTTACTTATAATACTGCCGATAAAAAAACTTCAAAACTTACTAAAGCCAAGTTGGCTAAATTAATTGATGCCGCAGAAATTAATCTGGTGGTGGGCACCCACGCTATGTTAGAAGAAAAAATTGACTTTAAAAATTTAGAATTGGTAATTATTGATGAGCAGCACCGCTTTGGCGTAGAACAAAGGAAGGCCTTGCGGGAAAAATCAGGCGATTCTAAAACTACGCCTCATCTGCTTTCTATGACAGCAACGCCAATCCCCCGCACTTTGGCTTTAACTATTTATGGTGATTTAAATTTATCCATTATTGATGAACTGCCGCCCGGCAGAAAAAAACCTATTACTAAATTAATAGAGCCCCTGCAAAGAGACAAAGCCTATGAATTTATTTTGGAAAAAATTAATGAAGGCAGGCAGGCTTTTGTAATCTGCCCGTTAATAGAAGAATCTGATAAGCTGGGGGTAAAATCTGCCACCGAAGAATATAATAAGCTCTCCGAAAAAATCTTTCCACAGCTTAAAATTGGCTTGCTCCACGGCAGGTTAAAGCCCAAAGAAAAAGAGGAGGTAATGAATAAATTTACTGAAGGGGAAATTAATATTTTAGTGGCAACCTCTTTAATAGAAGTAGGAGTTAACGTACCCAACGCCAGTGTAATGGTTATTGAATCGGCCGAAAGGTTTGGCCTTTCACAATTGCATCAGTTTAGAGGCAGGGTTAACCGGGCCGGCTTCCAAGCTTACTGTTTATTATTTTCTGATTCCAACACCAAAAAATCTGTAGATAGGCTAAAAACTTTAGTTAACTGCTTTGACGGTTTTAAACTGGCTGAAGAAGATTTAAAGCTTAGAGGTTCCGGCAGTTTTACCGGTACGGCCCAATCTGGCTTTTTAGCCCAATTTAGAATGGCTACTTTTGCTGATGCAAAATTAATTGCCGAAACCAAAGAAGCCCTGGAGGAACTAATTAAAGACAATCCCGAAGTTATTGATAAATTCAATATAAAAACCAACATTCATCCTGAATAATTAATTAATGATAAATCCGAAGATATCTGTAATTTGCTCGTATTATATCTAAAAAGCCTACCCCTTTTGTCATCCCGACCGAACCCGCCGATTCGGCGGGGAAGCGAAGGGATCCCGTAATATCTAGTACGTGCTAATTTGCAACGGGATTTCTCGGCGGAGCTCGAAATGACAGGTTAAGGTAGGCTTTTGTTAGCTTGACAAATCCATTTTTTATGTATATAATATTTGGTATTGATGAGGATAGGCTGAAGTTTACACGCAAGGCAACAGAAGTCTACACCCGACAAAATGGGCTTCCAAACTTGCACGTAAATAACTGGGTTGGACTGAACCCTCGTCCCAGTTGCCTATCCTCTAACTTTAACCACCACGTTCTTTAAATAGATACAAAACAACTTCAAAAAAAGGGAGGGTTTATGCCACGTGCTTCACCCTAAGTTTTCTTCATTTTTCTTGGTTGAGTATTCAACTCATCTTTACCTAAAACCGAGGGTTCAAATGGACGAAAACGTTGCGCAATCTCCCCCAAGAGTGGAGACAGGCAGTCTACCTCACTTTACGAGTATTCAAGAAGTTGAGGATGAATATCCAGGGTTCCAAAAAACCGAAGTTGATATCTTCGGATCATTCACGCCAACTAAGGCTGAGCAGGTACCGCTACAAGGTCAAAGTGCTCAAATCATTGGCTTTGAACTGAACGGAAGCCTCGCTGGCACAACAGTCTTTGCATCTTTTGGCTGTCAAAGTGCACATGACAGCCATAAAATTCATGTGTTAACGATGCAAAACTTCCGCAACAGCGGCGAAATTGCTCGGGAGCTTGAATTGGTTCAGGCTTAGCAATGAAGTATGAACTCAAAAACCGGTTTGCAATATGCAAGCCGGTCTTCTTTTTGCTAAATTATTTAATTGCCACAATATGAATTAACCTTTTTATATTCTTCAAAATCACCATTAGGAAAAGGTTCAACTATATCTAAACCATTTTCTATTACACAATAAGATTCAGATTCATTGTCTTGTGCACAAGAGCTGCCTATGTGCCGGCTTGATCCATCTTGAGTATCAGCTATATAAACATTGCCACAGTCAAATTTTTCATCACTTAAAATATTCCTAACAATGAATTCCTCATCCGCCCATTTTGGATCAGTATTTCCTAAAGTTGTTAATCTTAGATTGCCTTTACAGCTATGGCTACTAAAGCCATCTTTTATGCAAACTTTATCAGGAGATTCACACCTAGTAAAAACGCAGCCTCGCTCATCATCTAAAGCACTTATATTTAAATTAAAACTGAAACCGCAATTACCATAAAAATCTTTTGCATTCGCTGCTTCAAACTTAGCCAAAGAGCAATATTTTACCTCGGTTATGCTAGCTTTTTCTACAATAGGTATAGCCAATTTAAAATCCACCAATTGTGGATTAATAGTATAAAGAATAACATAAGACCCTAAAGCCAACATTAGGCCCATTATGGCCCCAAATATCGTTTCTTTGGCTGCATTAATTTTATCCGGGCTGCCGCCGGAAAACAGCCAAATAAAACCGCCTATGGCTATCATTAAAACGGCTATAATGCCGGCTATGCCCACAAAAAATTTATACAAGGCCGCAATATATTCTCCTGCTAAATTACCGCTTATATAATTACCTTCATTATCGGTGGTATCAATGGTTAAGGTTTCGCCCCGTTTAAAAATTGACCCCGGAATGGTTAAATTGGGCGTAAATTCTGCGGGTTGATTAGAATCAGTGCCAAAAATACTATCCAAAAGCGGTTTAGCAGAAACTTCCTGCAAATTTAAAAAAGAAAATGACAAGCCAAAAATAACAACTATAAGGATTAAAGAGATAATATACTTTCTTTTTCCGCCAAAGGCGGATCCGCCTTTGGCGGACATATTTTTTGTATCATTCATATCTTTATATTTTTATTTTACCCAACACCACTTTTTTTATCAAGTCTAATAGATGTAAAAGTATTACTTATTCTAAAACTTTTTCCAGTTCGGCTAAACTTATTAAACCGCTTTTTCTTTGGCCATTAATAAAAAAGTAAGGCGTGCCATCTATTAACAAGCTTTGGCCCTCGTTATAGCCGTCATTTACTAAAGTCAAGGTTTGCTGTGCCGAATAACATTGGTTAAATTCATTTAAATTCAAATCTAAATTTTCAGCTACGCCCAAATAAAGCTTATCACCTAAGCTTTCTTGGTTGGCAAAAAGATAAGCGCTGTAATCCCAAAAATTTCCCTGATTTTGGGCGCATC
This sequence comes from uncultured Gammaproteobacteria bacterium, assembly GCA_964588165.1. Lineage (GTDB taxonomy): Bacteria > Patescibacteriota > Patescibacteriia > UBA1558 > UBA10009 > CAZPMS01. The sequence goes on from CAZPMS010000004.1 coordinate 50,077, forward strand.
TGGCCGCCACAGCTGCCGAAGTTGCCTGAGGATGTAAAGGGTTCGCTAAATCTTTCCAAACAATTACAAAATTATTGGGATATTTAGCCACTAAATTCATTAAAACTTCAAAGCTATCAGCGCAATAAGGGCACTGAAAATCGGCAAACATAACTATTAAATGTTCGGCCTCGGAGCTTCCTAAACGGGGATCGGTAATTTTAAAAACTGGCTCAGATAATGCCGGCTGCTGGGCCTGGAAAAAAACCCTTTTTAAAGACTCTAAATATTCTTCGCTATCTTTAAGTATATTGATACCGACAAAATACCTTACAATAATCAAAACAACAAAGGCCAAAAGGATAGCCAATAATAATTTAAAAATAAGGTTTTCTTGTTTTGAAGATAAGTTGTATTCTGACATAATATCGTGTAGCTTGTATCGTGTATCTAGTTAAACGATATACGATAAACAATATGCGACTTATTCTAAATCTATACTTTGTAAATAACCGGTGTAATAATCTTGGAAATATAAAACATCTTCATTTGGAGAAAGAAAAACATTAGTGGCAGAATAGCCTATCTGGTCTCCTACTGGCAAAGCTAAAATTGTATTCTGGCCTGTTTGCAAATCTATTTCGTAAAAAGAATCAAAGCTGCCGGCAGCCAAATCAGGATAAATTCCACTGCCGGTAGGCAGGCTATCAGGCACCCCACAATAAGCTTTATTACCCGCCTCAGAAAAAGTACACTTACTGGGCCAAGTTTCTAGGCCCAAACTGGCGTTGTTTAAGCCAATCCTATTTCCGCTAGATTCTGCCACCCATAAAGTTGGTTTATAGCCGTTATCTTCATTATACACACTATATAAAAGCTGATTGCCGTCGGGTGTCCACTGGCCCTCAAACCCTCTGCCATAAGTTGTTAAGGATTTAAAATTTTCCTGGTTTTTGCCGATAAAAATAATCTCTTGGCTATTTGCTCCGGTGTTTTTCCTGAACAAAGCTACAACCTGATTATTGGGAGAAATATTTATATCCACATTGGCAGACTGGTCGCTTATCCTTTCTATAAACTGAATATTAGTGCCATCACTATCTGCTGTAACTATCCAATTATTTTCTTCTTTGGGGCCTATTACTTCGGCAGCTAAACTATTTCCGTTGGAGGCAATATCAAAATCCTGAAATTCCTGTGGTAGCGTGTACTGTTTATTTTCGGAAAAATTATAAATAATATTGGAGCCGTCAGGATATTCTAAAATAGCCATATCAGAATCATTAGACCAAATTATGTTAGATACGGCAAAAAATCTTTGGTCAGCCAGCTTAATAATAGAACCGTCGGCATTCATACGGTAAAAACGGCCGTCCTGATCATTAAAATAATTAAAGGCTCCATCTGTTGTAATTTTAGGGCTATTTAATTTACTTTTAACAATCGTATTAACCTTGGTATAGCTGCCATTGGCAGTTTTAGAGACGTCTTCGCCCTCTGGAATACGGCTAATAGAAGGCAAGCTGCCGTTAATATTGGAAATGATTTGATTAATATTTCCTATGGTTACTCCGGGCAGTTGGCCGGGATCAAGTGCAGAAGGCGTTACAACAGATGGCCTTTCCGGGGTTATGGGCTTAAAAAATAAATAGTAAATAGCATAAGCTAAACCAATCACTATTAAAATAAAGGTTACTATAACTATTATTCTTTTTACCTTATCATTCATATAAGTTAAATTAAAAAATTAATTCCTCAAAATAATTTTATTTATATCTTGTTTTATAAACTGATTCTGTATCACTCAAACCCTCTATAGCCTGAAATATAAAAGAGGACGCGATCAGATCATATATATAATAAACTAATACCATAAGTATTAAAAATCCTATAAAAAACAAAAAATTTGCAGCAAAAAAACCAATCTTTTGAATTAATATCATTTCACCAAAAATTTTCCTAAAACCAATCTTATTCATAAAATAATGAAAATTCAAATAAATAATTGCCGGAATGTAATATATTACTGTCCATAACGCCTTAAATGAAATATTTAATACAACCCAACTCCAAGAACTTTTAGCAATATCAGATATACTGCCCCCTCTTAATGCTTCAGCAATAGCACCGCCCGCTGCAGATGATTTCGCAATCGAATATTTCTTTTTAGCCAGTTTCTTTGCTGCTGAATACCCTGCAAGGTTTGAACCTGCAGATCTTAAACCCTTTCCAAGACCCTCTCCTTCTGCCATTTCTCCGGCAGTTGTCCCAATTGCCTTAGATATATCACCAGTTGAACCGCCAGCGCCATATAAACTTAAACCCAGTTCAGCTGCTTGAGCCAGTCTTTTAATTTTTCTATACGTTCTTCTTTTTTTATTTTCATAAATTAAATTGCCATCCTCAACAGCTTTTTTTCCAATCTCTGAAAATCCGTCTGATGTTTTAAAAGAAGGCGAGGGTGATATATCTTTTTTACTTTTGTTAAACTCTCTTCTATATCTGTTCTCTACTTTTGGTTGTTGAACAGCCATGTTTATTTAATTAGACTTTAAATCCAATTTTTCTTAACTTAATTAAATGAATTACTTTCTTATCTAGAAATTTAGTTAAAGCTTTATTTTCTTCTAAAAATCTACCGGCTCTATAAACAGTTGAATAAGTATCTCTGCTAACTCCCGCCTTTCTCATATAAGCCGCGCCTCTGGTTAACAGTTTAGCTGAGGGCGAGCTAGCCTTGGCAATCTTTTGTATGGCTCCAGCGCCAACCAGATCAAGCGCCATGAAAGCACCGCCTTCTACGCCATGCATTAATCTTTTCCAGCCCCTTAAATCTTCACCGTCTAAAGTTTTACCTTTCATAGATTCTGTCATCATTTTAGCCGGCCCTACAATAGGAACCAGATCCAAAGCCCAAGAGCTAAATTTTATAAACTTTTCCCTGCTTTCACTATCTCCTAATGAAGTAAGGTTGAGTTTTTCCAAAATATCTCCAAATTCTTTTGGAAGATTATCTTTAACCTTCTTAATTAAACCATCTATATTTTCAGCTAAATTATCAGGAACTTTTCTTACATTTTCTTCAATAATATCATTTATAACTGGAAGCAATTTTTCTTCCAAAACCTCAATTGCCCGTGAAGGAACTTTTTCTTTACCGAAGCTCAAAAGGTCATCTAATAACCTTTGAGAGACTTCTTTGGAAAGATCATCTAGATTTTCAATTTTTTTTAGCTCGCCAGGTTCATCTTCTGCTTCTACTTGGATTTCTTTATCAAACTCATTATCATCTTCAACTTCAGCAACTTCTTCAGAAAAATTGCCATTTAATTCAAGTGAGTTCAAATGTTCAACTAATTCATCATTTATAGGCTGAGACTCAACTTTGGCTACGTTTTCAAATGAATCCCTGTCCTCCAAATAATTTTCCATTACTAATGTATCTCCCCCCTGATCTAATGAATGCGTTTCAAAACCCATATTTTTTTATGTTAATTATTATAATAAATTTTTCTTATTGCCACTGGGCTGTATCTACCAACCAAGTTTTGCCCGAGCGGATTAATGATAAAAATATTTTTTGGTAATAAACAAAATCGTCCATGCCTTCTTTGGTTTCTTGCCTTTGCATATTAACCTCTACCTGGCCTGTGCCGGAACTTTCATCTAAATCTAAAATGGTAACCTTTAAAGCTTTAGAAGTAACGCCGTAAAAATTATCATCAACAGAAGCGGTATCTATAACTTGCTGAAGTTCTGATGAAAGCTTGGCCGAGGCTAAAAGCTTGGCTTCTTCCAAATTGGTAAAATTACTATCAGTGGAATAACTGCCGTATTTTTCGGAAAAATTCCTGGCCACAACCGTTAAAGTTTGTTCCACTGCCGAAAGTTGGTTTATTGGCTCTACCGGTTCAAAATCTTTCGCAGACTGCGGCACTTTATTAACTTGATTATCCTTTTGCTGATTAATATTTAAATTAACCGGCTCTTTGGTAAAAAAATAGCTTTCATCCATTAGTAAAATAGCAATGGCTAAGCCAATAATAACCACTACTACTATTACAATTATGGTTTTACTTCTTTTTGATAACATAAAATTTAATTAAATTATGAAGCGTCTGCCCCTTCGGCTGTCATAGTGGCTTCAAACTCTTTTTTAGAAGCTTCTATCTCCAGTAGCTGCCTGGGATCCGAAGTTATTATTTGATCCTCGGTATACGAAGCTTTAACTAAAATGGCCACATGCTTTGTGCCGGCAAAAAAGATACCTTCTCCCACATTGCCTTCCAATAAAAGGTATTTTTCGCCATCCGTTAACATAAAAGTTTTCTGGATCATATCAATAGAGGCCGGCGACTGCCTTAATAAAAGCTGCAAAGCCGAATTGGTTACAATGGCCTGGCCATAAGGCGACCTTAAAAAATCATTAACATCCTGGGTAATTGTGGTAACTCCTAAATAATACTTCCTGCAACGTTTAACTAGGGCAAAAATAAATTTGGCGCTATCTTCGCGCTGCATCAGCCACCAAGCTTCATCTATAACTAAAATTCTCTTTTTTAATTCACTTCTAACGGTTGTCCAAATGTAATTTACAATATTATAAATGGCGATCGGCTTTAACTCATCTTCTAAATCCCTTACCGAAAAAGCTATCAGCTGGTTTTTAACATCTATATTTGTCGGGCTATTAAACAGGCCGGAAAAAGTGCCTTCGGTATATTTTTTTAATCTTAAAACCAAATCTTCTCCGCCCTCCATGCCCCCTAAAACTTCCTGGAAATCACTCATTAGCGGCGCCTCTACTTGGGAAAGGTCAGATTCTGAAGTAATATCTTTTTTGGCGTAAGTTTCTAAAAGAGCCCTATCTATAATGGAATCTTCTTGGTGGGTTAGTTCACCCAGCATCAACCTGATTAAACCTTTTAAAGTTATTACAGCGCTCCTTATAATATCTGCCGGCCTGGTATCATCGCCAACTCCTTTAGGTAGGTCAAACGGATTCAGTTTGCTTTTAGAATTTAAGGAAATTTTTATATAAGCTCCGCCAACAGCATCAGAAAGATGCTTATATTCGCTTTCCGGATCAATAATTATAACATCGGTGCCCAACATCATGCTTCTTAAAATTTCCAGTTTAATGGCGTAGCTTTTACCGGCTCCGGAAGTGGCGAAAACAACTGAATTGGGATTTTGCAGGGTAAATCTGTCAAAAATTATCAAGCTATTATTATGCCGGTTAATGCCGTATAAAATGCCGTCGTCAGAAGTAAGTTCAGAAGAAATAAATGGAAACGAAGAAGCAATTGGCGAAGAATTCATATTAAATGAAATCTGCAATTCATCATTTCCAAGGGGCAAGCAGGAGTTAAAGCCTTGCTCCGATTGGTAAAGTGATCTTTTGCTATAAACTAACTTAGAGCCAAAGAGTGATTCAACCTTTTCCGTTAAAAGTTCTAATTCCTCTTTGCTATCGGCATAAACAGTTAAGTATAAAGCAAATCGGAAAAACTTTTCTGTTCCCTGGGTTAAATCATCCCTTAATTTTTCTATATCCCTTAAGGCTGTTTCCCGCAGCGGATCTCTGGGGGCGCCCTTTTCGGCGTCGGCCATCAGCTGTGCCTCTAGGCCTCCTACTTTTTTCCTTAACTGTTTTAAAATAACATCCGACTTAACAGGATAGAAAAACATAGAAATATCCAAAGGCGAACTGTAATTTACAATTGGGGCAAACCAGCCAACGCTGATATATCTGGGATAATTTATTACGAATAAAGTGGTTAAAAACTTATTATTTAATTCAATAAACCTAGAATCTATTCTCATTGAAGCAGGAGCAATTAAATCTTTAACCGAGGTAACGCCTTGGCGATAGCTTTTTTCGGCCTCTAAAACTTCTTTTGATTCTTGGGCTGAAATCTTCTTTTGCGTTTTTGCGCCTTTGCGTTTTTGCGCCTTTGCGTTTTCTACTTGTGATGGTTTAAATGCCATAAATTAGTTATTGGTAACTGGTAATTGGTAACTAGCCTTTAAAAAACTAATTACAAATTTCTGATTACTAATTACTATTCACATCCTCTACTCTTAATTGATTAACATCAACCATTTTTTGGGCTTCAATTATTTCTGGGTTGTATGAATTATAATAAAGTTCAATTAAGCTCTGGGTATCTAAACGGGCTGCCCTTAAACCAATTGAAGAAAGCCCAGAAGCCACAAAATCTACTCTTTTAGCTAAATCCTCCCTGTATATTTCAAACCTTTTCCTGCTCAAACTAACTGTCCTAGCCGGAGAAAAAGTATCAATTAGCTGTTCGTAAAACTTTTTTTTGTCTTTTTTTATACCGCTATAAGAAACAATTACATAAAACTTTTTTGTCATTATTTGGCCAATATCTAACAGCTCTTTTAAAAATGAATGGTAATCGGCAATCTGCATCTTTAAAAGATCGTTAGTTTGCTCCTTGCCCAATTCTTGTAGCTTTGTTAAATATTTATCTATATTTAAATTCCTAGATTGAATAATTATATTTAGCGGAAAATCTAGAGAGTTTAAAAAACTAATATAGGCCTGGATAAGCGCTTTCTGTTCATCTGTTCCTTTTAAAGCGAAGTTTATAGAAGAAACCAGCAGTACTCCTTTAACACTGCCGTCTTTTAAAACCACTGTGTCGCTTTTTATTTCTGCAATATCCAAATACTTTTGGGTGGAGTGGTTGGGTTTTAAACCTGCTTGCTTTTTATTTTTCATGATAACTACTAATTACTAATATTTGCTAATATACAAATATTTTTTATGTGTAGAATTGATTTCTCATTCGTATATTAGTAACGATTCGTAATTGGTAGATCAGTATTTCGTAATTATTTTAAATCATCCCTAAAAGATAAATCCGGCGTTATTTGCTGGCCACTATAAACTCCACCAGTATCTATTACTAGAGAAAGGTCAGCCAGGCGCGAACTGGTAATGGGTGCCTTGGGCGCAAAGCTTACAGGAACAGCCACTTTTTTATCTTCTTTTGCTTTTTTGGAACTAACTTTTATATCTCTTGCCCAAATCCTTAATTTAGGTTTTTTAAACGTTTGAATGACATTTAAAATAAAATAGTGGAAAGGCATGCCGTTAACTTTGGCAAAGGCAAAGGTGCCAAATAAAAATAGGGTGGGAATTGCCACAAAGATAAAAAAGCTGAAATCCGAAAGCTTATATTCTATAAATAAAAACAGTCCGGCAATAATTAATATAATAAACTGCCTAACGGTAATAGGGCCGATAATTTTATCTTCTACATCAATAAATTGTGGCACAGTAAATTGTTGCATTTTAAAACCTTAATTTTCTATTTAAATCAGAAATAGCCTCAAATTCCTCTATAGAAATAATTTGCCTACCCTGCTTGCTGTATTGGCCAATTATTTGCTCAACATCCAACCCATGCTCCATACTGGATTGGCCAACAGCCACATACATTTTATAAAGCGGGCTTTTTTGCCAAGCTTTAATGCCGGCTGTTTTTTTAGCCAAAGAATCTTCGGCCAATAAATTTATTTTGCTTATAATTTTAGCAATTCTTCCTTTAGTTCCTTCTTCTAATCTTCTAAATGTTTCCAAAGTTAATGAAGCCAGCTCGTCTACCGGACCAACTAATTTATAGTCTTTCCTTACATCTGCCACTCTCCTGGCGCCGGCTTTTAATGGGCGATGAATTCTGGGCATACCCGTAACCCTTCTTCCTTTAATCTGTTTTTTTGTCTCTTCGGTTTGTTTTTCTAACTTCTCTTTTAATTCTGTGGCTTTTGGTTTTAAGGGAATGGGTTTTAATGGCTTGCTGGCAACTGAAGCTTTAGCCGGCTCCGGAGGTTGAACAAATTTTATTTTTTCTTTTCCTGCTTCCTCTTTTTCATCAATAACTATCCCATGTTGCCTGCTTACTTTCCCTTTTATTTCTTTTAAAAAAATTATTAAACCTCCAACTATGGGCTCCTTTAAGGCCAGGCCGCCTGACTGTTCCGGTTTTTTAAAAACATTCTCAAGATCTATCAAACTCCTCCGGTCACGCAGATAATTATAAATTATTTGCCTTAGCCTGCTTTTAAGCTGCCCGTTAAGCTGAAGATTATAATTTTCTACTACTTTTATTAATATTTTATCCAGAGAATATTTTTTTTGGCCTGCCAGAGTAGCTGTATCAACTTTGTGTTTAGCCACCTCTTCTTCGTCTTCGGGATGAAAATAAAAACTGGAGGTTTTTTTAATTAATACAGGCGGTGGCGGCTGCAGCATCTTTTCCTCCATGCCTGTATCTATGGGTAAATTTGACTTAACCGGTTTTACATCTCTTCTAGATTCGTCTTTTGCCCCTTGCCCCTTGCCCCTCAACTCTTTATAATCCCTTAGCTCTCCATCTGCTAAAATCTTAAATTCACCGGATTCATCCAAAACCAAAATTTCATCGTCATTGATATTTGATTGTTGATTTAAATCTGACATAAAAATTATTTTGGCCTTGCCTATCAATGTCATCCTGAACTTCAGTGAAGGATCCCATTTAGATTGCAACGTTGCCGGAATAATGGGATTCTTCCTGCCTGCTGGCAGGCGGGCGGTTTTGCCTCAGAATGACGTAAAAGGCAAGACTTTGCTACAGTGTAGTTATCGGCCTGGACTGTAAAATATAAAATTTATTTTTAACAATGGCCCATTCTATATCTTGAGGGCACTTATAATGTTTTTCAATTTTCTTAATAATATCGGCCAGTTCAATAATCTGTTTACCGGTGAGTTTCTGTTTTGACTGCTGGGCTTTTATAACCGGTTTTAAAACGCTGCTGCCGCCTGGCTTCATTATTATCTGTTTTTCCTGGGTAGCAATATTAATATCTAAAATTGTGCCCTCTTTTTTATGGACTACATAACTATCCGGTGTAATTATGCCAGATACAATGGCTTCACCTAAACCATAGCCCGCTTCTATAATTAATTGGTTTGTGTCTTGGGTAACCGGATGAACGCTAAAGGCCACGCCTGATACTTCGGAATCTACCATTTGCTGGATAACCACGGCCACGCTGACTTTAGTTTTAACCAGTTTTTTTTCAAACCTGTAAAAAATTGCCCTAGGAGTGAACAATGATGCCCAGCACTTTTTAACATTTTCTACTACATTCTTTTCATTGATGTAAAGAAAAGTATCCAGCTCACCTGCCCAAGAAGCAATTTTTGAATCTTCTGCAGTAGCTGATGACCTAACTGCCACCCACTTGCACTTCAGCTTTTTAAACTCTTTAAGAATTGCCTCTTCTATTGGCTTCGGTACCTTTGAATCCAAAATCATATCGCCAATTGTTTTGGAAGCTTTATCAATTGAGTTTACATCCTGGTAATTTACTTTATTAAGTTCTGCCTCTATATGAACATTTAGATCCTGGCCAGGCCCTGTTGGCGGCGGCGTATCATTTAAAAAGCTTTCAAAAGCGCCTGCTAAAACCACATAACCAGGCGGTACTGCAAGTTTGGCGTTAGTCATTTCGCCTAAGGAAGCACCCTTGCCACCAGCTAAATTAACACTTTTTTTTGTAAGTTTACTAAAAGGTAAAACAAACTCTTTCATTTGCTTTAAGTTAATGAATTATGCTTTATTATACCATAAATTAACTGTTTCAAACAACGAAAAAGCTTTACTACTACTTGTCATCTCGACCGAACCCGCCGATTCGGCGGGGAAGCGGAGAGATCCCGCTAATTTAGCACGTACTATTGATTATGGGATCCTTCGGCAGGCTCAGGATGACAGTTGAATAAAGCTTTTTCCCTAGCATTAGCCAAAAAATGATTGAGCCTTGGCCTGAAGTGGCGCGAAGCGTCTACTTCAGGCTTGACTTTTTTACCAAAGTATGCTATGATTATATATTAAATTGAACCTTGATTTTGTTAAAAACATAAGCAAAAAGCTGTAAAAACCTGAACTGGAGAACAAGATGAAGAGAGTCAACGTTATTGACTGCAGGCATTACCAGTATATGAATCCCAATGGTCTCGCTCCAGATACCGCCAGGACCATCAAGAAACTCTACCAATTGCCCACTGAACAGGGCGCGTGGGAAGCAGTAACCATGGCAAATCTGCTGACTGAGGTGGGTACCATCCCCGCTATCATCGGACATTCGCCGCAGCGTCGTGGCAAGGGCATGGCCGAACTGGTCAAACTCCAGGCCGGCTGGGCAACGAAAATGGTGGAATGCGACCGTGGTTTGAACGACCTGGGCAGTGATCTAAACGCCCAGGAACTGATTCCGAAAATCGTCGCCTTCTCCCAGGAGAACAGCTGTTCGGTGGAAGAAGCTGTACTGCTCCTTCCAGAGGCACGCGAATACATCTTCGAGCGGAATCATGATCGTGTCAGGGACATTCAATACCTCTGCGGCCTGGTCAATGCCGGCGATACCGTATTCATGTCCAGCCACGGCGGTTCCATAGAGCCCACGGTTCTAAGGCTCCTGCTTCTGCAGCAGGAAACTCCGCTGATTGATCAAACAGCAAACATGCTCAATGTCGAAAACCTGAGTAACTTCGGCGGCATGCTGGGGACCGGTGAAGCCTTCACCTACACCCTGATCTTGGATGACGATGGCAACATTGTTGCCGCCGAAAACATCCATTCCATCCGCCTGCCGGATTATCCACTCGCGAAGTAGTACTCTCAATCGACCTTGGTCGAAAAAGAGTCAACAATAAAACCGCATCTCAGCCATGAGAAGCGGTTTTTTCTTTTTGCTAAAATTATAAATATTTATTTAAATCTTTTTTAAATTGATTAAAGTTCTTAACAAAAATAGTTTTTATACCCATTTTTTTAGCATCCACTAAATTATTTCTCTGATCATCTGCATAAACTATTTCCTGCGGTTTAACCTTTAATCTTTTCACGACTTCATTTAGAGTTGCCTTACTGGCTTTTGGCAGGCCAAGTTCATAAGTATTAATAATATTTTTAAAATGTTTTTTAAAGCCAAATTTTTTAACTGCAAAACTAAATTGACTTCTGGTATTTTTAGAAAGTAATAATGTTTTATAGCCTTTTTTATTTAGTTCTTTATTTAATTCTATTGTTTTTTTATTAAGTTTAAAAAAACTGTAATGTAAATCTCTTAGCTGTTGCCAAGTTATCGGTAAATTACAATCATCAACTGTTTTTTGCCAAGCTTCTGTTTGGGTAATTTTCCTTTCTGCTGCTTGGTTAAAATATTTAAAATACATTATATCCTGGTATTTTTTATAACTTCCGCCGTACTTTTTAACCAAAGCCTTAGAAGTATCCGGATAGCCGGAACTTAAAATCAAACCATAGCAATCAAATATAACCAGCTTAATCTTTGGTTTTAAATAATTTGATAACTCTTTTTTAAACTGATTATAATTTTTATATTGAATTCCTTTTATATTATACTTAGCTGCAACTTTTAAATATTTTTCTATGTCATCAATAAATATTACTTCTTCACCTTTTACTTTATATTTATCCAAAACATACTTAAACATTTTTGGATTTGTTTTTATTATTTTTATTTTTTGAGAGTTTATGACTTCATCAAAAATTTTATCATACTTAAATTTTTTATTTAAATAATCAATATAATTCTGAAAATTGTTACTTAATAAAATTATTTTATAGTTCTTGCTTAATTTCTTGGCCAAATTTAATACTTGCTCATTGGCCTTATGAAGATTTAGATGCATTTCTTCAATCTTTCTACCGGTAACTTTTAATCCTAATGATCTTATAGAATCGTTCCAAGCATTTAAAGAATTCGCATTTTTGCCGCAAGTCTCTAAAAAATGTCTATCATGACAAATTTTATAAACATGCTTAAAGGAAAGATTGTATTTCTTTGCTATTGCCTTGCAGGTTTTAGGATAACCGCCATCTAAAGCAACTCCAGCTGAATCAAAAATTATTAGTTTAATCATATAATATTGGTCTTATTCATCCCCTCCTTGCCAAGGAGGGGAAAACAACTATCTAAAATTTTGCCGATAACTGACTTGAGAGATGGTCAAATCTTACGCACTTCTCCATTACTGGCATCAACCTGTACCCTGTCGCCATCTTTTAAAATTTCAGTGGCCACCTTAGTACCTATAATACAAGGAATTTTTAATTCCCGGCTGACAATAGCCGCATGGCAAGTTATTCCGCCTAAATCAGTAACAATGGCTCCGGCCTTTTTCATGGCCGGCACTAAATCCGGGTTGGTCATAGTAGAAACTAAAATATCACCCTTATTCATTTTTTTAAGATCCCGAGTTGTGTTTATAATTCTGACTGTGCCTTCGGCTTTACCTAAACTAGCAGTTTGACCATGAAAATAATTCATTTCAGTTAAATCTTCTTTTCGCAGTAAATAATGCTTCATGGAATCAAATATCTTATTAGTAAATACTTTACCCGGTAATTTACCCTCTACTACTACAAATAAACAACCCTTCATCCTTTTGTGTAAATCAGCCGGCCTATCCAGTTTTCCATCCAGCATTAATTTAACTTCTGGCAATAAACAGTTTCTTAATTCGTTAACAGACATGCTTAAACGGATAGATATTTCTTTTAGAAGCGGTTCTAGTTCATAGTATGACTGAACCAAACTCATTTTCCGATAATCTTTAGAATAAATAAACCCTTGAGTTACCTCTAATAACTTTTCATGTTTTTTATCAATTTTTAAATTATTAAGTAATTGATCGTGAATCTTTTTGGACTCTCTTTTTTCTTGCTGAATTTTTTTTATTTTATCCAAAGGTTTATTATTATCAGATACATCTTTTTTCAACTTCCGCCAAAAATAACTATCTGGAAAAGCCGGGCCTTCAAAATTATAGCCCATGTATTTATATTTTTTGATATGAGTTTCGACCAGCTTGATAATCTCTTTAGATAAATCTTTTTTCGGCCAAGGGCCGACCAGCCTCTGGCTGGTACTCTTAATTTTTGAAGTAATTTTTAATAAGGCAATTTCTTCTTCCTGAACTTTAGAAAGCTTTTCTGGGATAGTTAAAAGAGCAAAACATTCTTTAGCAGTTTTATTATATTTAGTCTTTCTAACTTGCTTATTTAAATAATTAACTAGATAAGAAGTTAAATGAGGTTTGTATAAATCCATATAAACCGGTGAAAGAGATGGATTATAAACTTTACTTTGCCAAACCAAATATTTTTTATAAAGTTGATGCAGTTCTTTATTGGATTTCTTTTTTAAATTTACTTTAAAAATATTTTTTGAACTAAACTCAATTAAACCGTCAGAATTTTTTAAAATAATTTTGTTTAAACTAATGCCCCATTGTGGATTTTTTACAACTTTATTCAAACCAAATTGACCAAGCTTGGTCCATTCATCATGGTCTACAAAAATTAAACCACTATCTTTCCTGTGCAAACAAATAACATTTTTTTGATACTTGCCTAAATAATCTCCGGTTCCTTTAATGGCCCCGCACCAGCCAGGATACATTATTGGATATAAAGAAATCGGCTGATTAGGCTCTAGGACCCCCCATTTATATTTTTTTAAATTTTGGATTGAGTAAATGTCTTTCATATTATACTAATTACTAATCTGTACTAATATACGAATTTGAAAAATTATTAGTATATTAGTAACAATTCGTAAATTTGTAATTATATTTTTTTAACAATACCTTTTGTGGCGTCAATCTGAACTTTTTGGCCGTCTTTTAAAATTTTAGTGGCAAATCTAGTGCCAATCACACAAGGAATACTTAGCTCTCGGCTTACAATAGCAGCATGGCAGGTTACTCCGCCTTCATCAGTAACCACTGCGGCTGACTTTTTCATTAACGGTACCATATTAGGATTAGTGGCATATGATACTAAAATATCACCAGCTTTAAATTTTGCGTAATCTTCTTTACTATTAATAACTTTAACAATGCCTTTAGCTTGGCCCTTACAAGCGCACTGCCCTTGAAGCTTTTTTAAACCCTTGGGTACCTTGTGGGCTTTAATATTTTTATTGAATTCTTTAGCTGCTTTACCTGTTACTAATCTAATATTACCTTTGACGTTTATATAAAAACAGCGTTTTATTCTTTCGTTAACTTCATTTATATCAACTTCTTTCCTGCCGATTAATATTTCTACGATTTCGTCTTTATGTAAATAATGCCCTTGTTTGACTGTTAAACCAAATCTTCTGCCAAATTCTTTAAGTAAAAACTCATAAGCATAATAACTATAATATTCAATGTCTTTCCTGTAGGCTTTTTGGAATCCAAACTGTCTAACCACCCAAAACATCCATTTGTGTTTTTCATCAACCTTAAGTTGTTTTAACAAATTGTTCTGTTTTTTCTCTAAAGTTTCTGCTTTCTTTTTTATTTTTACTAATTCTTGATGAGGATCATTTTTAACCCAATCTTTAATAGATGAAACAAAATATTCCAAATCTAAGAGTGGTCCTTCAAAACCAAAATTAATCCAATTGTATTTTTTTTCGTGAAGTTTGATCTTCTGTAAAAAATATTTATCTTTTTGATCAAGCTGTTTTATAATTTCTCGAGCTGACTTTTTGAAGATAGTTGAAAGTTTTTGCGACTTCTTAACTTCTATTGCCAACTTTAAAATATTTTCTCTCTCTTTAGCAGTTATAGTTTTTCTTTTATCCGAAGATAAAATCTGAAAAATTTCTACTAAAGTATATTTTTTGGGAATTGTCAAAGTATTTAAATATTCAGTTAATGAGTTGGTCCATAAAGGAGTACCGTATTCAGTATAACTAAAAGGAACGCTCCAAGTACTCATCTCATAAAAATAATAATAGAACTTTTCAAACTTCTTAGCTAATTGCTTATCGGTTAAAATCGATAAGTCTTCTTTGACGATTTTTTTATTATACTCATGGAATTCATGGATAACATCGCTAACGTTCTTTAATACTTTCTTTGTTATTTTTTGATCATTGCAAAACATTTTGAAAAAATAAGCAGCTATAGAATTATAAGATTCCAAAACATAGCCTTGCCGGAGGCGCCCATTTGCAAGGCCAACTGACTGATGATTGGAACCCTTACCAAATTCCCTCACAAAACCGTCATAATTAGCATCAAAATGAAACCCAAACGGAAACAAATTTGCTCCATAATTTTCGTTAATTAAAAACCAATTCACTTTTTTCATATTAGACTTTTTTTACTATCCCCTTAGTGGCGTCCACTTCAACAAGGTCGCCATCTTTTAAAACTTGGGTGGCAACTTTAGTGCCAATTAAACAGGGTATGCTAAGTTCTCTGGCAACAATAGCTGCATGCGAAGTAACACCGCCTTGTTCAGTAACAATAGCCGCTGCCTTTTTCATGGCAGTCACAATATCCGGATCAGTGGCAATGGAAACCAAAATATCGCCCTTTTTCATCTTAGACATATCCTTTGGCCTAATAATAATTTTTACTTTGCCCTTAGCCTTGCCCACACAACCGGTTTGGCCCTGGATTTCCGTTATATCCGAAAGGTCTTTCTGTTTTATTTGCGAAGCCAGCTTTTTAGCCTGCTTTCCCACAAAGACTTTTTCAAAATCTTTCTCTACATAAAAAACGCAAAACTTGGTTCGCTCTTTAAGATTTTGGCGATTGATTTTATTACTAAGCAAAGCCTGCTTAATTTCACCAATAATCATGAACCTAATTTGCTTTAAAGTGATGTTTAACCTCTTGGCAATTTCTTTAAGAATCGGCTGCATCCTATAGATGGCATAAATTTGGGCATACCTACGATAAATTTTAGTTACCATAAAATCGCCCCAATTATTGAATAAAGTAAGCCAAGCTCCTTTAATGCTAAGTTTTTTTATAAGTTTTTGACGGTCTGCTAAAATCTTCTTCTGCTCGGCCTGCATATTAGCAAGCATTTTTTCAGCATTTTGCTCCCGACCAACAAACTTAACCAGCTCCTTTAAATAATAATCAAAACTATTAACGCCTTCTTTGCCGGTCCACAAAAATTTTACGTAAAAATATTTTTCATAATACTTTTGAATAGCCTTTAATATTGAAAGGTGGACTTTACCCCTAATCCCGTTAACTTTACTTTCTAAAAGGTTCTCGTACTCGGGCGTATGGGTGGCTAAACCGTATTTAGCTGCGTTCTGCTCTTCAAACAGATTGTATAAATTTTTGAATAATTTTTTATGATATTTGTCTTCTTGAATCCTGGCAGCAATTTTTAAAAACTCTTCTTGTTCAATTTGAATTAAAGATTTTTTCCGAGGATGGGTTAATAAAACCAAATACTCATTTACTTTATCTTCAGTTACATCTATGCCTCGTAAAAATTGTTTAGCCCGCAGAGTTAAATTATTATGGAACATATCAACAGCTACCGGCAGCCAGCCCCATTGGTAATATTTTGTATGGATCTCATCATGTTTTTTATAATGTTCCCAAAGTTCTTTTTTAGAAAGTTTATGCAAATTATCTTCCGGCAGTTTTTCGGCAAACGATCTTAACCTATCTGAATATTCTACAATTCTTTTATTGGTTAGGGTAGCAAACTCCGGCTGGTTAACGTATTTTTTTACCAAATGGCCGCCAACTTCCTTGGAATCTTTCTCGCCATAATAAAACCAAAGGTGATACCCTTTAAATAAAGTAAGTATTTTTTTATAAGCCTTGCCGCTTGGACTTTTAAACTCGTTAACAAAGCAAGAAAGCCAAATCTGAGCAAAAAATAAATCCATATCAGGAATATCTTCTCCTAAATACCAAGGGTCTTTATTATTTAGATGTTTCATATAACTACTAATTTACAAATAAATACTAATATACAAATATGTGATTCAATTATTAAGTATATTGGATTTGTATATTAGTACAGATTGGTAATTCGTAATAATTTAATTCGTAGTCATATTTTCTTTATTATACCATTGGCAGCATCAACTTCTACCGTATCACCGTCTTTTAAAATTTTAGTTGCAATTTTTGTGCCTATAATACAAGGTTTTTTTAATTCCCGAGCCACAATAGCTGCATGCGATAAAATACCGCCGGAATCAGTAACAAATGCTGAAGCTTTCTTCATTAAAGAAAGAAACTCCGGACGAGTCATGCCGGAAACCAACACATCGCCAGTATTAAATTTTTTAACTTTGTTTGGATCATGCACTACACGAACCACACCTTTAACCTTTCCAGAGTAAGCTGTCATACCGCGTAGTGTATTGGTAATATTTACCTCAGCCAAAACCTTTACTAAAGATTCGGCTTTATGTTCATTATATATGCTAAATCGGTTTTTATCACAATATATACCAAAAAGTTTATCACGTTTTTTTAAAAGATCTCTGGAAGGTAATTTCCCGGTTCGAAAATAATTTATCATTTCATCTTTAATACAACAAAGCACCAACTGGGTAGATATTTTTTCATTTTTTCCAATTTTTTTAGCCATTTTTTCCATAAACTGCTCGGTCAAAGTCAATACATCCTCAGCGTACAGCCTTGCTTCCTCAAACTTGCGAAACGATTTCTTAAGTTGATCAGAGGTAAGCCCATCTACTATATACTTAACATTAATATGTGGTTGATAATATTTAACAAGTTTATTCCAAAAAATATTATACAGTTTTTCGGTAAGCGTGACGTTTTTATGCTTTACCATAAACTCACGCAATTCATCAGCTTGACGTTTTAGACTTAAACAAATGATTTTTACTTGCCGATGGTTGCCTTTAATTTCTTCTGCCAAATGCTTACATATTGCCTCACGGTCTTTTTGCCTAGCCCAACCCTCGCTCTTGCCATTTCGTATAATAATGATGCTCTCGGGCAAAAATGGCCTACCATTAAATTTAATTAACCGTGAATATTGCTCAGCAAAATGGCTGCAAGAAAGTATGCTCCAACTACCGGCCCAAATTTGAAGCCAATCAGGTCTTTGTAATAATTGAGGAGAGATATACATAAAGATTATATTTTTTTAATTATTCCCTGAGTGGAGTTAACTTCTACCGTATCACCGTCTTTTAATACTTTATCACAATCTGCTACCCCAACCACGCAGGGCACCTGCATTTCTCTGGCCACAATAGCCGTGTGGCAGGTTAAACCGCCGGCACCGCCAATTAAAGCTTTGGCCTTTTTCATGGCTGGAACTAAATTAGGATTAGTGTTATGGGCCACCATAATATCACCCTTATTCATTTTATCCATATCTTTTGGCACATTGACGATTTTGACAATGCCCTTTACTTTTCCGGGGTAAGCGCAGGTACCTTTTAGTTCACTGGTATTATTGGTTATTTTTTTAATTAATATTTTTTTATAAAATTCATTTGCTGCCGAACCTGAATAGGTTTTATTATAAACTTTGCCGTTTTTACGAT
Organism: uncultured Gammaproteobacteria bacterium; assembly: GCA_964588165.1. Taxonomy (GTDB): domain Bacteria; phylum Patescibacteriota; class Patescibacteriia; order UBA1558; family UBA10009; genus CAZPMS01. The sequence continues at coordinate 68,455 of CAZPMS010000004.1, forward strand.
ACCAATAATCGGCCACAAACCTTTGCCTTTTGTTTAATTCATCCTGATTAATCCGACCGGTTTTTAGAGCTTGGGTAATTTCCCAAGGTTTTAGCGCCCATACTTGATTTAGGGATAAATGCATTCTTTTAGCAACTTCTTTAAAAACTATTTCGTAATAATACATACTGTTATAAAGAGCATTCTTGCGGTAATCTTTAATAAATACCATTTCCTGGGCCATTTTAATTAAATCTTTTTCATATTGTGTAAAATTCAATTCTTTTAGCATTTTATTTTGCCGGCTGATCAGTTGTTGCCGCCTTTTAGCAATTTCATTTAAAAGTTTGGTGGGGCTCTGGCCTTCCCTAAAAAATGCCTGCCATCTGCCAATGTATTCTACAAGTTCATAAGCTGGCCCGCGGTACTGGAAGGTAAACGAAGTATAAGCATGGTAATGGTTGATAATCTTTTTTGAAATCACCTGATCTAAATTCTTAATATTATCTGTTAGGTCATCTAAATCAGAATGGATGAAAGTTTCTTTAAGTTTTCTTTTGTTATTTATTAACTTAGCTATCTGTAAAAAGCTCTCTTCCTCTTTTTCTAAAAAACTTTTTTTATGAGGAGAAGTTAAAACCGGAAAAACTTCAGAAATATTTTTTTTAATCATTGATTTCTTTAATTTAGGCTCAATAATTTTAATTATGCCTTTAGTAACCAGTTCCCTTCCTTGGTCGGCATGCCAGGAAAGCGAAGCTCCAATCCCGTGGCTAAATTGGTGATGTTTATATATTTTATTAAGAAGTTTTACAATCTGGCCATTGTTTAACTTATTTAAAGCAAGTTTTTTTATAGCTTTAGATTCTTTTAAAAATCGAGTGGAGACATCCTCTACTTCTTTTAAAATCTTTAGGGCCCAAGCTGGATCTTTAAACATTTTGGCTGACAAAAATTCAGCCTGCTTATCAAACTCTTTAGCAATATAAATCATGTTGCTAAAATCACCCTTATAGTAGGTAATATATTTGTTAAATTCTTTACCCAGACCTTTTTCGGGCCAGTCTTCAAAAAAACTTTTCATGGGAAAGCCCATCATAAATAAAGTATTTTCTGGAATGTCTTCAACTATTTTCCAAATTTCTTTACTCATATTTTTTTATTATATTTTTTTTGTCCTGCTGTTCGGGACTTCGCGAGGTTAAGTAATTTTTTTTATGGTACCTTGCTCAGCATCAACTTCAACTTTATCATTATCTTTTAAAACTAAATGGACATTAGGAACACCAACAATACAGGGTACTCTTAATTCTCTAGAAACAATAGCTGCGTGGGAAGTAATACCGCCCAGCTCGGTAATGATAGCGCTGGCCATTCTCATAATCGGCACATAATCTATACAGGTTGATTCAGAAACTAAAATATCACCTTTCTTAAACTTTTTTAAATCACTGATACTTTTAATTATTTTTACTTTTCCATTAACTTTGCCAATCGAAGCACAGATTCCTCTTAAACGATTGCCTTTAGATTTTGCCGGTCGTTCGTAATTATTTTTAAATAAATTTTGTACTTCTTTACCTGAATATACTTCCTTATTCTTTATATCACTAAAAAATAATGATGCTTTTTGACGATCTTTTATCTCCGAAGTAAATACAACATCATTTACAATAACGTCTGAAACTTCTTCTTGGGTTAAATATCTCATATTATATAAAGAAAGCCCTGTTCTCTTAGTTATTTCTTTAACTACATTCTTTAATAAATAAGTACCTAAACTAACCATGGTCTCTGATTCATTACGAATAAAGGCAATCTCCTGCATTAACTGGGGCCAATCGCTTTTTTGAGGAAATTTATTTAAAACTTTTTTAATGCCTTCCTTTTGCTTAGTTGGATATTCTAAAATTTCTTTTTTAAGATTTTCTAAATTCTTATTTTTTGCTAATTTTTTAAATTCGGAGATTGCATATTTTTTATCCCAGCTTGGACCAAACAAAAATACCGGTAGCCAACCAAAATTATAAAGATATTTATTTATCTCTTTTTCTACGTCCGAAGTTATTTTTTTTGCTTTCTTATACTTTATGGCCAGATCAATTAAAGCTATTTCATCTAATTGAGTAGAGGTTAAGCTGACAGGGGTTGTTAAAATAGTTCTATATTCATTAAACTTAGCAGTCTCTTTTATTTTGCTAAGTTGATTTTTTATGTATTTTTCTAATTCCTTAAGATAAAACCGTTCGCCAACCATGCAATGCTGATCAAAAGGCGTTGCTTGATGTATTAAATCAATAATTTCTCTGAATTCTTTATTTAACAACTTATCATTTAAATTATTAAATGATTTATTCTGCTTTAAAAGAAGCTTTTGTTTAACCTTTTTAAAAACTGGATAAAATTTGTTTAGATTATTCAATAATTTCTGTTTAGAAAAAGAATTAATGTTTTTTTCAACCTGTCGTAAATATTTTTTACTAATATATAAATACTCTTTATCTTGAATCACAAAAACAGCTACTTCTTTATCTTCACTAAAGTGCCTTTTCAAATTCTTGTTTACCGCCGGATCATACCACAATAAATTATCAAGTAATAAAATATTATTCCATTCGCCAAAATATTTGTAATCTAAAATTTTTTTCATATTTTTTTTACTAGACCTTTAGTAGCGTCAACTTCAATTTGATCACCGTCTTTTAAGATTTTTGTACCTATTTTAGTACCCACTACACAAGGAATATTAAATTCCCGGCTAATAATGGCGGCATGGCAGGTTAGACCGCCTTCATCGGCCACTATGGCTACTGCCTTCCTTATGGCCGGAACAATTGATGGGGTGGTAGCCGTGGAAACTAAAATGTCGCCCTCCTGCATTTTAGGCATATCATCCGGCATATCTACCCGCCTAACTATTCCTTTTGCTTTGCCGGGATATGCTGATTGGCCCTCTATTTCTTTTAAATCCTTTATCTCAATTTTTTCTTCTTCTAAATTTTCTTGTTGCCATTTGGCTGCTTCTTTGCCCTGATAGAGCTTTGCGCCGTCCCCTTCCGGCACAACAATGTGGAATTTCTGGCGTTCATTTATTAAATCTATATTTACTTCTTTACCATTTAAAGCAGCATCTATTTCTTCTACAGTGGCTGACCTAACTTGGCCAACAGACCAACCTAAACGTTTGCCAATTTCTTTTTGTAAAAATTCTATATGATAATATGATTTTGATTGGTAATCTTTCCTTCTAGGCTTTAAATAAACAACTTTAGAGGCAATTTCCACATAACTTTTTTCTTTCTCCGATAAATTCATTTTTGAAAAATATCCATCTCTCTCTTTAAGCAAATTATTTCTTTCTTTATTAAGTTGTGATAATTTTTCTTCAGCTTTAATGCCCTTTTGATAATAAAATTTTAAGGTTTCTATAAAATCAAAGTCAGTAGCTGCTGGTCCGCTATATACATAAAAAACCCAAGCATATTTTTTTGTATGTTGTTCTACTTTTTTGTAAACCCCGGGTTCTTTCTGCTTCAATAGTAATAAAACCTGGCTCGTTTCTTTTTTTAAGATTGTTTTATTTTTTAATTTTTGATAAATCTTTAAGATTGATTTTTCCTGCTCAATGGCAAAAGAATCTTCTATAGGCTGAGTGAATATTGAAAAAGCTTTGCTTACTTCATCTTTATTTAATTTAGATTGTAAAATTGAAGTTAATTTATCTTCAACATAATGATATTCTTGGAAGTCTAAATAAGGGATCATTACGCCATAAGCATATTCCAGACCATTTAATTCACCATGTTTTTGATAAGCTTTAACTATTTTTTTATTGGAATACTTAGATAAATCATCAGTTACAAATTTTTCTGTAAAACTATTCATCTCTTTACCATGCTTAACCGAATCATCTAAAATTTTATTCAAAACATTAATATCTTCATCAACCATTTTTGATAATTTCTCATACCCATCTTTCCAAGTATCAGCAATAACCAAATAATCTATTTTTTTAGTATTACTTCTAATACCTACTAATACTTGTGGGATGCCAAATATTTTTGGCTGACTTGTTAAACCAAGTGTCCAAATATAGTTTCGCCAGAATGGTGAATTATAATCACTGGCAATTTTTGACCATTTTCTCATACACTACTAATTTACAAATTTTTTACTAATATACTAATCTACGAATGTACAAATAATTACCAATATACGAATTTGATGCTTTTAAATATAAATGATAATTTTCGTATATTCGTTATAAACTTCATACAGAATACCAATAATCTTATAACTTAATTTAGGATAAATTAAATCGCTTTTCATAATTTTTTAATTAATTATTATATTTTATTTGTATATTCGTACAAATTAGTAATTCGTAGTTATATTTTTTTAACTATCCCTTTAATGGCGTCTATCTCTACCCTGTCACCATCTTTTAAAATCCTGGTTATGCCATTTATCCCAACTACGCAGGGCACGCCAAGCTCCCGGCTAACAATGGCAGCGTGTGATAATAAGCCGCCCATTTCGGTAACAATGCCTGCGGCTTTTTCCATAGCCGGCACAAATGATGGCACAGTGGCTTCGGCTACCATAATATTTCCTTTTTTAACTCGTGAAATATCGGCCACCGATTTAAAAATTACTACCCTGCCTTTGGATTTTCCCAAACTGGCACACTGACCAATCAGTATTTCTTTAGGCTCTACTTTTTCTTGGCCGATTTCTTTATTAAATAAATCCTTAGCACCTTTGCCAGTAACGATTTTTATTCCCCCTTTCTTAATAATTGAAGTGCTGTCTTTATCTCTTTCTATTAACTCTTTTTTAAATTGTTTTGTAGCCTTCTTTTTTAATTTTAAAAGTTCCATTATTTCATCTATGGTAGCTTCGATTAATTCATTATATAAAAGGCCTGTTTTTTTAGCCATATATTTTAGTAAAGGCAGGCTTTTATAAGCATAATAATTATGGACTTCATCAAACATATTAGTGCTATAGGCCATCTCTTTCATTAATTTAACCAGTTTTTTTTCGTAGGCAGTGAATTTATATTTTTTTATTATTTTTTGTGAAAATAAATCAGCCCGCTTTAAATGTTGAATCTTTTTTAATTCTTCTTGCCAATTATCTTTTAACCGCTGCCTAAGCCTTTTAAATACATCGGCTTCTTGCCAAGGCTGGCCTCTAAAATAGTACATACCCATAAAGGCATATTTTTGAAGGTGTTTTTTAATTTCTTTTTTTACTGCATCTGATTCTATTTTTAATTTATTAACCTTGATTTTTTTAACAAGCTTTAACAAGTCTAATTTTTCTTGCTGGATTACTGAAAGTTTTTTAGCTTGGCTTAATATTTCAAAATCAGCAAAAGGATTTTTTGATTTATTTTTTTCTAGGGCTGTTAAAATTTTATCAGCGATTGGTTGGTTTAAAAAATAATAGTTATAACTGTACTGGATGGCTAAAATAATATCTGCCGACCATTTTTTTAAAAAATTTTCCAAATTAAATTCGTTAAAGCCTTTTTTTGGAATTTTATCTACAAAAACCTTCATCCTTTCCAAAACCTGCTGATGAAACCTGTATTCCTTTAATAAAACCTCGGGCTTATTTTTTAAAAGACGTTGCAGTTTACTAATATGCTTATCCAGTTCAGCTTTTAAAAAATAGCGGTTGCCTCCCCCCTGAAACCAGGAGCTGCCAGCCAGTTGTGACGGAGTTAATTTAGTAATTTTTTTTGGAGCCAAGCCTTTGCCTAAAATACTAACAAAAAAAAGTTCAAAATTTTTGCCTTTTTTTGAAATTAATTTCCATTTATTTTTTTGCGCCATTTTACTTTTTATTAAAAACAAAAATTTCCCTTAAAACCGTTTGGCCTGCCCTGGAGTAAGTAATTGACCCACGCGGTTCTTTTGAGAGCGGATCAACTTCAAAGCCTAAGGCTTTTATTTTATCTACAATACTCAAATACTGATTATTAATGACCGGAAAAACCATTACTACCTTCCCTTCTTCCTTTAAAACCTGATAAAAAGCCCTAAAAGATTTTAAGTATAAATCCGAAAGTTCGGCAATTACGCCTTTAGCTTGGTTAAGCTGTAATTTATTTGGCGGGCCTAAAAAAGGTTCGGTAATGATTATATCAACTGAGTTAGGCTCTAACATGTCCAACAAATCAATAACATCCAGTTGAAAAATTTTAATATCGGAAATATCTAAATTATATTTTGTCTGAAGCCAATTAATATTATTTTGGGTAAACTCTACCGCTTTTTGGGAAATATCCGAACCTATTATATTTTTATAACCCAACAAAAGAGCCTCCTGAATAACGGTGCCTGATCCGCAAAAAGGATCTAAAATTATTTTATCTAAATCTGCCTGTGATAGATTAATCATCATTCTGGCTAGCTTAGGCGGCAACATGCCTGACTTATCATCACGCGTAGGCCTGCCGTAATCCCGTTTAGAAAATCCTTTAAAATCCTGAACCGAAACAGTATAGCCCAAATAAAAGCCTTCTGGCACTTTTATAATTAATAAATCAATGCCTTGATCTATTAACTTTTCTTTTTTAACAATAACAGAAGACAGGTTTTTTTCTTTAGAAACAACAAATCTGGATTTGATTCTTTTATCCTTTAATTTCTTTTTTATATCTAAACCTAATTTTTTAAAATCATTCTGGTTTATTTCGCCAAATAAACTAAAGCCAAATTGAAATTTTTTATTTTTATTTATCTTTAAAGCCCTTGGCCTATGCAAAATAGCCTCTTCAATTTCTTTATTTATATTTTGGCTTAAAACCAAATCCTCTATTTTTGAAATTTTAATGGTGCCGCCTAACTGCTCCTGAAGCTTGATGACCTCCAACTTCTTTTCCAGCTCAATAATAAAAAGCTTCTTAGAATAAAAAAGTTCGGTAAATTTAATTTTCTTGGCCTCTAAAATTTTAACAATTTCTACCCTGGAAAAAGCCGGCGCTCTGCCTAAAATAAAGGCATATTTTTCTTTATTTCTGGTAAACATATTTAATATAATTTTACCGATTTTTGGCTAAAAAGACAATATTTTTGATTCACTTGACAATTTATACAATATCTGACAAAATGGTGAAGCATTTTATTCTAATTAACCATATCGAGTTAAGCTCGATCCCTATTTACTAATCATTAAAAAATGGGGTAATTATGAATCAATTATGAAAGAACAACTTCAACATTACGAATTAACTTTGTTAATTCCCGGCGCCATAGCCGAAGACCAACACCAAACGATTTTGAATGAGGTAAAAAGCCTCTTAGAAAAAAACAATGCCCAAATAACGGCCACTGAAGAATTGGGCAGAAGAAAATTAGCCTATGCCATAAAACAATTAAGGCATGGTTTTTATTTTATCTTTGAATTTAACCTGATGGCTAAAGACCTTAAAGTTGTAGAAAAAGACCTTAAGCTTAACAATAATATTTTAAGGTTTATGGCTGTTAAAAAACATGAAAAAACAGAGGAGGAAATTACTAAGGAAGAAAAAATAAAAGCCTCTAAAGTTAAAGAACAGCTTAAACAGCAAAAAGAAGCAGTGGCAGCCAAGGAACAGCCTAAAGAGAAAGCAGCCAAGCCTAAAGTCAGCCTTGAAGACTTGGATAAAAAATTAGATGAATTATTAGACGACAAAGTCATCTAATTAAATTATTAATTATTAATCATCAAATTATATGGACCTAAATAAAGCAATGGTAATTGGCAACTTAACAAGAGACCCAGAGGTAAGAACCACACCTTCTGGATTACAGGTTGTAAGTTTTTCTGTGGCTACCAATTTAGTTTGGACAGACCAATCAGGACAAAAACAGGAAAAGGCAGAATTCCACAATATAGTTGCCTGGAGAAAACTGGCTGAAATTATTGGCCAATATCTAAAAAAGGGCAGTAAAATTTATATAGAAGGTAGACTCCAAACTAGAAACTGGGATGATAAAGAAACCGGCAAAAAAATGTATAGAACAGAAATTGTAGCAGATAATATGATTATGCTTGATAGAGCTAAAGCCTCTGGTGAGCATGGCCAAACTGCCTCGCCTTCTGAACAGCCTGCCCCTGCTGATGACTTTTCCCAACCGGAAAAAAAAGTGGAAAATAATGCTCCGGCTGAAGAAGAAATAAACGTGGAAGATATTCCTTTCTAACTAACTCAATTAAGGATGCGAGAATACTAGTTTACTAACCTCCTAGCATCCTAAAAATAATTTATACACACTATATGACTAAATCAAAAAATTTACTTAATAAAGAAAGATATTGCTATTTTTGCGTTAATTCTGTTAAAGAAATTGACTATAAGAGCTGGCAAGTACTCCAACGGTTTGTTTCTTCTTATGGTAAAATTGTTCCCCGAAGAAGAAGCGGAGTTTGCTCTAGCCACCAAAGGCAATTGGCTAAAGCAATAAAGCGAGCCAGGATTATGGCTTTCTTGCCTTTTAGTACCAGATAAAATCTTAAAAACTTAATATTGAAAAGCGACTATGGGAAGACAGTATTATGTTTATATTATAACTAATAAGTATAATACTGTTTTATATACAGGGGTAACTAATGATTTATCAAGAAGGATTTGGGAACACAAACATAATATTAAATCTCATAGTTTTACTTCAAAATATAATCTTAATAAATTAATTTATTCAGAAAATCATTCATCTATATTAGAAGCTATTGATAGAGAAAAATAAATAAAAGGGTGGTTAAGAATAAAAAAGATTAATCTTATTAAAACTCAAAGTCCTAAATTTAAAGAAATTCCTATAATTGATTAAATTTTCCTCTTTACGTCATTCTGAGCTTCGCGAAGAATCCCATTATTCCGGTGCGTTACTAGCTCAATGAGATCCTTCCTGCCTGCCGGCAGGCAGGCGGCTCCGCCTCGAGGATGACATGGTGAGGAAAATTTATTTAGAAATTAAAAATCTATGCTCTCTATTAACGATATTGGTTTGGGTACCATTATTTCCCATGATGGGCAACCATACCAGGTTACTTACACCCAACATGTTAAAATGGGCAGGGGCGGTGCTAATTTAAAAACCAAATTAAAAAACTTGATTACCGGGCAAGTTTTGGAAATTACCTACTCCGGCGGTGATAAAATAGCCGAAGCTGATTTAGAACGCTCTAAGGCTAACTTTTTGTATAATGAAGGTGGTAGTTATAATTTCATGGATAATGAAAGCTATGAACAGTTCAGCTTAGATAAAAATTCCATTGGTGAACCAGCTGACTTTTTAAAGGAGGGTGCTACTGTTGATGTTCTAATTTTTGAAAAAAAGCCGGTCAGCATTAAACTACCGGTAAAAGTAGACCTTAAAGTTACCCAAAGCCCGCCTGGCGTAAAAGGCGATACAGCCGGTTCTGCAAATAAGATTGTTACCCTGGAAACCGAAAAAGAGATAAAAGCCCCTTTATTTATAGATAAGGGTGATATTATTAAAATAAATACCGAAACTGGCGAATATGTAGAGCGGGTAAATTAATTAAATAATTATAAAAAGCGCAGTTTAATAAATGCGCCTTTTTTATTTAACTTAATCGCTAAATTCAAGCTGATTGTTTTTTATTATTATTTCCCGCCACCTAAACTGCCGATTAACAACATCGCCGTAAGCTAAAGACAATAATTTATTTTTTTTGCCTTCAGGAAGCAAATTTGCCAAGGTCATAACAAACACAGCTGATCTATCTGGGGCAATCTTTAATCTATCTAATAAAATATACTGCAGCCATAAACTTATTAAAGGAGAGCCAGGATTTGAAAAATCAAGATTTTTAGAAATCTGCTTATTAAACCGGCTATCTATATATTCTTTAATGCCTTCATTTAACTTATCAGCTGACTTTAAAAATTTCTCTAAATTTTCCTTTTCTGCCAAAACATCCAAACCAGCCAAAACTCCTGTTTCGTTCCCCTCTAAAATAAAGCTTTGGATATTCTTAATTAAATTTTCCAAATTATCTTCACTTAAATTCTCCGAAGTAGCTAAATAATCCTCCGTTAATATACTTTCTTTTATTTGTTTGTATAAAGCCACCAGCTCATCTTTACTACTTTCTTTAGCGCCAATCTTAGACGCCTGGGCTTCCCAAAAATCTGCTGTTTTTCTAATTTCTAGCTTATGGGTAAAAAATCTTAATATATCATAAACTTCCAAAAGAATAGTTAAAACATTTTTTTCTACTTCGCTTAAATCTTTTACCAATTGGCTACTATTTAAATAATTTAACCTGTCTAAGGAAGTTCTAGACTCTTCAATTTTGGCACTAATATCATAATCTTTAAGCCAATTTTTTAAACTGGGATCTTGCTGGCTATTTTGTCCGGCAAATTTTAGTTTTTTATCGCCTATTAACTCCTGATTTTGTTTAAGATTTTCTAATAATACTTCTTTTTTATTGCCATCTAAATCATAAATAGGGTCTAAGCTGGCATATAAATTTTCTTTAAAATCCCAAGTTAATTCGTCTTTAACTTTTAATCGGTTAGCTGCAACTACCAAATTCTTCATAAAACTGGCTGCCTCTTCTTTAGATAAATTCATAAAACATCTTAACCTAAAAAAACCAATAATACTTAAATAGTCATAATATGTTTCCTTATTTTCAGCTTGCTTAAATTCTGCTATGCCATCCACTTTAGCTTCCAATAATTTAGCAACTAGATAGCAATCCACCACTTCTAAATCAGAATTAGTTGTTTGACTTAAAAGCTCTTGCTGATTTTTTTGATCAGCAAAATCAGAAAAAGTATACTTATTAATTTTTTCGGTTATTTGCTCTCTGGTCATAATAAAATTTAACTAATTTTATTTGGCTTATTTTGCTTTATCCTTTTTTAATTTATTAAAAAATTCCTTTAATTCCTCTTGAGTTTTGCCTCTAATATCAGTAATTTCAAAATCTCCACCCATTTTAAAGTTTTCTATATATAAATCCGTACCTTTAACTTTAACATCTATTTGGCCCTTGCCATTAAATGTGTTCATATCATTCCTATAACCTTCCTGATTCCTTAAGCTGTCATAGTTATCTACGGCCTCTTCGTACTTAAGGCCAGTTTGTTTTAAAATAGTAGCCAAGTGCCCTTCTGGGCCATTGAGTTCTTTCCTCCGCCATTCATGCTTTTTTTCTGAATCATTATCATAACCCTTAGACCTTAAAGATTTTAGGCCCAATTCCCTAATAATATTTAATAGGGTGATAAACTCTTCCTTTTGGCTGCCTTTTAATTTTTCTTCGGCAATTTTTCTCCATAGAACATAGTTTTGGTCTTTAGAAAAATTTTCCAAATGGCTTTCGGTTACCCTGCCTCTAGCCAAGGAATAAATTATCTGGGAAGCGGAATTTAAAGACCGTTCCACCCAGGCCGTTTGGACCAAAGAATCCCTATCACCGGTAATATTATATTCTTCCGGGGTGCCAACCGGAATCTCTTCATAGCCCACTAAACGATTGGCGTTTTGTAAAAGTTTATCATAAGCAATTTTGCCGGTTTCATAAGCAATTTCCAATTGCCTTTCTTCTGGGCCATAAAAACTTAGGTTGCCATCTGGGCCTGCCGAAGTTAAACGGGCATCCTGCCAATGTAAAATCTTTTCAGCTGCATAGCCAACATCAGTACCCAATAAAAGCGACTGGTTCATAGACATGCCCACACCTTTGGCATCATCTATTTTGCCATACTTACTGCTATATAATCTGTTATATTCTGCCCTCTCTTTACGTGTCATGCCTTTTTTTCCTACCAGTTCTCTCATAATAAACTGCTTCATGCCTTCGCCGCTGGAACTGTAATTAAAAGAGTTTAAAACTTCATTGGCATTACCGTCAGAAGTGGCCTTAAGTAAAACCGCCCCGGCTTTATCAAAATCCTTCCTGGCAATAGCATCTTCTAAATCTACAACTAATTCTTTCCATTCAGTAGAAGTTACATTTTTAAGCTCATCAAGATAACCGCCCCTTAAACGTTTTTTCATATCATAATTAACCGGGCCTCTTATATCCCTTAATTTACTGTCTACGCCGGCTCTTTCTTCTGATAATTTACCAATGGCTACTCCCAAGTTATTTAAATTGCGGCCTATGGCAACAGTTTCAACCACTTCGCCCTCGTCATCTTCAATTTTTACTCCCCCTTTTAACAATGATTCATCGCTGGCATCCAGTTTTAAGCCGATTAAATTATTATTCTTTTTATTTTCTAATTCGTTATAGGTTGCCAGATTGGGAGCGTCTAAATTTTCAACTCCATGAAGTTTTAGCTCTCTATATTTTTCCAATTCATCTTTGCCTAAACTCATTTCCGCTCTTTTATCAATATCATCCAGCCTGTATAACTGCTCCGAAATGGTATTATACCTTTGTTGTCTTTTTTTAATTTTTCTTCCGGCCAAGCCTTCTTTGGATGTTCTTTTAAAAATTCCCCAGTTCCATCTATCACTAAAAAAATGGTCTGGCGTGCCTAAAGCGCCAATCATGCCTCCGCGTTTAGTAGATCTGGCCAACATAGCATCTCGGCGCCTTTTTCTCCTGACTTCTTTACCTCTGGTCCAGCCATCTTTCCAATCTTGGGCCTTTAGAGGTATGCCAATGGCTGTTTCTACTTTATCCTTAACATAGCCTGCCCCTTCTTTAGCTAGGGTGCCGGCACCCCTTAAAGGAGCAGTAACTTTTCTGGCTGCCTTGCTGCCCCAATCAGAAAGCTTGCCTGATACTTTGCCGGCAAACTTACCGGCAAATCCTCCGGCCTGCTGCGAATACTGCAAAGCTATTAGCATTAAGGCAGTGGCCACAATAAAGCTATAAAAACGTTCCCACTGGCTAATGGCGGTAGCACCGCCTTGAGACTGGCCGGCCGCCTCGGAACCTAGTTCAGAGCCGCCAAAACCGGCTGCTAAAATAGATAAAGCCAGCCACAAAAAGAAGGCTAAAATAATTCCAGTTGTTAACTGCTGCCAAAATTTAGTCCATAGTTCACTGGCATATTTTGTGGTAGAAGCAAAAGCAGAAAGTAAAAAAGCCAGAGGCGATAAAATAACCAAAACCCATAAAGAAATAATACGGTATAACAGCACGCTCACATAAGCCAACATTACTCCTATGGCAATTACCAATAAAATTATACCCAATAAAAGTGAAGCAAAAATTTCCCAGTTATTTATTGTGTCGCCGCCCGCCGGATCTGGCGCATTTATATGCAATATTTCCGTTAAGCCAAAAGCGTTAACTAAATTATTGGCAGCTGCATCCCTAAAAGCATTTACAAAAGTTAACATTATTACCTGGCCAAAATCTATAAAGAATCCCATTATGGTCTTGGAAAAATTTATTAAAATGGCCATCAAAATAAGTTTAAAAAGGGTGTTCTTATAATGGTAATTGGAAATTTTTAAAATTGTAGAAAAAGCAATCACCAGCAAAAAAACCACAAAAAACATATTGGAAACATCTCTAACCAAAGGCCAGCCAATGGTAACTGCATTAGAATCTAAAAAATTATTATAACTGACTATTTTAACCAGTAAATTAATTAGGGGCAATAAAATATAAGCGCCTAAAAAATTAATAATGGCCAAAAAAAGATTTGCAAAGAAAGCCAGAATACCAACACCAAAATCTTCACCAAAATCTGAGCCCTCCAATTTCTGTGCCAAAGCTATGGTTGGCAATAAAAAAATTGTGGTTAAAACAACCAGTTTTATTTTATGCTTTTTAATTTTTAGAAAAATAATTTTCATTTTTTAATCTTTTGGCCTTATTCTAATTTCTTCTCCAGTAGAAATTAGATTGCTGGTAACGCAATTATCATGGTCGCCGCTGGCACACCAGCCCCAATGGTCTACTAAATTAACGGCCGGGGCATCAAACACGCAATCATCGCCCACCAAGCTGCCGCCCGGGCATTCAATACACCTATCACCTTTGGTATTGGTAATACAAGTGTAATAATTATAAAAGCTGTGGTTGCCTTGAATAAACGGCCCATACTCTAAATCTCCTATGCCCCCGGTTTCATCACCCCATTCAATATAAATCTGCTCAATCGGCATCTGATCCGGATCTACTGAACTGGTAAAATTAAGATAAACCAAGCCGCCCGGTGCTTTAAGATCGCTGGCACCATCAACCCGCAGATCAGTAATAGCCGGAGGGGTAGATATGTCTGGATCATCAGAAATATCCATTTGATCTAAGCTGGCAATACCACAATCTTCTGTACCATCTGGCCACGGATTACATAATTCATAACTACTGCCATCCCATTGCCAGACCCCATATATTTTAGCAAATAAATTTTGGATTCTTTCTAAAGCATCCTGTTGGCCAGGATTACCCCTAGAACCACTATAAATAGGCATTTGTAATTCGCCTAAAACAAAGTTTGGATCTTCTTCATTTTCATTACCAAGTCCTCGGCAAGTTCCATAAGCTTCTTCTACGCAATCATTATTAGTGCTACAAGGTTGGCCATTGGTTAAATTGTTAAAGGAGTTATAACAAAATTTTCCAATACCGGAACAAATGCCAGCTTCAATATTAGTAGAGCAATCATTAATTAAATCTTCGCCATCGCCAATATCTGATTCCAAACATTCATTACCCAAGGCCGGACCGCTTATACAGGTTCTGCCGGCAGTGGCCGCAGGTATAGTCATAGTATCTTGGGTAGAAATTGGGAAGCCAGCATAATATTTATTATAACTGCCACCCTGGAAAACCGATAAAGGTAAAATACTAGGATTCCAACTATTTGGCAGTTCGTTTTCCGGCTGGACAAAACTGCCGTAAGGGCTGGAATTAAGTACGCTGGCTGGCATATTTTTAGTTAGGCCCAATTCATTGCCGCTACCATAAGACCAACCATAATTAAATCTATCTAACCAAGCTTTTTCTTCACCTTCTTCGTTAACTACTTGGACAATTTCAGTACAAACATCCTTAAGATAAAAAATTAATCTAAACCCCCAATCATCATCTTGATTATCACCATCGGCAGCCCCATAGGCTACTGTTTCAATATTGCCAAAATCGTCAAAATTAACCCTCACTCTAGTTCCGCCGCTAGGCCCTTCTTCACCATAACTACCCTCTTGTCTACCCCAGCCATCACCCATACACTTCCAATTAAAATAATAATAATTACCAACTGGTTCGTATAGTAGTGAATAAATAGTTTCAAATTGTGGATAACACTCTTCACTATCATCAAAAGTTGTTAAAACATTAATAGCTTGAATTTCACTATAATTCAGGGACCACAACTCTTCGGGCGATGAATCGCTAAAAAATATTGAATGCGAGGGCACTGAAACAACTATATCAGAGAATCTATCATGCCAAGCCATCTTTATGTTAGTAGCCCACTTATAACCACAGTAGCCATTTTCACCAACATCGCTTGGTATTTCCTGACAAACATCACTATAATTATCACTATAATTAGCTCTGCCTTGACTTTGTAAACAATAATATAAAGGTCTTCTATCCTGATAGCCAATATCAGCAATATTAAAAATGCTGGACATATCACCGGATAAGCTATCTACCGGGTACCACTGCAAACAGTTTTGCCAGTTATCTGGGCTGGAAACATTATTTTGATAATAAGGATCGGGTTCCAAGCAATAACCGTTCCAGCCATTAAATAATTGATTAGTTTGGTAAGAACAACTTGGTGAATCTTCACGAGGGAATAACCGGCAATCTTTACCCACCAAAGTAGATTCATTAACTTCCAAAACAGGCTCCAGTAAAATATTATCGTACCAAATAGTGCCTTTAAATGGATAAGTATCATTTTCCAAATTCCTTAAATCTATCCTTACATATTTGGCATCTGGCGGAATTTCTTTAAAACTATGGCTTTCGCCTTCCGGGCCAAAAGTTATAATGCCTTTTTGCCAATCACTGGCTGAAGTTGGATGGCTAGGGCTTGTAGAACATTTATTGCTGGTTGGGTTGCAGTAAATGCCTCTAACATTACTGCCGCCTGAACTAATTCCACAATAACCAGGGCTGCCTGCTGACACGCCATCTTTGCATTGGTTAAAATTACCATCAAACCAAGTTAAACCGGCTGCGCCCCTAATTTGGCTGTTAGAAGAAAGGCTATAATGGATCAAGGAATAATATGAATCAGGATCAATAAAATAAAAACCATTATCATTGCCGCCACGGGAACTGAATGGGCAGATTGTTTGATCATTATCCGGATCTTCTTCTCTTAGGGTTATGGATAAGCTATATTGGCCAGCTAAAACCTTATTGGTATCTAAACTGTAAGAACAATAATCGCGAGTGGTATAGAACCCATTTATCCCTTCAGAATCTGCCCAGTTGGCCAGCCAATTTTTAATATTTGGAGAACTATCTAAATCACCGCTGAAATTTTCAAAACTGCCGTTATCTACTTTAACTTTATGGCCCACCTGCTGCATATTTTCCGGTGAATAATAACCTTCTATAACATTTCCATCGCCCCAATCCAAGCCTACATGGCTATAACCGGATAAATATCTGGTTTTATCTACTTCGGTACCAAAATCAAATGTCTGCACTTCTGGAGCGCTAGTTGGCGGCACTAAATCTGCACACTCGGATGAATTTTCAGGGTTCAAGCCTTTACATCTAACCAAATCCAGGCAGGAATATTCACCTTCGGATACTTGAATGGCTCCACCGCACTGCAGCCATTCGGAACACTCTCTATCTTTAACTACACTATAATACTTGTTTGAATCGCAATAGCTGTTGCTGGTAAATGGAGCTTCTGTATCGCAATTTGCCGGGGTATTGCCGTCTGCCGTGGCCTGGCTGCTCCAGTCTAAACTATTATTACTGGTATCATTAAATAATAAGCAACCAGCTTCTCTGTCTACTACACCATCTTTGCAGGCTTCGCCAACTTCTAATGTATTATTTAAATAATAATAAGGTTCACAAACTGAATTATAAATACAATATTCATCACCCTCTTGTACGCTACATGCCCTTACGGCATCAGCATCCGGATGCGTACTACACCTATTATCACCGCTTGGGCCAATACAACAATCTTCACCGTCAGGACCTACTGCCGGATCTCCAATATCACAATACCAATCATAGGCTGAATAGTAGATATCTTCGCCCGGAGCGGCTTGAGTACAGCCTAAGGTATTAAAATCATTGCCTTCTTCCCGGCAAACTTTATGCTGAATGCCATTTATTTCTACTCGGCAATAACTATTGGAAATATCCTCACAAATTCCGGTTAAGTTAGATGAAATTGATGAATCACATATTTCTGCACTCTCAAACATAGGTTGTTCCGGGTCTAAATACTCTGTACAAGTTGATTCTGAAGCAGGGCAAACGCCAACCCAGCCTTCATAATTATACTGCCCCTCTATTGGTAAAAATTTATCATCGTAGCATGGCTCATCAGTACCTGTCCTTAACCATCTATTACCGCTAAAGTAGCAGGTTCTGCTTTCTTCTTCGCCACCTGCACCAACAGGATCAAAGTAAGCACTTTGGCCGGTAAGTTCACCTGTAAAAGAAGTGCAGAACAAGGAACTTTCACTGCATAAAGAACTTCCATAATTATCCGGATTATTAATTAAATTAACGGTACCATAACCATCTATAAAATTTTCATCTGTATAATCTTCTAGCTGGCGGTTAAATGAAGGTTTGCCTAAACGCTGGCAACCCTGGTTTGAGCCAGAACATTGTTTATCAGGATCATTTACTAAATACAATATTTCATCATTAGGCACTTTGGCTACCTCATAATTACATGAATCTCCACCGCCAACATTACACTTAACTTCTCCCCTAATAATACAATCGCCATCAGCATCTATTTGGCCGACTGTATTATTACAAATACCCTGGCCACCAAAGCCATTATCATATACTTTTTCTGATTGGTAATTTGTTGAATTCTGGGTGGTTAAATAAGCTTCACAACCAATAGAAGTAGAAGAACAAATAAAGTCAAAAGATTTTAAGTTATAAATTTGGTTCTGCCTATCTAAATATTGCTGGCAACCAAGTTGAGCGCCATCGCTTGGCGTATCACAAGAATTTGGAGTTTGCCAAGAATTTTCTATCACATAAAAATTATTTGTATATTCCTTGAGAGTAATATTATCTACAAAAAATGCTTCATTGCCATCTAGGCCGTTAATAATCAATCTTGTTTGGCCATAAGTTCCTACATCGTCAAGCTCTACCGGCCCTAAGTTATAAAGCCGCCACTCAGAAGTTAAACCATCCAGCTCAAAATTAAGCAAAGTTGTATCGGTTGGATCTGCCGCTTGTGCCTTTTGTCCAAACAAAGAAGCTAATTTTTGGAAAGGCGTGCTTAGAGTAACAGGTTCCACCTCAAATAAATCCTCTACATCCGCTTTAGTTCCTCCGGGCACATTTCCTTTTTTAGCCCAGAAAGATAAAACATATTCTTTGCCTGATGATATCTGATTTATTAAATTATTAATTATAGTATCATTGCTTACAAATCCCCTTAAAGAATGGCCTCCCTGGTAAACTGATTCATTAGAAACAATAATGCCTAAGCTGCCTTCTTCTGTATTTTCCCAGCCTTCAGAAATTCCGCTTTCAAAATTGCTAAAAATTACATTGCGGATATTATTACCGTTATTTCCCCTGTATTCCCGGCAACCATTAAATGTGGCTGAACAACTTATGCCTTCGGCAGGGTCGGCATTATAAATTTCACCCGTAGCTGTTCTACGGTAAGGCCTGCAATCACCAGAGGCAGTAATTGTCCTATCTTGGAGCCTCCAAAAAATATCACCATCGGTATCAAAAAATTCCCGGCAATTTGGATCGGTTTCTGCTTCTAAAGCAGTGCAGCTGGCTTGGGTTTCTAAAGTATCCTGGCACTCTTCGGTGCCGATTTCTATATTAGTACAAGGGCCGATATCAATATTACTGGCCAATAAATTCCATTTCTTTAATTGATAACCGCTGGTATCAGAGCCTTCCCATGTAAAGTAGCTTTGGATATTGGAATTATTTGGTGAAATACACTGCCTTAAATATGTAAAATATTCTATGCCCTCGCCGCCCTGGGCTACCTCATCTAAATTGGTAAACTGCTCACAGCCGGCATCTTGGACCGGGCATTCTTGGGCTGTTTGAGGTATAAAGTTTTGGTAAAACGGATCTACGTCTGGATCTTCTACCTTTTCAAAAAAGGTATTAAGCTGCAAATAGCTATCGTAGCCAACACACTCCACTGGGCAAACATTATCTTGGGTAACTTTAGCTGATATTTCCGGACCGCCGGTTAAAGGAGTATAGCCTTGGCAGCCGATTTCATTAGCTTTACAAAAAGTGGCATAATTTTGGCACAAGGCATCGCCGCTTTGGACACAGAAATTAATATCACTGCGCCAATAATGGCCGTCCGCAAAACAATCAGCCTTATTAGCTTCTGAATAATCCAATAAAAGATCATTATAGCCTTCGCAAGCTAAATATTCCGGAGCCACTCTTATAAATTGCCTGGCATAGTTATCATCCTGGCTGTAATCTTGCTGATAGTTATTCGGATCAAAGTTAAAGTTATCTAAATTATGGGCAACTACCGGTGACCCGGTAACTGCCAACTGGATATTATCGTACCAAACAGTACCTGTTTCGCCAGAACCGTCAGTGGTCCGCGGGCCGTTAATTTTTATAACGGCATATTTGGCATTGGCCGGAATTCCGGTTACTTCACCGCTATATACTTCCCAAGAAGTGCTAGGCCATAAACTGGTATTATTATCTTCGTCTAAAATATCACATCTGATACTGCCGGCAATATAATCTTTATTATTATCGTAGTATCTTAAACACACATCTGTTCTTTGATCGCCACCGGATGATTTAAGATGGCCGCCTAAACTATAACTATAATTCCAGTTAATCGGTATAAAACCATTGGTCATGGCTCCACATTTTGTATCATCTTCAGTGACTTCAATTTTTAAAGCCGACGAATTTTGATATCCCTCATTTTCAGCCATTGAGAAAAGGCATTCCGGATCATTTCCTTCCCAAGAAACTCTTTTCCAGTCATCCGGCCAGTCTGTATCACTATCTATGTTTAATTCAAAACTACCATTAAAGGCGGTATTAATGCCCGGCAACATTCTGGAAAGTTGGCTACAGCCGGCTCCATTAGGCTGGCAACTGGCTGCTTTGGAATTAAGGTAAACTTTATAATCACTGTTCCATTCAAGCAGCTGGGATTCATCTGATGGTGTTTTATCTTGATAAGTTGAATATCGCCAACAGCCGGCGTCATTAACGCTAGGGCATTCCTGCAGGGTATCCCTTAAATAGGTAAACTGCTTATCATCTGCCCTGGCAAAGGTTTCACAACTATTATAATAATCCGAGCAACTATCTCCATTAAAACGCCAGATTGGTTTTTCTTCTAAACAATAACCATAAACACCTTGGCAATTGCCGTCATCATCTTCCTTTAAACAGGTTTGCCAATCGGCACAATATTCATTATCCCTGTTAACCAATAAAACGGGCTTATCGGGCTTTATTAAATCCAATTCACAGGCCGGACCTTCTATTTCATTATTTTGGGCATCCATGGTTTCTTCTACATTATCTTCCAGGCAAGCATACTCACTGCTGATAATTTGATAGCCATAACCTTTCCGGGCACACCAACTTTCTGGGGATTTTAAGACCCAGTTAGGATCAACTAAATGGTAATAAGGATTAATATCTCCATTACGGCAATCTTCGGGCAAGGAATTATCATTGGGGTTGCTGGGATCTTCGAAACAATGGACCAGATCACTTAAAGTTTGAGAACTGCCAAAATTTTTAGAATATAAAGCTGCCAGTTCCCAGCCCACCGGAATAATCCGATGCTGACGCATAATAACCAAACTACGGTAAGGATAGCCCTGCCTATAATCCGGCTGGCTGCCGTCGGCATTAAAGCCTATAATTAAATTTCCATCCAAGTTCCCTCTATCCAAAGCCTCTTTAATGGTGTATCTTTGTTCAATCGCTGTAACCAATCTGGAAGGAATTACGCAATCGGTGGGCCCTGGGCATTGTTTGGTAGGGTCATCTGCACAAGGCGAATTAGGGCACTGGGTTAGTTTTTCTAAAATCCTTTCTTGGCCGCTGGTATAGCTTACTTCTGCCAGGCTGGCAAATTGATCGGCTACCGAAAGGCCAGCTTGCTGGCTGACAAACCTAAAAGCTATATCTCCTTGAGTTGACCTGCCGCTAGATAAACCATCATCCAATAACTTTTTCATTAATTTTGCCGCTAAAGTATTGGTAAAAATTCCAATAGAATCGGCTACAATATCTCCGGTTGGCACATCTTCAGAAATAGGCGCATCCGAAGCCAGTTCCCTGGCATACTGCTCACTAACGGCTGCCGGAGTTTTTATTAAACCGCTTATGGGCTCGGTAACAGCCTTAAAATTCTGGTTAGCCAGCCTATCAAATAACTGTTTAGTTTCTTCATCTTTAATTCTAGACCTAATGGATTGATCTAAAGTTAAATAAACGCCCACATCAGATTGCTGGGGCTTAAAAGAATCTCTTAGAGTATCCAAAAACTGCTCATTAGAATAAGTTTGGCCTATATTACCGGCCCAGTCGGTCCAGCTTTGGTTCAGTTCATCCAAAGTACACCTGGCTGCTCCCCGGCCGGCCCTTTCTTGAAAAAGTGAATAATGGATGGCAAAACGCAAATTTAAATCTGGCGGGGTACAAACATTAAATTCAAAAAATCCGTTATCAGAAGCTAAAATATCTAAAGTATCTACTAAAGTGGTTTGATAAACATCATCTAAAAAATCGCCCATGTTTTTAACATTAAACAAAGGCGACTGGCCTACATCGCCTTCAGCCAGTTTAGTAGCCGTATCATAAGCCAGCCTAGAAAGGAAAGTCCTTAAAGCATTTTTATAAGCAATTTTTCCGGCCCGGATAATTACCTTATCTCTTAAAAAATCCCAGGCCTCTTTAATCCAATGGACTTTTCTATCAGCACTTTCTTCAGCCTCAATAGCTATGTGCTTCCCTTTCAATGCATTAGCCACCGGATCAGTCACTGGAGTTTGAGCCTTAACTTTACTATTAACAAAGGGAGTAAAAAAAAGAAAAAGTAAAGAAAATAATATCAAGGAAATAATTGTTTTTTGAAATATTTTCATTATATTTTTAAAATATATTAACTTTCAGTTTGCATTTCAGATTTTAATACTTCTCCCCAAACATCAAGCAAATCTTGATCAGTTAAATTATCTAAATCATCTTTATTAAAGCCTTCTTGCAAGAGTAAGCTTCTTAACTGATCAGGCGTTATTAAATTATAGTTTTCCGGTTGAAGTTCTTGAAAATTCCCGCTACTGCCTTCTACTTCCTGAACGGTTTCTGCATAAAGCTGGCTTAAGGTTTCATCGTCAAGGGCATTTACATCATCCTCACTAAAGCCGCTTTGGATTAACAATAAACGAATTTCTGCTGGCGTTAAATCTGCTTCCAAACCTGGCAACTCTGTTATTTGATCGCCCGGCAATAGCAAACTGCAATCTTGGCCGGTTGGGCAGTTGGGATCATAATTATTTTGGATTTCATCAAAATCGGTAAAGCCGTCGGAATCTGAATCAGGCAAATAAGGCGAAGTTTGATAAAGGTATAATTCATCATAATCAGAAAGGCCGTCTAGATCTGTATCTTTTTGCTGAAGCTCCAATAAATTTGCTACATCATTTTCTGCTAAATTAAAGTTGGCGTTAAGCTCTTGAATATCGCCTTCTTTGGCAAAAGGAACTTTTAAAGAATTTAACCAGCCGTTAACCGAAAAAAATAAGCCAACTACCGAAATTATTACAATTAAAAATAGGGCTATTTTAGGACTAGATTCTTTTTTTTTGACCTCCTCTTTGGTTTCTTCAAAAATCTCTTTATCTGTTAAAACTTCTTTTTCTTGATCCAAATTTTCCATAAAATTTATACTAAAACAACAGACATAATAATTGTTCAAAAAGGCGTCTGGATTAGTTAATTATATCAGATTTTTCTCTTTTTCGTCAATGAAATCAGGTGGTAGAAAGTAGGTTGTAGTAAGTAGAAAAAGCGAATTACTACCAACTACAACCTACTCACTAATTTCTGCGAATTCAATGGACAAACTTAACCAATCTTTCACTGATAATTCTTGGGCCCTGGCAACGGGCTTAATTCCTGATTTTTCTATGATTTTCTTAGTTTTTTCTTTGGAAAAATGGAAGCTATTGGCTAAATTATTTTCTATGGTTTTTCTTTTTGAACAAAAACCTGCCCTTACCATCTGCCAATACTTTTTTTCTTCAATTTCTTCTGAAAACGGAAAATCTATAATATTTTTAAAATGAATAATAGCCGATTCCACATTTGGTGCCGGATAAAATGACTCGTGGCCCACATCAGCTATAATTTCGGGCTGGCAATAAAGTTGAACCGAAACACTAAGCAAACTCATCTCGCCAACTGGAGCACAAATTCTTTCGGCAACTTCTTTCTGTAATAAAAGAGTGATTGATTGAGGCTTTTTTTCTGCTGTTAAAAACTTCTTTAAAAAGGCCGATGAAATACCATAGGGAAGGTTTGATACTATTTTATAATTGGTTATTGGTAATTGGTTATTGGTAATTTTTAATATATCTTTATTTACGACTTTTAAATTATCAACTACTTCTGATAAATTTTTTAGATTTGCAAAAAGCTTTTTATCCAGCTCCACCGCAATTACTTTCCTGGCCAATTTAACCAGCTCTTGGGTTAAAAAGCCAAAACCCGGACCCACTTCTAAAACTGTGTCTGATTTTTTAATTCCGGCTGTTTTAACCATCTGGCTTAAAACGTTTTCATCTATACAAAAATTCTGACCTTTTAGTTTATCCGGAGTAAGGCCGGTTTTTTTGATAAGATACTTTGTCTGTTCGAGTAAATCCATAGTATAAATTATATGGAAAAATTTTGCCTATCCTGTCATCCTGAGCTTGTCGAAGGATCCCGTATTACCCGAAACATACTATATTAAACGGGATCTCTCCATTACAGTCGAGATGACAATCGTGGAAAAATTTTTCCTTTTCTTAATATTTTAATCTGACCATCTGTTATCTTAACAACTGTTGATGCTTTCCTCTTAGGTAATCTGCCGGCATCTATAATTAAATCCGGCTTATACTTTCTTTTTTCAAACTGGCTCTCAATTTCATCCACAGAATAACAATCCAGCTTACCAGAAATATTGGCGCTTGTCGATGTTAATGGTTTACCCAATTTCCTAACAATTAAAGTAGCTAATTTATTAGATGAGATCCTCAAACCTAAAGTTTTATAATTTTTAATTCTAAATTCTTTTAAAATTTGTATTTTAAAATTTAAAATTATCGTCAGCGGTCCTGGCCAATATTTTTTAGCCAAAGCTGATGAAACTTTATTAAAACTGACAAATCTTTTGGCCATAGCCAAACTGCTGACCAAAACAGCCAGAGGTTTTTTAAAATTCCGGCCTTTTATTTTATAAATCTTGGCAATAGCTTTAAGGTTTAAAAAATCAGCTCCTAATCCGTAAGCTGTTTCTGTTGGATAAACGATAATCCCGCCTCTTTTTAAGACTTTTACTGCTTCTTTTATAACTAAGGTTCTGTTTAATTTATTTAGTGCCAGTTTCTTCATGTAAACCTTGTTTAGGTAATAAATTAACTAGTAACGAGGCAAGAGCGGCCAGAATAAAAATTAAATTCAGAGGCAAATACTGAAGCAAAACTAAAATAACCACCATTACAAATACTCTGCCGGTTTGCTGGAACATTTCCTTTAAGGCTGAATATTCATCAACATAATGTCCGCTGTCGGATGTTTTTTCGTAAACTAAAGCGTTCCAAGGGGTTTTAAGTAAAATCATGGCAAAATTATGGTAGGTTGAAGCAAAAAATATCTGAACCGAAGTAGTAATGAATATTTTTACCAGCCAGCCGATGGAATAAAAAATGGAGCCGATCCGCATCATTTTTCTTTTATTAAAACGGTCTGTGTAATCACCAACAATTAACTTTAAAATAACAGCCACCAAAGTTATTACCGAAGTTATAGCGCCCACTGCCAAATACTGCCCATTTAACAGCTGCCAAATAAACACCGGCCACAATACTGCGCCGATCCAATTTTCGGCGCCATCTGCCATATAAGCTACCATCATCTTCCGGTTTTTCTTTGAAAAATATTCTTTCCAGACTCTTAAATACGGCCAAGTAAATTTTTCTTTTACTATAGGCAAAAACCTTAAGGGCACAATAGCCATTAAAATAAGAATTATCACAATCACAAAAACTATCTTAAAGCCAAATTCCTTAATTAAAAATCCGGAAACTACCGGAATAATAACGCCAAAAAAAGTGGATATAGAATCAAGCAAACCAATCTGCTTGCCTCGGTTTTTGCCTTCAGAAAACTTGGCAAAGTCAGTATGGTAAGGCACCCAAAAAAGCATTCTATAAACTGTTAAAGATAAACCGGCCACTATTGTCCAAATTAAAATATCAGTTTCAAAAAAATAAAGAGCTAAATAAAAAGAGGCCAAGAATGGTAATGATAAGCTTAAAGAAAGCCTGATGCCGATAACATTCATTATTTTAGCGCCCGGTGCTACAAAAAATAAATAAGCCAGCCAGGTAAATAAATAAAACAAAATCATTTTTTCCAAACTGCCGTATTGCTGGATTAAAAAAATGGGCAAAAACAATCCTGTAAAACCAAAAGCCACTAATATAATTGTCCTTGAGGTAAATAAAGATGCCAATCCCGGAGGCAGCATATCTTTATCTTTATAGTGTGATAAAATGGACATGAATTTTTAAACTACTAAATTAATTAACTTATCTTTAATATAAATTACTTTCTTAATTTTTTTACCCTCTAAATGTTTTTTAACGTTTGGCAAATCTATCACCTTTTTCTTTATGTCAGCTTCACTTGTGCCCCGTTCTGTTTTGATGCTTTCACGGACTTTGCCGTTTACCTGGATTACAATTGTAACTTCATCGTCAACTACCAACTTTTTATCAAACTCCGGCCATTCTTGTTTAAAGATTGAATCTTTATATTTTTTATTGTTATAGTTTTTTGAAAAACCACTCCATAGCTCTTCACATATATGAGGTGCGAAAGGAGAAAGCATGATTAAAAAACTTTCAAAAATTCTCTGTTCTTTTTTAAAATCAACACAATGTAAATTTCTTGATTCATTTATAAAAATCATCAATGATGAGATGGCCGTGTTAAACCTAATATTTTCAATATCTTCAGTTACTTTCTTAATTGTTTTATTAATTAAAATATTTAATTTTTTATAATTTTCTTCATCCTTTTCGATCATCGCTGGAGAATAAAGATCATTTGCCCTATCTCTAACCTTTTCCAAAAATCTTCTTATGCCAATTATACCTTTTGAGGACCACGGCTTGGAATCTTCCAAGGGGCCCATAAACATTTCGTACATTCTTAGGGTATCTGCACCATATTCTTCTACCACTTCATCCGGATTTATAACATTGCCCCAACGTTTAGACATTTTCCTGCCATCTTCTGCCAAAATAATTCCTTGGTTTCTCATTTTTAGGAAAGGCTCGTCAAAACTTAAATATCCCATATCTCTTAAAGCTTTTACAATGAATCTGGAATAGATTAAATGGCCTACAGCATGTTCCATGCCGCCAATATATAAATCTATTGGCATCCAATATTTAAGTGACTTCTTGGAAAAAGCTTCCTTTTCATTTTTAGCATCGCAGTATCTTAAAAAATACCATGATGAGCAGACGAATGTGTCCATGGTGTCTGATTCCCTACGGGCTTGGCCGCCACATTTAGGACATTTAACTTTATGAAAAGTCTTTGATGATTTAAGTGGTGATTCACCAGTTGGTTTAAAGTCTACATCTTCTGGCAGTTTGACCGGTAAATCTTTTTCCGGAACCGGAACTGCTCCACATTTATCACAATAGATAATAGGGATCGGTGCACCCCAGTATCTTTGGCGGCTGACTAACCAATCTCTGATTTTATATTGAATCTTTTTTTCTCCTTTGACGAACTTGGTAATTTTATCTTTAGCTTCTGCTGATGATAAGCCATTAAATTTGTCTGAATTAATCATTTTACCCTCACCTGTAAAACCATAACCTCCTCCTTGTTTCATTGATTCAAAAACTTTTTCAAGATATCTTTTTTCAGCTTCATCGTATGACTCACCATCTCTTTGAGCAATCATATCATCTGGAAAATGATTATTCTTAATATCTTCTATTGAATTTGGTTCAATAACATACTTAATAGAAATATTATTTATTGATGCGAACTCAAAATCCCGCTGGTCATGAGCAGGTACAGCCATAATAGCGCCGGTGCCATAGCCGGTTAAAACATAATCTGCAATCCAAACCGGTATTTCTTTTTTGTTAGCCGGGTTGATTACCTTAATGCCTTTAAGTTCTACTCCGGATTTCTTTTTGGAAAGGTCAGTCCGCTCCATTTGAGTTTTGGATTTTGATTTTTGAATGTATTTCTCTACCTCATCCCAATTATGGATCATGGATTTTAGATTATGGATTATTTCATGTTCCGGAGCCAGTACTATATAGGTTGCCCCATAAAGAGTGTCCGGCCGAGTAGTAAAAACTTCTATACTATTGTCACTCTGGAGCGTAGCGATAGAGTCTTTGCCGTTAGATTCTATCGGTCGATTCTCTCCCTCCCTGCCTTGCCGGCAGGCAGGCGGAATGACAACGGCAAATTTTATCAATGCTCCTTCGGATTTACCAATCCAATTCTTCTGAGTAGACTTTAAAGCTTCAGACCAATCTAATTCATCAATCTTATTTAGAAGTTCATCAGCATAATCTGTAACTTTAAAAAACCATTGTTCTAAATCTTTTTGTATAACTTCATTTTCGCAACGTTCACATTTACCATCTACTACTTGTTCATTTGCCAGTACCGTTTTACATGAATCACACCAGTTAACCGGAGCTTTCTTTTTATAAGCCAAACCTTTTTCATATAATTTCAAAAACAACCACTGGGTCCATTTGTAATATTCTGGCGAGGAAGTATCCACTTCCCGGCTCCAATCATAAGAAAACCCCAACGACTTAATTTGCCTGCGGAAATTTACAATATTCTCCTGAGTTTTTACTTGGGGATGAACGCCTTTTTTAATGGCAAAATTTTCGGCTGGCAAACCAAAAGAATCAAAGCCTATTGGATGCAAAACATTATAGCCTTTAAACCTGTAGTACCTGGATATAATATCGGTGGCAGTATAGCTTTCCGGATGGCCAACATGCAAACCATCGCTAGAAGGATAAGGGAACATATCCAAGATATACATCTTTTTCCCTTTCTCTCTGCCGGCTTTATTAAGGTCGGATTTTTCCCACTTTTTTTGCCACTTTTTTTCTATTTTTTGATGGTTAAAAAAGGTTGTCATAATGAGTTCATTTTAGCTAAAAAAGCACTATTTTACAAGCAATTTTTTTTGACGATGTGCTTATTTTATGGTATTTTATAACCCGTTACCACTTTTATACTATAAACCTTAACCAAAAAAGTGGTAACAGGTAAATCACTTAAAATTAGCGATTAAATTTATTTCTTCAGATAATATAAAAAGAGTCTTTCTTAGTGGTTTAGTTAAATTCTTTGGGTATTTAAGCAAACTGGGCAAACCTTTAAGTATTATTTTAGGAGCCATTGGGCTGCCATTTTATTGGCTTTATAAATTTGTGTTTAGGTATCCTTTTCTTTTATCCTACAAACTATTAAGAAAAGTAAAAAAACTATTTTCCTTTTTTGGCTCTTTAAAAAAGGCCGACTCTTCTCAGATTCTTAAAAGTTACAGCCCGCTTATTGTAATTGTTATAATCGGCTTATCTATTGTTGCCTCTAACCTAAAAGCCCAAGATATTAAGCCGGATAACTACGGACAAAATAATATTCTTTTTAAAATAACATCTGGAAGTGATAACCTTTGGGAAGATGAAATTCTTTCCGAAGAAGTAGAAGAAGGGCCCCTGGCAGCTGCTACAGCGCCCAGCTCTTATTTAGAAGGTGAAGTTATTACTGAAAAAGATACAACTACCGAAGAGATTGATGAAGGCATTAATACTTTAATTTCTACCACCCAAGATGAATCCGCTTTAATTTCACCAGAAATAACTGATCCCGAAACGGTAGTAAAAAAACGTGATAGGGTTATTGACTATGTTGTGCAAGGGGGCGATACCATAAGCACTATTGCCGCTAAATTCGGTATTACTACCAATACTATTTTGTGGGAAAACAATCTTAGTTACTACTCTACAATCAGGCCCGGACAAACTATTAAAATTTTACCGTTAACTGGCATTACACATAAAATTAAAAAGGGCGAAAGCCTAAAAAACATTGCCAATAAATATAAAGCGGATGTAAATGATATTATAGAATTTAATAAACTGGATTCTGCTGAAGATATTCAAATTGACCAGCTGGTAATAGTCCCCGATGGAGTTAAGAAAACAGTGGTTGCCTCCCCTAGCTACTCGGTTAAAAATATTTTTTCTCCGCCAGCTAGCATTTCTTCCAGCAAACTACAGTGGCCAACCAACTCCTACCGAATTACCCAATACTACAGGTGGCGCCATTCTGGATTGGATATTAGCAATAAAACCGGCCAGCCAGCCTATGCAGCTGAAACTGGAAAAGTAGAAGCAGCCGGTTGGAACAGGGGAGGTTATGGCTATTATGTCATTATTAATCATGGCGGCGGTTTAAAAACCCTTTATGCTCATCTTTCTAAAATTAGCGTTAAAAACGGCCAGAATGTTTCCAGAGGCAGCGTAATTGGGGCAGTTGGTTCCACTGGCCGTTCCACCGGACCTCATTTGCATTTTGAAGTAAGAGTTAACGGTATTAGGGTGAATCCACTGGGATATATTAGGTAATTTTAATAACAAAAAACCCACCAATAAGGCGGGTTTTTTATATTATGATTTTTTAAAACAGTTGTAACGACACAAAATTTTACGTCGCTACAACTGGTCCGCGCAGAGGGACTCGAACCCCCGACCGTTTGCTTAAGAGGCAACTGCTCTACCAACTGAGCTATGCGCGGGCTTCGGATGCGTAATCTAAAACAAACGATGACTAGTGGTACCCCCGTCAGGAGTCGAACCCGAAACTCTTGGTCCGAAGCCAAGCGTGATATCCATTTCACCACAGGGGCATTAACTTGAGGAAGTCTAATATAATATTATAAAAAAATCAAGTGCTTTAAAAGATTAATTTGACAGCTTCATATAATTTTTATAAAGTAACCAAAATAGCTCATTTTTTTGAAGGAGGAAGCCGTGGTTACGTTAACACAAGGAGCAACTATTAGAGTTGCTGCAGAAGAAGCTATTACATTGAAATTAACGAATGGGCGAACTTTCGAATCTCGTGTTATCAGATCAGGAAGATTGGCTATAAGGCCAAGCAACAGCAGAATGACGAGCGAGCATGTAGGCTCTAATGGTGGATCAAACACTCAACAATTTGTTCGTTACAATGAAACAGGCAACAGAAAAGAATTCACTGTCTCTGCCCAAAGTGATGGTGGCTCGTTCAATCTTTCTTTTCTTGAACATTAGTAAATTTGGAAATCAAAAAACTGCCCGAGTATCAGGCAGTTTTATTTTAATTAAATTTATAACTTGGGCAAAGTCTGTAAATAATATTCAGCCACTTCTTTTTCCACTATTTTATCATCCACTGACCTTTTTAGGTCTTGCTCAAAGGTTATCATACCCTGGTCGGCGCTGGTTTGGATGGCAGTTTTTATCTGCGGAATTTTATTTTCCCTGATGATATTAGCAATGGCCGGAGTATTAACCAGTATTTCCCTAACGGCTGCCCTGCCGCCGCCAATCTGTGGTAATAACTGTTGGGAAACCACGCCGTTTAATGACATAGAAAGTTGCAACCTAACTTGATTCTGCTGGAAAGGCGGGAAAACGTCCACAATTCTATCAATGGTTTGGCCGGCATTATGGGTGTGCAAAGTTGCCAAAACTAAATGGCCGGTTTCGGCTAAAGTGATAGTGGCCGCAATAGTTTCTAGGTCTCTCATTTCGCCCACCATAATAACGTCTGGATCTTGCCTTAGAACATATTTTAAAGCTTTTTCAAAAGTTACCATATCTGAACCCAACTGACGTTGGACAATAATACTTTTTTCAGACTTAAATAAAAACTCTATCGGATCTTCTAAGGTAATTATATTTGAAGTTTGCTCGCTGTTTATTAAATTAATCATGGCAGCCAAGGAAGTGGATTTGCCACAACCGGTTGGTCCGGTAACTAAAATTAAGCCTTGCTTGGCCCTGGTCATTTCGTAAACCACTTCTGGCATGCCAATATCTTCCATGGTAGGAATTTTGGGTGATATTATCCTGGCCACTAAGCTAACATTATCTCTTTCCCAAAAAATATTTACCCTAAACCTAGAACCGTCAGCAATTTGATATGATAAGTCCAAGTTCCTCTCTTTTAAATATTTTTCTTTCTGGGCTGGAGTTAAAATAGAATAGATCATCTTTTCTAAAGACGCCCTAGTAAGAGATTCTAATTTTGATAATATTTCCAAATCACCATCTATTCTTAAAATGGGAGGTTTGCTGACTATTAAATGGATATCCGAAGCATTTCTTTTTACGCCTGTTTCAAAAATACTATTGATGTTCATAATTCTATAATGAATGATAATTAAAAATTAATGATTAAAAAATATTTTGATTCCAAAATTAACACTTAACTATATTAAAATTATAACATAAAAACAAAAAACCGTCTGCTAAATAATCAACAAACGATTTTATTTAAGCTATTTTGATTTAAGTTCGGATAATGACTTTATCTTATGGTCTGCCATAATTTTTATCGTTTCATAGGCACCAAAAAGAGCGCCCACAAAAAATAAATTTCCTAGAAGCGTATTTCTAAAAAACGGCACCGCTAGAGTATAGTTTAACATTAAGCCTTCTAAAGTATGCGGGTACCAGGCAGAAAAAGCCCAAACTGCAAAATTGGTAGTTATAAAAAACAAGAGAGAGGCTCCCATGGCGCCTGAGGCAACTGAAATAAAACTTTTTCTTTTTTTTATAATAAGGCCAATCAGGCCACAGATAATAATTGATCCGTAAACCACCAACATCAACCTAATATCATAAAAACCAATAAATAAATCCGATACCAACATTAAACTAAGAGGTAAAATTACTGACCATTTTTTAGGCAAATAAACCCCGGCGAATAAAGCTATCGCGAAAATAGGAGTAAAGTTAGCCGGGTGTGGAGATAAACGGACAAATAAACCAATTAAGAACAAAATTGATATAATAATAATTAAATGTGTTTTATTCATATTTATAAATTAATATTAATAATTATCTACTTACTACAAACTACTCCCTACTTACTAATTTCCTCATATTCCATAAATTTCCATTCTACCCGTTCGCCTCCGGCAAGTAGAAAACTACTGGCGCCAACTTGAGGTAGCTGATCATTTACAAAATACTGCCAATATTTATTTTCCTGGCCATTTTCCATTTCTCCTATCTTGGTAACCAGGGTCCCTAAGTTTTCATAGTCTTCTGTTTCTAAAACCATTTCATTTTCTGCAGCTATACTGTTTAGTATATCCAAAACAGTGGCTTTCTCGGAAAGAGAAATATTTTGAAACTCTATTAAATTACTTTCGGAAAAACTGATAACGTAGGTAACTGGCTCCAAATTAACTTGGTTAGCTGATTCATTTACAGAAACCATTGATGGTATTTGGTAACTTTGCCCCAGAAAAAAACCGGCAGCAAAAAAGATAATAGCAATGATAATGAATTTTATTGATTTCATAATTTTATTAATTAAGTAAATAGTTATTTTAAATATCCTACTCACTACAACCTACAAACTACTTGCTAGTATTCAATTCCTTCTCTGGCTTCTGTGCCTTTATAAAAATAGTGTTTAACCATTTTCATTTCTGTAACCAGGTCGGCCTTTTCCAAAATCTTGGGATGGGCATCTCTACCGGTTAAAACCACTTCCATCTGTTTTGGCTTTTTTTCTAAAACTTTCAAAAAATCTTCTAAACCCAACATGCCCAATGAAATAGTGGAATTAATTTCGTCTAAAACCAGTAAATCAGCTTGGGCCTCTTTAAATAAATCTTCAACTATTTTTAAAGCTCGTGTAGCTTCTTTTTTATCACCTTCTTCTACGCCAAATCTGAACTTTTGCGTCTTTGCGTCAAACCTTTTCTGGCCGGTTATATGGTACTGAAAATTTTCACTTTTTAATTTATCTAAAATTTTCCTTTCACCGTAATTATCTCCGCCTTTATCGAAAAAAGCTATGGCCACTTTTTTGCCTCTGCCCAAAGCCCTAATAGCCAAACCCAGCGAGGCAGTAGTTTTGCCTTTGCCATAGCCGGTATAAACTTGAATTTTGCCGAAATTACTTTGTGACATATTTAAATAAAATAAATTTTCCCCTTAATGTCATCCTCGAGGCGAAGCCAAAGGATCCCATTGGGCTAGCTACGTTGACGGATTAATGGGATTCTTCGCAAATCTCAGAATGACGCAGGAAGGGAAATATATAATTATTAAAATAACTTTTTCCACCAAGGTTTTTTGTGGTGAACCAATAGATCTACTGAATCTCCTAATTTTTGATACCATTTTCTCTTTTTCCGCTTGATAATAACTATAACTACTATCGCTACAATTATCAATGGTAATAAAATAATAGTTAAAATCTTTAATATTTGGAAAAACTGATTTGCCGGCGCCGGACTTATTTTCATTTCTAATGAAACTTTTACTCCGGTTGAAACATTAAATTTCCTCCGGTCTAAATCTTGGGCTACCACTGAGATATTGGTGGCATAAATACCTGCTTTTTCCGATTTTAAAGTTACCTTAACTTTTTGCTTTTCACCCACTTCTAAACGGAAATTATAAGGTTCTAAAAAAATCTGATCTTCAAACTCATCAACGTATAAATTAAAAATAACCGGCTCTTTAGAAAGATTTTTCACTTCCAAATAAGCACTTTTTTTAATGCCTGCCTGTTGTTCAAAATAAAGCTTAGCCGGTGTTACACCAATCCCGGCTGCCTGAACTTGGTTAAATGATATAACCAGTAGAACTATCCAAAATACTTTTTTTATTTTATTAATCATTAGTCATTAATCATTAATTTTTAATTATTGACCCGATCCCCAAAAAACCAAATCGCCAGTTTTTTGCCCATCACCGCCATAGCCTCCCGGAACTTCTAAACGAATATCTAAATCCCCCGTACTGCCGGTAGGAATTGTGGTGGCATAATTTTCCCAGCTTTCTTCATTAATTTCTATATTATCTTCAAAAAGCTGATCTCCGCTTACTACACCTTCTAAATAAACTGCCACTTCGCCATTGTTGGTAATCTGAACCTGCCTAGCAGCACTATCTCCTGGCTCTAAAGTTCCAAAATCCAAATCAGAAGTATCTAAAATAAATAATAAGGTATTGCCGCCTCCACCGCCACCCGGATTATTTACTATTACCGAAAGGTCTACACTTCTGGAAAGGCCGTTGCCCACCATTAAATTTTCTCTGTTGGTTCTGATAAAATTATCTTTTTCTGCATAAATCTCATAGGCACCTACTTCGTCTATAGAAAAAGTGGCCTGGCCTTCTTGATTGGTTTGATAATTATTATCATCAATTCTTACCCAGGCTTCATTAACTGCCAACCAGTTTTCACCATTATAATATTCTACTGTAGCAGTTATTTGATCTTCGGGCTCTACCTGGTTATTATCCAAACTAATCTTCATTGGCTGAATGCCCCATTCGCCATAAGACCATAAAACTCCGTCGCCTTCTTGCAGTTGATAATCGGCAGCTCCAACCATAGCAGATTCCCAGTTAACCCAATACAGCCAGCCGGCAGCGCCTTCTGCCCATATACCGTTGATCATATTTAAATAAGGTCCGTTGGGTGTTTGGTCAATATTATATTCATAGTCACAGATTTCAGCGCCATTGGCTACAATATCCAAGGCGGTTATAGCTTCAACCTGTGCTTCACAAATAGTTTCGGTTGGGCCTTCTATTCTTAAATAAAATATACCGGGCTCTTCTTGGGGGGCTTCATAATAAGCTACCGGATAATATGAATCAGCTAGGGCTACCGCCGCATAAGCAGTCATTAGTAAGCTGCTGTCTTGCTCTGAAGCTACCCATTTATAGGAACCGTTTTCTAAATAAAGTGATTCTAAATGTTCTACCGGGTTATGGCCGTTTGATTCCCAGTTTGTAGGATCAATATCCAGCTTGTTTAGGGCGGCGATTACCCAAGCGTCAGAGCCTGAATCTGATTCCGAACCTTCGTAAAATCCGAACCCGCCATCTTCATTCTGGGCATCTTGTAAATAAGCTAAGGCTGAAATTATTTCTGATGATTCTGATGAAAGTCCTGCATCTAACAATGCCATTACAGCTGAAGCTGTATCATTAGTATCGGAAGAGGCCTCCGGTGAAAAACCCCAGCCACCATCTTCATTTTGGGCCGCCAATAAATAGTTCTTTGCATCAAGTACTGCCTGATTGTCTACTGAAACTCCGGCTGATGCCAAAGCGATAACACCCCAGATATCGTCATTTAATAAATTAGTGGCGCCAATTTGATTATTATTGTGATAACCTAAAAGGCCTTCAACTAAATTTTGGCTATTGAAATCATAAGGATTTTCACCCGCAGCCACCACCGCTAAAATTGTCTTAGCAAACTCATTGGCATTTTGGCCACTGAATTCATCAAGATAAGCTAAATCCAAATCTACCTGGCCGGCGGACGCTAAACCTTGGGTTACCCATTGGTCTTGAGCGCTATTTAACAAATAGTCAATTGTGGCTTGAGAAACTTCAGCCTTGGCGATAAAACTGCTGGATAAAACTAAAGCTAAAGTTAAAACAATAAAGCCTATTTTTTTTCCGCCAAAGGCGCCGCGCCTGCCGGCGGGCAGGGACCAGCCTTTGGCTGGAATATTTTTTTTAAATTTCATATTTTTTATTTTAATATTTGATAATTGAAAGTGGCAGAGAAATAACTAATTATCCCTCTGCCTTAAAATACCAGTGAATCCTTCAACCTTGAAGCAATAAGAAACGATGTCGGAAACCGCCAATCTGCAAAACATTACCTGATCTGAGGAAAATTGTTTGGACATTAATACCGGCTGGTTCAGAACCATTAACCAGTATATACTCGGATCGCATATCGCCATATCCGGGAATATATTGTACTCCATGGCCAGTAATACCATCTTCTTGCCAAGGCACCCATCCTGGGCAGACAGCATCTAAAAAATGGTCCAATCTAATTGTTGCTGGTCTGGCTACCTGATGATCAACTGGTCTGGCAAAAATACTTTGGACGACCGTTCCTATAACTATAGGAGAAACAGCCAACCCAAATAATATTTTTAACCTATCCCGGCAAATTTCCGTGTCCTCTTTCACTTGTCTTCTCCCTGGTTTTTCTATATAAAGTTCTATTTTATAAACAAATCCCCCTCTTTCCTTTTCGAAAGAGGGGGACATTTTTTGTTTTTGTAAGTTAGGCCTTAAAGTCAGACCTTAGGGCCTAGCCACAAAAACAAACATCCTACATCTCCTTAAAGCGAAGAGAAAGTAAGTACTTTATTATTACAATTTATTTTAGTTTTCTGGCTCGTCCTGAGCGAAGTCCTCGAATTTATTGAGAGGACGAAGTCGAAGGGCTCCTTACCCCTCGACTAAGCTCGGGATAAGTTTTTCTCTTCGCTCAAAACTTACAGTAGCGCGACTGCCGGAGATTTACACTCCGTTGCCTAAAATAAACGATTTTAATGATCTAATTTAGCTACAACCACTGGTTGATCCGCAATTCATGCATTTATAACAAGCGCCGGAGCGAACCATCATAGAGCCGCAAGTATCGCAAACCGGTGCATCAGCCTGCATATCAAAAGTGGCTTTGCTGTCTTGTGCATTTAAATCTATGGCTGTCTGCTGATAAACTACTTCATCATCTTTTATATCCTCGTCATCTTCGGACTTAACAGCCATATCGTCTGCCATTTTGGTTAATTTTTCAAGTTCGCTCTTGCCATTGCCATTGGTTATTGTTTCTACATCATTAATGCCAACAAACATTAAATCCTCTGCCGGCAAAAATTTAAGGGCTATCCAACGGAAAATATAATCTACAATAGATTTAGCAATTCTAATATTTGGATTTTTTGTAAAGCCGGATGGCTCAAATCTGGTATGGACGAATCGGTTAACTAAAGTTTTTAACGGTACGCCATATTGCAAGCCAACTGATATGGAAGTTGCAAAGGAATCCATCAGGCCGGAGATAACACTGCCTTCTTTAGACATTCTTATAAAAATTTCGCCCGGCTTGCCGTCTTCGTATAAACCAACAGTTATAAAGCCTTCGTGGTTGGCAATTGAAAACTTATGGGTAACGGCTGTTCTTTCATCTGGCAGCCTTTTTCTGGCCGGCCGCAAAATTTCTGCCCTAACCTTGCCTGAACCTTCTTTGATATCTTCAGTTTGGCTGGTGGTAAGAGGTTGGGCCCTTTTGGAATTTTCCCGATAAATGGCAATGGCCTTTAAATCCAGCTTCCAGCCTTCCATATACACTTCTTCTATATCCTCTGCCGTAGAATTTTCCGGCAAATTAACGGTTTTAGAAATAGCGCCGGATAAAAACGGCTGAACTGCGCCCATCATTTTAATATGCCCCATGTAATGAATGAATCTTTCGCCATTTTTTGCCTTAAAAGCACAATCAAAAACCGGCAAATGCTCTTCCTTAACATCACTGCAGCCTTCTATAGTATCATTTTTATCTATACATTCTAAAATATTGGCGATTTGATCTTCGGAATAATTTAAAGTTGCTAAAGCCA
This sequence comes from uncultured Gammaproteobacteria bacterium, assembly GCA_964588165.1. Classification (GTDB taxonomy): domain Bacteria; phylum Patescibacteriota; class Patescibacteriia; order UBA1558; family UBA10009; genus CAZPMS01. The sequence continues at coordinate 106,565 of CAZPMS010000004.1, forward strand.
AAGGTACGGTAGAATTCACAATCTTCATCATGCCACCGCCAACCAGCCATTTATATTTTACCAAGGCAATATCCGGCTCTACTCCGGTAGTATCACAATCCATTAAAAAGCCAATAGTACCGGTAGGAGCTAAAACAGTAACTTGAGAATTTCTATAACCTGACTGCTCGCCCAAGCTGTAGGCATTCTCCCAAGCGCCTCTGGCTTCTTCCATTAAATAATTAGGTACGCCAATGCTATTAATTTTATGGGCAGCCTGACGATGCATATCAATAACTTTAAGCATTGGCTGACGGTTTTCTTCATAAAATTTAAAAGTTCCCTGGTTTTCAGCGATTTTAGCAGATTGTAAATAAGCGTGGCCGGTCATTAGAGATGTAATTGCCGCAGCAAAATTTCTACCTTCATCGCTATTATAAGGTAAGCTATTGCTCATAAGTAAAGCTCCGATATTGGCATAGCCCAAACCAAGCGGCCTGAAGTCGTGGCTATTTTGTTCAATGGCCGGGGTAGGATAACTGGAATTCCCCACAATAATTTCTTGAGAAGTAGCCATTATTTCTACTGTATGTTTAAACTTGGCTACATCAAAACCGCCGTCTTCTTTTCTGTATTTCAATAAATTAATAGAAGCCAAGTTACAAGCACTATCATTTAAAAACATATATTCGCTACAGGGATTAGAAGCATGAATTCTGTCTGTGTTAGAGCAGGTATGCCATTTATTGATCGTGGTATCAAATTGGATGCCAGGATCGCCACATAGCCAAGCTGCTTCTGTTATTTGCTTCATTATATCTTTAGCCTGAAAAGTATCAGCGGCCTCGCCTGTTTGAACGTATTTAGTCTGCCACTGGCCTCCGGTTTCTACAGCTTTCATAAAATCATCAGTAACCCTAACGCTATTATTGGCATTTTGGAAAAAGATAGAGCCGTAAGCCTCTCCGTTTAAAGAACCATCGTAACCCATCTCTATTAAAGCCCAAGCCTTTTTTTCTTCCAAAGCTTTACAATTTATAAATTCTTCTATATCTGGATGGTCTATATTTAGAATTACCATTTTAGCGGCTCGCCTGGTTTTACCGCCTGATTTTATAACGCCGGCAAAAGCATCAAAGCCTTTCATAAAAGAAACCGGACCAGAGGCCTTGCCATTAGAACCGGCCAGCTGTTCTTTAGATGATCTTAGAATGGAAAGGTTGGTGCCGGTACCGGAACCATATTTAAATAACATGCCTTCTGTAACTGCTAAATTAAGTATAGAACGCATGTCATCTTGGACTGAATTTATAAAGCAAGCACTGCATTGTGGATGTTCTTCTACGCCAACGTTGTACCAAACCGGGCTGTTAAATGCGGCGTGCTGATTTATTAAAATATAAGTAAGCTCTGTTTCAAAAATATCTGCTGATTCTTCATCCTTAAAATATCCTTGCTGCCTGCCCCAATCGGAAATGGTTTTAGCCACCCTGCCAACCATCTGTTTAGCGCTTGTTTCTCTGCCCGATGTGCCAATTCTGCCTCTAAAATAATGGGAAACAGCAATATTGGTAGCTGTCTGTGACCATTTACTGGGAATTTCTACATCTTTTTGGGAAAAAACTACTTCACCTTTATCACTGGTAATGGTAGCATCTCTGGTTTCCCAGGTTACTTCATCAAATGGGTGAACACCTTCTTTAGTATATGTCTGCTTGAAATCTAGGCCTTTTTTTTCCTTTTTTTTGAATAAAAAAGGAGCTTTACTGGAAGAAGTTTGCTCCTTTTCAATATTAAAAGTAGTTATTTCTGGATTATTTGATGGATTTTGTGAAGGTATAGGCTCTGTCATGATTATAAATTTAAATAATTTTGCTAATTTGAGAGAAAAAAAATATTAACTAAACCTTAGTTAATGAGCATTTGACCCGGTTCTATTGAAGATGTCCCCAAATACTAGATATTGTGGTCGCTTAAGATATTATAACACAATATATTGTTTTTTAAATGTGGATAAACTAATTTTTTATTTTAATTTTATTATATTTTTAGGTTTTCCCTTTAAAAATCCTTTAATATTTTCTACAGTTGTATTTAAAATTCTGATAACCGCCTCTTTACTGTTAAAAGCAATGTGGGGCGTTACAATCACGTTAGGGTGTTTTATTAAAACATGATTCTCTATTAAAATCTGGAGGGCCGCTGGATCAAACTTGCCATCTAAAACCTCATCCTCATGCTTAATATACTGTTCTCCCTCCACGGCGTCAAGCCCTACGCCGGCCAAGGCATTATTTTCTAAGGCTTCTAAAACGGCAGTGGTATCCATTAGTTCACCACGGGCGGTATTAATAAGCAAACTGCCCTTTTTCATTAGTTTGATATTACCTTTATTAATCATCTGTTCGGTAGCCTTGCATAATGGGCAGTGCAGAGTAACAATGTCTGACTTTTTTATTAAAGTTTTTAAATTTGTTTTGGTAGCCTTTAACTTCTTAGCCGTTTTTTGGTCTAAATAAGGATCGGCCACTAAAACTTCCATTTCAAAACCATGGGCCATTCTAATAACATGCCTGCCAATGTTGCCGGCGCCCACCACGCCAATGGTTTTTCCTTTTAAATCAAAACCCATTAAATCCTTAATGGTAAAATCGCCCAGCTTGGTCCTATTAGAAGCTTGGTGAATTTTCCTGGATAGGCATAAAATTAAACCAAAGGTATGTTCGGCTACTGTGTTCTCTCCGTAAGTTGGCACATTAGCAACTTTAATACGCCGCTTTTTACATTCAGCCAAATCTATATGATCAAAGCCGGTTGAACGGGTGGCAATAAATTTTAGCTTAGGCAACTTATCTAAAACTTTAGCTGTAATTTTGGTATTTATGAAAACTGAAAGAACTTCGGCATCCTTTATTTTTTCGTACTGGCCGATTTTGGTAAGAAAAGTTAATTTATATTTAGGGAAGCTTTTGGTTAATAAGTCCCTATCCCACTTTTCCCGGTCTATAAATACTAAATGTTTTTTCATATATTCACGAATAGCGCGAATCTACACGAACCTATCGCTGACCGCTAACCAGTTGTTCGCGGTTCGCGTTTTGTCAGCGAACGTCTGCGCCGTTACTATTTTATTATTTAAATAACCTCAACCTGACAATCAACGCCATCCCTAAATTTCTCTGCATCAGATTTATCTCCGATGATTGAACCATAATGCATAGGAATAGCCAGCTTAGGTTTAATTATACCACAAGCGCTAATTGCTTCCAGAGCAGTCATAACGTACTTGCCGGAAACTGGCAGCAAGGCTACATCAATATCCCCCAGCTGGCCCATTTCCGGAATGTTATCGGTATCACCGGCATGGTAAACCTTGATTCCGCCAACTTCCACTATATAACCTACGTGGTTTTCTTCCTTTGGATGATAAGGCACATTTTCTGATCGCCATTTGTCTAAATTATAAGCCTGCACTGTTTGAATTTTTAGATTGTCAAATTCTAAATGTTCGCCAGGAGTTACAAATTTAATTTCTTTAACTGATAACCCTTCGAGCTTTTCCTGACACAAACCGCCGGCTATAATGGTTGTCTTTTCTGAAACTAACTTTTTTATATCCTCAACACTGCAATGGTCGCGATGTTGGTGGGTTATTAAAACAAAATCAGCTGGCTCTATCTGCTGATCAGTTAATTTATAGGGGTCTATATATATTACTAAGCCATCCTTTTTTAATTGAAAAGTGTCATGCTCAAAATGATTAATTTGAATGTCTTGATAATCCATAGTTTAAACTTAACCCCGCTCACCTACTTAGTCAAGTATGGATTTCTATAAAAATTATTTGACAAATTTTAAAAAAATAGCTACAAATTAAGAGTAAATTGTTCACAAACAAAGAGGTAAACCATGTGCAAGCACGATCCCTACATGACCTACATGAGATGCTTACGAAAGATATATCTTTTTCTTGAATATTCACTTATAAAAGCATTTGGTTTGGGAGCAACGGTTGTAATTGTTGACAACGAAGTATTTGGTCCTTTCAATTCTGAAACACAAGCGGTCAAACACATGTCAGTTGAAGGTTATAGCATCGGAACATATCTGGTTGAGACAATAGGTCGTCCGTCCATGATATTATTTAGTGAAAGAGCTATTCTTGAATAAAGTGTTCTGAAAATTACTTCTTTCCCGTAAGCAAAAGGGTGGCACCAAACCATCCTTTTTTATTTTCTAAATTTCTTATTTTTTAAATCCATGCTTTTCAATATAAAACCTTAATAGTTCCTCTGCTTCCGGCAAACAGGTTTTATCGCCGGTGCCTATTTTGGTTTTAGCTTGAAGTTCTTCTATATTTTTGACGCCATCAATAACAGCCTGTTCAATATCTTTATCAGTAACGCCCACCACTTTATCAATTAAACGTTTGCCTTCTTCTAAAATTTTATCAGTTTGCTTGGTTCGCCGGTAATAATCATTAATGGCCGCCCGTAGTGCTTTATCACCTAAAACGCTACAATGGACTTTCCTTTCAGGCAAACCGCCTAAACGTTTTAAAATATCTTGAGGAGTAACCTCTAAAGCCTTGCTGACTTTCATACCACCTTTTTCCGTAACCATAACTGATAAAATTGAAGTGGAAGCAATGGCCGAAGCACAACCAAAAGTCTGCCATTTAAAATCTTTTATCTTATCCGATTTTTTATCTACCTTTATCCAAACCTTCATCATATCACCACAAGCAGGAGAACCGACCATACCCAAACCGCTGTAATCTTTTGGATTGCCAGTAATAAAGTTTTTAGGGTTAAAAAAATGGTCTTTTACTTCATCAGAATAGTTCCAAGACCCTCCTGACTGGTTTTGGCCGTCGGCCGACTTATTGTTAGACATATATTAATAAGTTATTGATTATAGTTTATGAATTATTGAATATAGTTTTCTTCATTAAAACCGACTTCTCTTTAACTTTAAAGCCCAGCTTCTCATATAATTTCCTGGCTCCTGGATTGGAAGTAGTTAGTTTGATTTGGACACAGCCTTTTTCTTTAGTTATCTTTAATAACTCATCCATTATTTTTTTACCAATGCCTTGCCGGCGATGATCACTACTAACCACCACTTCTTCTATCCAAGCCATCAAGCCTTTGGAAGGAATCGGATACCAGGCCAGCCCGCCAAAACCGACAATCTTATCATCAATTTCTGCCACCAAGTATTGCCAATTTTCTGATTTTGATAAACTCTCAATTCTTTCCACCAAACCATCTTCTTCAACTATATTACAGGTTAACTGTTTGATTAAAATTGCCACCTGACCAGCATCTTCCTTTTTTAAATTTCTGATGTTCATAATATTTTCTCTAATAGCGCTGATTATATTCGCTGATATACACTGAATATCCGCGGATATCTGCGAAACTCAGCGTTACCAATCCGTGATCTCAGCGATCTAATAATTTTTCATTTATATTAACTGGTGACATCTTTCTTAGTTTTTCTATAATTGGCGGTAAAACTTCTAAAACATAATCTACATCTTTTTCTGAATTACAATGCCCTAAACTAAACCGCAAACTGCCGTGGGCCACTTCGTATGGGTGCCCCAGTGCCAAAATTACATGGGAAGGATCTAAACTGCCGGAAGTGCAGGCCGAACCGGATGAAGCAGCAATACCCTGTTCATCTAAATGTAGCAACATAGCCTCACCTTCTATATCTAAAACTGTAATATTGACGTTGTTAGGCAGGCGTTTAGTGGCGTGGCCGTTTAAAAACACTTTATCAATTTTTAGTAAACCCTTTATTAATTTATCTCTTAACTTAATTAAACGTTTTGACTCTTTTTCTCTATCCGACTGGGCTAATTCCAAAGCTTTGGCCAAGCCGACTATTCCGGCCACATTTTCTGTACCGGCCCGCCTGCCCTTTTCTTGGCCGCCGCCATGGATAATACTGTTTATGGCTGTACCCTGCCGAATGTATAAAATACCTATGCCTTTAGGTCCGTAAATTTTACTGCCATTGATGGTTAACAGATCAACTCCTAGATCATCTACATTTAATTTATAGAATCCAGCTGCTTGGCAAGCATCTGTATGAAAAAGGACTGAATGATTTGATGATTTGATGATTCTAGAAATTTCTTTGATTTGCTGAATGGTGCCGATTTCATTATTGGCATACATTATAGAAACTAAAATGGTTTCCGGCCTGATTGATTTTTTAAGTTCTTCAACTTTAACTATGCCTTCTTTATCAACCGGCAAATATGTAACTTCAAAACCCTGAGTTTCTAAAAACTCACAGGCGTGCAGAACTGCGTGATGTTCTATGGCCGTAGTAATAATATGGTTGCCACGTGATTTGTTGGCTAAAGCTGTACCAATAATGGCGTGGTTGTCTGATTCAGTGCCCGAGCCTTCAAAAATAATTTCTTCCTCCTGGCAGCCAAAAATATCAGCCACCTTACGTCTGGCCCTGTCCATAGCTTTATCGGCTTCCTGGCCTTGCTTATATAATGATGATGGATTGCCAAATTTATCAATAAAAAACGGCTGCATAACTTCTACAACTTTTTTATCCATATAAGTGGTAGCGGCATGGTCTAAATAGATTTTATTCTTTGACATAATATTATTCTTTGGGCCAAATTTTTTGCCCATCTTCATAGATTTCAATAGCTCCTGTTGGACAACTCTTAGCAGCCATTAAAACATCTTCATTGCTGTGATTATGATTATCTTTAACTGTTGCTTTGTTGTCGTCTCCAATTTCAAAAGCTTCAGGACAAAGAGCTGCACAAGTTCCGCAGCCTATACATTTATCTTTATTTATTTTTATGGTGTATTTAGTTTCTTTCATCTCTTCTTTGGTCCCTTCTGGGTTGACCGGCAAAACGCCTGCCTTTCCTAAACAGCATGGAGATACCCAAAATTATCAAAGCTACCGGCCAAATTAATGACCAAATGTCGGAATTTAAAATGCCTAAACTTTTAAGCAACCAAACAACGCCGACCACAATAATTAAACCTGGTATAAACATAAGATTGCAGGTTAATGATTAATAATTGATGATTGAAAATTAATATTCAATATCGTTTTTGGAATTCAATAAATTTGCTGTATCAACGCCCGGTAAGGCTTCCAACTTTTGCAAAAATTGGTCTATATTGTCTTTTTTGAATTTCACGCCAAAAACTATGTCCAAAATTTTGCCTTCGCCTTTGGCTTTGATATTTAAGAGGTTGTATGAAGTTAAAAATTCCTTTAGCACGCTTTGGTAAGAATCTTCTTGGGCTACATTGGTATCTAGGGTAAAGGATAAAATATAATCATTCTTTTTAATGGAACCAAAATTGATTCTGGTTAACAAATAAACCATAAGTAGCACCAGTAAGGTGGCAATAACTGCCAACAAATAATTTTGGGTGCCCACAGCCATGCCAATTGCCAAAACAAAAAACACAAAAGCTGTATCTTTGGTATCTTTTACCACTGTCCTGAATCTGATTATGGAAAAAGCTCCTAAAAAACCAAAAGCCCTGGCAATACTATTGCCAATTACCATCATAACAACCGAGGCGATTACTCCCAGCATAATTAAAGTAAAAATAAACGACTGGGAATAAGAAAGGCCTTTATGGGTTAGCTTATAAACCCAGGCTACCAGTAAACATAAAACAAAAGCCAAAACAATATTCAAAACAATCTGTTCAATGGAATAATTAATTGGCTGGAAATTGAGTAAACTATTTAGGTTGTCCATACTAACTTAAATTTTAAATTGATAAACATTTTCTATTGATTGGCAATATTTGGAATATGGCCGCCGCATTAGCTGATAGCTGCGGATAATATCCTGAAACCAATCAGGTAAAGTATTATTATACTTAAGCTCCATTATAACCAAATCTGGTAAAATATCAACGGCCCTGCCATTAACTGAGAGATTAAGCTGGTTGGCGGGGAAAGCCTTTAAATCACTGTCAAAAGTTACTCTAAAATTATCATCGTACTTAGAAACCAGTGGCTTGCGGAAATAACTTACCATAACTTGGGGAATCATGGAATTGTGCATTTTGGTCCATAAAAATTCCCTTAAAGTATCCTGATAATTTTCATCAAAGCCTGCCATGAGGCTTTTATAGTCCATGGAATCAAGGAGTGGCTTAATCTGGCCGGCCAAGGCCGGAATTCTATCTTTTAAAATAACTGAATCATATTTTCTTTTTATTTCCAAAAAAACGGTTGAATCTGCCGGTGGCTGATTTTCATAAAATCTAATTCTCAATTTTTTTCTGAATTTTACTCCGGCCATTTTTTCGTGGTAACAGCCAAGTTGTGAATTATCAAAATAGAGGCTATGTACCGCATACTTTTTATCCGGCTTGTTTTGGGCGTACTCGTCCCATCTTAAATGATTAATAAGAGCCGGAATAATTTTTTCGGCCGTATATTTAGGAAGAATATATTTGAATTCAAATCTTCTAAAATGTAGTTTTAATTTGGGCATATTTAAAAAATCCCTAAAGGAACATCATTAATATTTAACTCCGCTGGCAAATAATCTTTATTGCCTTCAAACAAACGGCCGTCATTTTCAGCTGCTAAACCATAATTATTATTTTCAGGATTAACAAACTTGGGCTCTATATCCAAAACATTTTCTCCATCCCAGCCGCCTTGAACATCTGAATTTGCTACCGAAATTTTAGAACCGTCAGCCAAAGTGATTGGCTGTTGATTATTCCATACTATGGAGTTATATAAATTGGCTTGGCCGCCGCCAAAAATTCCTTTTTTCTGATACAAAGCAATGCCGACTTCATTATTAACAATAGTGTTATTTATTAAATCAATTTTTGATAAATCTTTAATGGCTATGCCCATTGCGCAACCGGTTACCAAATTATTTATTAAAGTGGCTTTTGATTCCTCGCCAATACTAATGCATTTATCACCGGAATTCCTTATGTGGTTGTTATAAACCAAAGCACTGCCGCCGGAAAGGTCTAGGCCATCATTGCCATTATTTAAAAATAGGTTGTTTGAAATATCGCCCGTTAAATAATCTGCATCAAAACCGTCAAAGCTGTTTTGGCTGAATAAAGAATTGGTTACACTGGCCTCAGCTTTTTTAATATTTAAACCGTCATCACCTTCTGACTGGTAAAATTCAGAGTGGTCTACAGAAATATCGGCCAGGTGTGAAGCTACCATGCCGGTAAATCTAATGCCGTTGAGTTTGATTTCTGAACCTTTAAAAAATCTGGCATGGGCAATTTTACTTCCGGAAGCTTCTTGGCCCACGATGGCAAAAGTGCCCCAAGCTTTGTCTGGATTAATTGGCTGAAAAATAATTGGTGCCTGAGCCCTGCCTTCGGCCAATACTTTAGAATATGAAAGAAATGAAATTCCTTCATCAAAAAATAAGCTTACTCCTGGGTGAATTATTAAAATTAAATTTTTAGGCACCACTATATCTTCTGATACTTGATAACTTCCGCCATAAATATGAAAAGTATTTTTATTTTGGCCATCTTGGATTATAAAGCTGTAGCGTTTATTAAAATCTTCCGGTAATTCTACAATGCGATTAAAATATTTAAAATCTCTGGCCGTAATATACTTTCTGGTATCATCAATTTTTTTGCCGGTTACTGCATTCCTTAGTTCAAGTTTGACTTTATTAAAAACTGGATACTTAATAACGTAAGGGTTGGCCACAAACAATTTATAATGTTCAGTTTCCCTTTCTTGGTTGATGTTGAAATAGGCAGAATGGTAAAACATAAAGTAATTAAAATCATCAGCTGTAATTAAATCATTATCAACTGAAGTTATTTTACCAATAAGCTGATCTGGGGCATCAAAAATTTCATTCTGATTACTATCTAAATAGATTCCCAAATTATCTACAAACGACTGGCTGATGCTATCGATGTTGGTTAATTCAATTTTTTTAACTTCAGCTGAACCTTCGCCCCATACATCAAAATCCAAACTTACCCAATAAGGCAGGCCTTGGTAATTTTCACGTCCGACATTGGAATAATCGCCCACGGTGGTAAAAACTTCGGCATGTTTTAATTTATTTTCTATGGCCTCGGCATTGGCTACAAATAAATTCCTAAAATGCTTTACCTGCTGATCAAAATATTTGTTGGTATAATATTTTTTTCTATCCTTATAAAAATCTTTTTTTGATTCATCATATAAATCATCATAAAAATCTAAATCATCTTCCAAATTTTCTTCATTATCTAAATAATTCCAAGTTCGGCGGTTTCTTTCCAATAAAATTTCCGGATGGCTAAGTAAGCGGCCGATTAAAGGATGTTCGTCCATGCCAAACTGATAGCCTTTGGATTGTGAGGTAACTTCTACATCCCAAGGGGCAAACATAAACTTGCCCGATTCAGGATCAAAAAATAATCTATAGTTGGATGGCACTACCTGGTGCCTGCTGTTACCTAAAAGAGCATGGACCGAAAAGTTTAAAACATTTTCCATGTCAAAAATTGCAGTTGCTTTGGCTAAAAATTCTTCCTCATCAGTTTCATTTAAAATATCCAATAGTTGATACAGTTCAGTATAATCATTTTTATCAGCCAAACTGCTTTCCCAGCCTTTATCATGGATATGTAATTGGCCTGATGATAAATCCAGCTTGCTTACTTTTACATAATCATCGCCGCCATAAAGATTTATATCTTCGGAAAAGCCATAGCGGTTAAAGAACTTGCCGGAAAACTTTTCTACCATAAAATAAACACCGTGATTGCTGTTGTTAACTTCTAAGTTGATAATATCGCTGTTTAAAACGGGCAGGCCTAATTTCTTGGCCCGGTAGTTGCTTAATTCTTCAGCTAAAAAGGCTCGGTCTTTGGCAAAAATTAAATTCATCTGGGCCATGCCATTAAAAGTGTTAGGTTCTTTAAAAATTATTCGCCATGATTTTTTAGGATACATATAATGGGAAGGCCCGTCACCTCGGTACCTGACTTCTACCTTATATTCCTTACCATCATAAACAAACACTGCCGGTACAGTTTTAGTTCGGCTCTCGTTAAACACCGTGCGATAGCCTTCAGAGGTTAGCACAATCTCCGGCAAATAACTCTGTAGTTTTTCATAGTCTGATTTTTGAATCCTTAACTCGTATTGCGGCACTTCTGATTTGCCTATAGTCTTTGGCAAATAAAAAACGTCAGTGATTTTGGAAAGGCGTTTTACCTTCCTAAAAAATTCCACTGACTCCGGGTATTTTTGATAAATTAAATTGCTAACTTTGGCAAAGCTGGATTTAAAAACCACTGAGCTGGCCAAACCAATAACCAACACTAAAATAATGGCTGAAATCCAAATTATCAGCTTTTTTTTATTAATAAACCGCTGTTTAAATTTAATCATATTACTATGATAACTCTACCATAATTTGCTTTTTTTTCAACAATTGACCTAAAAATAAAAACTCTATATAATAATATGGTCGGTTTAAGTCTCGGAAAAACCGAAGGAATTGGTAAAAATCGTTCCGGGAAAAGGGAAGGACATTATTTATGATTGTGCTGATGAACGTACGTTTCAGCAGTACCCCGATTACCTCCTTGGTGGAGAGCAACTACGTCCGATGACATCCTCTCGCGAAAGGGGCTGAGGCCCCAAACAACAAGTAGTTTGTCCAACCAAGTTGGACATTAAGCCAGAGCACAACGTACGAAATGAGAGAATTTCTGGAAGCTGATGAGTTCATCTCAGTAACCAAAAGTTCTATAAAACCATTTCAATACGTTTCTGGCTTTTTTATTTTGTATAATATTTTCTTACCCACGGTATAAAACCGTGGGCTTAACATTTTTTTAAAATTACCTAAGTTTAGCTGACGGTTTTATACCGTCGGCTGTTGACGTAGGTAAAAAAAATGTATATTATTAAATAGCATTTTGGTTAGCGGTAACATAATAGTTGTTGCCGCCACTTTGATAAGCTCCCATTAAGGGAGAACGGAGGAAATACCTATGCTTGTGCTTCTAAATCCATTCAACAACCCGTTCAACGCGCCGCAAACCGAAGCCGCGATCAAGAGCTGACCCCTGAGCCTGCCGGGGCTAATAAGCTGGCGCCTCGCGATAGGAGGACTTCAGCCCCTCTAAAGCCCAGCCCAAAGTTAACGTCAACCATCCTTAAATGGATGAAGAGCCAGAAATCGAAATTTCTGGCTTCTTTTTTTTATATTTTAAAATAAATACACGAAAATAGATGGACGGGGGTCTGGGGGCGGCGCATAGCGCCAAGACAAAATAGTTTTAGCTAAATAGAACTGAGAGCTATTTGGCGCCCCCAGAACTTTTTGGTTCTTTTTGGTTACAAAAAGAATATAAATACTATATACCCAATTTCTCTTTTAACGACTTCAATCTTAAATAAAACCCCTTGGTATGAATAGAATTAAGTTTTAATTTTTTGTAATCAAAATGATGCAGCCATTCATGAAGCAGGGTATCTAAAAAAGTTTTAGATGCCAAAATCTGGCCTCTAACGGCCGTTAAATTTTGGATGTAAATATAATTTGATTGAGGCCTGTAGTAGCCATACTGTTTAGCCACCACTCGGCCCTGATATTTTTTATGATATTGATGGGTTTCTGAAATTTTTAATTTTACAATATCAACACCAGCTCCATCTGCCAGTTCATCCAATAAAATATCGCCCAACTTCTGCCGATCTAGGGTGTTTGACGAGTTTAAAAGAGCCTTAGCTGTTTTTTTAGCCAAAGCTGAAATAGGAAACTTGACTGATGTAATTGAATTACTTTTTTTATAATTAGATTTTTGAAATATCATACGCAAATGAGTCACGAATTACTCACCTATAAACTAATGCTCACAAATATTTCACAGATAACGCACTAATATTCGTGCGTAATTAGTGTAACATAAGTGAGCCTTGGTGAAATTAGTGGCTTATTCAACCATGGTCAAAAAATACATTATAGCCACACCAATAATAAAGCTTGCCAGTTGGATTAAAGATTTGGAAGTTTTAGTTTCTTTATGAAGTTCCGGAATAAGATCAGCAGTAGCAATATATAAAAAGCCGGCTGCGGCAACTGGCAAAATATAAACGGTAAAATTTTCTATTGACTGGCCTAAAGTTAAACCAATTATCACTCCCACCAAAGCCAGTGATGCTGAAAGCAAATTAAATAAAATTGCTTTAGCTTTAGAAAAACCGCTGTGCAATAAAACACCAAAATCAGCAATCTCTTGAGGTATTTCATGGAACAAAATGGCTAAAGTTGCTGCCATACCCAAAGGAATAGATACCAAATAAGCAGCCGCAATTATTAAACCGTCCATAAAATTATGAAGTCCATCACCAATTAAGTTCATTTTACCCAAATGATGAGGGTGATCATCACAAGTTGGTTCATGGCAATGGCGCCAGTGAACATATTTTTCCAACACAAAAAATATTAAAATGCCAGTTATCAATAAGGTTGCCAATTGGTTAGTATATCCGATTGACTCAACAGCCTCCGGCAATAAATGGAAAAAAGCACCTCCCAACAAAGCCCCGGCCGAAAAACTGACAAAAAATATTAATATTTTTTTAAGCCTATCTATGTTCATGGCCAAAGTTAAAATACCTGCCAGTGAAACTAAGCTGACTATAACTACGCTTATTAGTGAATAAGCCCAAATTTGTAACATATATTTTATTATAACACAAACCCAGCCTCTCGCGAGAGGCTGGGTTTTATTTTATTTCAAAAAATTTTATTAATCTACGTCTGCAAAATTTGAATCACTGCGAATGGGTTCTATTCTTTTATACTGAACATCTGATGATACAGGTGAGGGCTGATTATGGGCGCTATCAGGCCTTTGGCATTTAGGAGGCAAATGGCAGCCGTTTCTATCTACAGCTCCCGGAATAATTTTTCCGCCATCACACCAACCCGGAGCCGGTGGCATTAATTTAGGGCAACCACTGCTTACCGGGCTACTATAAGTGCTGTCTCTTACTTCTGCTTTTAAACTATCAACATTTATAGGTGAGCTAGCCGGTACTTCTGGCCTAATATATTTTTCTTCTATTTCTCTAAATAATACCTGGCCAGTGGTAGAATCGCCCATTTGCCGTATTCTTTCCAAGTGTCTAGCCTTGTGTTTATCATCGCTAAAAGCTTCAATCATTTCATCAACTTCTTTTACTATATCTTTTTTAATAGCCGGCAAACTGCTTTTAATTTCCCAAATAAGGTTTGGTGCTTCTTCTAAAACCTGCAGAGCTTCTGCCCGGATTAAAGGATCGCTATGGGAATTATCCAAATAGTTATGAAATTTATCTTTCCTTAATTTGGCTTCTATATCTTTAAAGGCCGTATTAAGCCTTTGGGCAGATTTTTCCTGAGCATTTTTAATTCCAGCCAAAGCTTCTTCTGGTACCTCAGATTCTAAAGCCTTTAAAACTTCTAAATTTTTTAGATGAATTAAGCTGCTGCCTTCTTGGCCATCCATGGCTTTTTCCAACCTTTCAGGAATCTTTTCCGTTTTATCCAAATTCTTTAAAGCCTGGCCTAAGGTTTTAATAGCCTTATCTCTTTTTTCTTGAAGCATGGCCTGGCCGTCTTCATCCAAAAAATCACTTACGTGGTCCATGATCCGCTGATGCTTAAACCCCTGATCCGTTAATTTATTTAAGAACTCATCGATGGTAGGATTTTTTTCAGCCACTTCTTTAAAATGTTCTACTTTTTCTTGAACCTTGGCCATGCGATGTTCATATTTTTTAATATGCTTTTCATACCGCTGTTTAGCTTTGGCATCATCTGGATTGGCTTCTAAATACTTTTGGGCCCTAAGCAATGATTGGTTGGCCTGTTTTAATTTAAGTTCGGCCTTTTTAACCGGATTAAAAGTTAAAGCATATTGTACGCCATCGCCCAAACTTTTTAAAAATCCCACAAAGCCGTCAGAAGGTTCGGCAATGCCTAAATCTTCGGCAGTTACAGTTTCGTCAATGGTTACATCTGAAGTAGCATCAGAAAGCTCTTCTTGGGCCATGGCAGTATTGCTGATTGCTAAGCTGGCTACTAACATTATAGCCAATGTTAAAAACGAAATCTTAATTAATTTTTCCATATATTTTTGATTAATAATTACCTATTTATAATAACACAATGGATAATTTTGGAAATGCCTTACCGCCTTGACTAATATTTAAAAAATATGGTAGCTTTTTAATATAAGAGTACTTTATACACCCTCTTTAGCAATGAATTAAAGAGGGGCGGTCGATAGCCTTCAAAAAGTACGTGCCCAATAGGATGTACCTTCTATACGTGCTTTGGCATCGTCCGCCCACTTCTTAATTTACTGCTTTATTAACTTACACATTTCGCTCTCTAAAGCAGGAGATAGCTGAATAAGCGGCCAATCTTAGGCTTCATAAACCGTAACCGTCTTTTGATTGCTTTTCTCTAGCCACGACGCCGCCTGTACTTACTGCTACTCCTGCTTTATCTATTTATGCCTCTGTTTCAAAAACAGAGGTTTTATTTTTATAAACAAAAAACTCACTTTTTAAAAATGAGCTTTTTGCAATATTATTTACTGAGTAGGTCCTGTGGGAGTGGTTGGGCCAACCGGAGGAGTTGATCCCCCGTCTTTCTTTTTAAAGCCGGCCATCAACAATACCAAGCCAAGGACAAATAAAACAATCCCGCCAAGATATTTTACCATTGGCTCTGTGGAAGTGAAAAAAAGCCAGATACCCACAGCAATCAATATTACACCTACTAATAATTTGCCTATATTCATAAGCTTTTTCCTTAATTTTTAATTAATATTAATATTTAAATGTTTTTTAAAATATCACTTAGTTATTTTACCATTTTTAGCCCTTTTAGTTAATCGGCTAAACACTCGCGGTTTTTAGCTTCACGCAAAAAATTCTCTAAAGTAGTGTGGACAGGTTTAGGGTCCATAACTTCATCAAACAAGCCGGAACCGGGCATCCAAGCTAAGCCGTCATATAAAGTCCAAAAATGAACCATCTTAACTAATGGATATTCCTGAAAAATGTCCATGGCCTCCTGATAAGCAACCGACTGATATTCCCACCAAGAGCCATATTCCTCAAAAGGATCATCTGGATTAAAACTTGGGTCAATATCCATTAAAAATGCCGGCGAAAGGTCAAATTCAGTTATATATATAGGCAAGCCAAGTTCTGAATAATCATCCAAGGCCACCCTTAAAATATCAGCTGGAAGTTTGCTTGCACCTTGGCCAACATCGCGGCCAAAATGTCCCATTAAGCCAATGCCGTCCAGTGGAGCTCCGTTATTTATTAAATCTGTTAAAAACTGAATATAATTTAATCTATTTTCTTCATAAATAATTACTCCGGCCACATCAATATCACCGCCTTCATTAACAATTAATTCTACATTAGGATTAGCCTCTCTGGCCCAAGTTAAAATATTGGTTGCTACTGTTAACCTATCCTGGCCGGTTAATAAATAATTATCCGGAGTATTTTTAAAGTTATTATTATATATATGGTTAATAACATTATAAATAGGAATCTGATCTCCAAAAAAAGCCATTACTGTTTGCACATGATCTTCTAGAGCCAATAACCTATCAGACTGGGTTGGTAAATTCCAATACCATTCCGGTATTTCTGGAATTTTAGGCACCACCACGTTATGAAAAATATTATAGCTCATGCCATTATTGTTTAACCAGTCCAAAACAAATTGCACGCCAAGAGGATTATAAACATCCTGTTCCGGATGAATAAAAGGCCACTTGGCTGTACCTGCCGGCATGCTCCAAGTAAATAAATCAACCAGGGCTTCCTTATATAATTGCTCAATCACAGGGCCTTCGCCAGATAACCCCTGCAAATAAGGAATATTTAATGACATGGCAAAAAACGGACAGCTTCTGCCTAAAACAGCCGGTTGGCACTCGTTACTTATACATTCAAAACCCTCGGTGCAGGCAATAGCTTCTCCCCATTCCAAACAGTCATCTTCATCATAATTACCGCAAGTTTGGTAAGCCTGGGTACCGGAACATT
>CAZPMS010000004.1:123746-129046 GCA_964588165.1 uncultured Gammaproteobacteria bacterium
CAGTCATCTTCATCATAATTACCGCAAGTTTGGTAAGCCTGGGTACCGGAACATTGTAAAGTTCCATCAGGCGTACATTCGTCTGCGCATACTCCAGACAAAACGCAAACTCCGCCATCACATTCATAATCAACAGGACAATTAATAGTTTCGCCCCATTCCAAACAGTCATCTTCGTCATAATTACCGCAAGTTTGGTAAGCCTGGGTACCGGAACATTCTGAAACTCCTGAAGTTAGGCAGGCATCGGTGCAGGCCGTAGGACTGCCGCTGATATTTAACATGGCCTGATTGGATTTATTAATAACATAGGTAACCGTAGCAAATGAAGTTAAAATAATAATCAAGCCTAGAATAGCCCTGATTAAAATGGTTTTGGCTTTTAAAATTTTATCAGGATCCCCGCCGGCCGTTAAATAAACATAGCCCCCAAAAAGCATAAAGGCTACCATTACAATACCCAAAAATCCTAACAAAGCCTGAACTGCCCTTACAATAAATTCTTTAATATCTACTGTGCCTAAGCCGGTGGAATCTACCGCCTCTAACCCAAACGAGCCTTGGGCTAAAACAGTTGGAACTAAGCCAATAAAAACAGCTGCTATTATTAAAACGATTGTAAGTTTTATTAAAGATGGTTTCATTTAAAAACTTTTTATAGTTATAACTAAATTTTATCTGATATTCTTAATCTTTACCAGCTAATAAAATTGACGGGAGGCTAAAAATAAATTAAAATTATTTATGGCCTAACATGGAGGATAAAGCTATGCCGCCTAAAACAGATGGTGATCCAGCAGCTGCCGATGGCCAGCCTGCGTTTCAACCAGAACCGGAGCCTGCTGATGAAGGTATCCGGACAAAAAGAAATGCCGCCATGAAAAGAGGACAAGAGGAAGAAGATAACTTTTGGGGAGAAGCCAATATGCCCTGCACCTGTTAATATTATATCCACCCCAACCAACGCCCGGTAAACATACCAGGCGTTTTTTCAAAAATATAAATCCACTAAATAAAATCTTGATAATATTATAGTAATTTAGTATTATCACTGAAAAGTACCTTAACACCATAATCGGGAGGTTATCGTGGCATACAGCACTGCTGAAGATAAATTTATGATGATTCACATGTGGCTGATCTTGGTGTTATTTATTTTTAGCGCCAGTATTCTTCACTATATATTGATATACATTGCTATTCCCGGCTATGTTCACCCTAACTTTATTTGTTTTGGACATAAGACTGCTGCCATGTTTGATCTTTGGTCTGTCCAGCATTTTTTTTCCGGCATTTTCCTCAGCCCTATTTGTTGCTTTATAATGGACCCCAAAAATCGTTCACCAAAACTATTTGTATGGTTAGTGGCAATGATTTACTTTATATTTTCTTGGGAGATATATGAATTATTTGCAGAAACAAATGGTTTTGGACCTTTAATAACCACATGGAAAGATGGATTTGAACATTGGTCTAACCGATTAATTTCTGACCCATTGCTGGTTCTTATTGGCGGAGTTACGCAGAGGAATTTTAATTCTAAAAAACTTCTTCGGGTAGCTATTATCTATACTTCCTTGTGGGCTTTCATTAATGTATTGGCCCCAACTTGTATGTACATACAAGAAAAGATTTTCACTCACTAAAAGGTGTTTCCTCAGAAACGCCTTTTTTCATAAACAAAAACACCCTATCAAAAACAATAGGATGCCTAAATCTTAATTAGATTTTATTTTTTCTTCTTTCCGCCTTTGGCAGAGGCCTTAGCTTCCAGCATTTGCTTTTTTATTTCCAGCCTTTTTTTAGTTTTTTTGGAATTGGATTTCTGCCTTCTGCCAGCGGCCTTTCTTCTTTTTGCCATATATGTAGTATTTAATTTAATATTGGGTATTCTATCTGGTTATGGAAATAAAATCAATAGCAACGGGTTTTAAAATTATATATATGACTATAAATAAAGCATGTCTTGACATAAAAATAGCAATGTGCTATACTCTTCTAGTAAAAAATAACTTTTAAAAACATAGTCGAATTTTAAAATTTAGCAAAAAATTTACAATCTTATCAATAACATTCTAAATCGATGAATGGAACAATAGATAAATTGACCGATAAAGGCTTTGGTTTCATTGCCGTTGAAGGTCAAGAAAAAGGTATTTTCTTCCATAGCAATTCTTTGGTTGATGTTCAATATAGTGAACTTCAAGAAGGTGATGCTGTCACTTTTGAAACCGAAGATTCTCCTAAGGGATTAAACGCTATCAATGTTAAACGTGCTTAATATAGCAAGTTAACTAAAAAAGCAACCTGCCGATTCGGTAGGTTGTTTTTTGATTGATCTTGTTAGGAATGTTTTTTACTAAAAAGTTTTTGGATTCCCGCCCCGATAAAATAAAATATAATTACACTAACAATAAAAGATGCAGCTGGTGCTATTTCAAAAGGCACAAGGGCAGACAAAATAAAAGTTGGCAAATAAAACAGTAGAGAAAAATACCATAAAAAACCAAGTGGTCCGGTTTCGGATGGATCAACAATAAATATAAAAAGGAAATAGGCGGCAAATATTCCGGCTGCTATTAAGCCGTATTTTGAAAATTTA
Organism: uncultured Gammaproteobacteria bacterium; assembly: GCA_964588165.1. GTDB lineage: Bacteria > Patescibacteriota > Patescibacteriia > UBA1558 > UBA10009 > CAZPMS01. Next base: position 126,349 of record CAZPMS010000004.1, read on the forward strand.
AGCTTCATAAAAATTAAATTTATTTAAAAAAGATTATTAAAATTAAAATATTAATTAAAAAAACCAAAAGCCCAACTAACCAATAATACTTAGTTAAAAACTTTCTGGTTTTTTCTTCTTGAAACCACATCCTGCCAAGAAGCGAGCCTTTAGAAAGATACTTGTTATAAAGCCTGCTCATTATAAAAATTACGATTGTAGCAAGAACACCCCTTATAACTGCTAAAATAAATTGGGTAGAATCAATATCCATATTATTTATTATATCAAATCGAGCTCAGCTCGACAAAAAACCATCTTTTTTTGATTAATTGTTTTTATCCTAAAATAAATCTATAATTATTCTATGAACAAACTCTTTAAAATATTACTTCCTATTATAATTATTTTTGCTGGTGTTTTTATTTGGCAATTAATTAAACAAAATCCAGCTCCTTTTCCTTCTTTGCCTAATAATTCCGACAAAATAAAAGAGCCGATGATAATAGAAGCTGATACGCCTGATTTTGCAGTGCCAATAGACAGATTTAAAGAACGGCTGTCCAAAAAATCATTCGGCCAATATATTACTCCTGAAAATTCTCCGGTTAACCCTGAAAAATTTATTGGCTACCACACCGGGATTGATTTGGAAATTCTTAAAGGTGAAGAAAATAAGGATGTAATGATTAAAGCTATTTGCGCAGGAGAGTTGATTGAAAAACGCAGAGCCACCGGCTATGGAGGAGTAGCAGTTCAGAAATGTTTATTTAACGGCCAGCTAATTACTGTTATCTACGGCCATTTGAATCTTAGTAGCATCAATCATCAAATGGGCGACTTAATGACTATTTCTGGAAATCTTGGCCTACTGGGACAAGGTTATTCCACTGAAACTGATAATGAAAGAAAGCATCTACATTTAGGGATACATAAAGGCAGCGAAATCAATATTAAAGGTTATGTATCTGCTAAAAATGAGTTAAAAGATTGGCTTGATCCTGAAGCTTTACTTAAATAATGTCTTGACAAAATATCGATAAATAGATTAAAATAATTTATTGAGTTCTGTTTTAACTAGTCATCATACAACTTGCGACTATAAAAGGAGGAAGCACCATGAGTGCGAAACCAAAGGGAGGCGACTCGCAGGATAAAGGAAGAAGGCGAGCGAAACTACCACATATTCCTGAATTAGGACTCCCTGTTAATACTAGCATTTGTACCGGTGCTGGCGATGGTTGTACCTGCAGAATATGCCATCCGGATCGAATGCTACCTGGACGGCTGGCTAATGAAAAACCTCCTGATTATTATGAAAAAGATGATAAGGGCCCATCGAAATAGAGAGCCTTAATCATTCCTTAGTTTCTTGGCCTCAGCCAGAAAAATCTAATCCCGTTTCTATCATTTATCATATAGTGAGACGGGATTTTTTATATAAAGACGGTTTTCAGAACAAGAGTTAACAACTGACGTTAAATTTGAAAATTACAAAAAACCACCCTGAGCATAGTCGAATGGGTGATTTTTTAATGGGGTGGCTTACGGGATGATTTTAGAACCCTAAACTGGTATGAGATATTTAAGCAATATCAATTTGATTTGAAAAGGATTGAATTTTTTCTTAGTAGAATATAGCAAAAAGAGCTGGCTAATACAATAGCTGGCTATTTTTGTGGAAAAAGTGTGTAAACTAGGGTTTACTATTCACTTGACAGTAGTTTAGTAATCCCCTATACTACAATTAAAGGTCGTCAGAAATAAAAATAAAACTAATTTTAACAACTAAATTGTTAATAAATGAGAAAAGAAAGGTTTACCTTATGTTAAATCAACTAGCCAAAAAAATTAAACAGCTAAGAAAACAAGCTGACTTATCGCTTTCCCAGCTTGCAGACAATGCCGATTTATCACTAACCTATATTATGAGGTTAGAGGAAGGCAAATATCAAAAAATAACATTAACTACTGCTAAATCACTTGCTGACGGGTTAGGGTTATCTCTAAGGGATTTCTTAGAGAAAATCGGCTACTTAGAAGAAGAAAAACCAACTGCGGGAAAGGTTTTGATTACTCAAGCCTTGCGAAACAATGGCTACTCCAGCGAGCAGGTAAGAAAGATAATTGAATATGCAGAATTTGTACGGGGACAAGCCGTTAACGCTGGATAAAGCCCTACTAACAAAAAACACAAAAGAAATTCCATATTACTGTAAAAACACATTTTACAGGAACTTGAATGACCTTATAGATTATTCAAAGGATTTAATCGGGGAAATAATTAAAAAATCTGGCGGTGTCAGAGTGCCTATGGATACCGACTATTTTGAAAGTTATTTAACTGGCTATAAACTTGATTATATTCCCTTTAATAAATCCTTTGATAAAAACCTAGACGGTTTTTGGATGCCCGACCCGAATGATAATAGTAAAATTAACATTTACTATAATTCCAATTGTTCAGTTAAAAAACAACGATACACTAAAGTCCACGAAACCATACATTTTTGCCAGTCAATTGATAAGGTATTTATCAGCAAGTTTGACCAAATTTCTAATGAAGGGATTTTAACTACTAAAATCATTTACATATTACTAGAAAGGGCAACTGATAAAGCGACGGCAATGTTTTTAATGCCAAGAAAGCATTTTAGAGAAAAGTTTAAGGAAGTCCAAAGCATTCAAGAATTATCCAATTATTATCAGGTGTCCGAAT
>CAZPMS010000005.1:0-112020 GCA_964588165.1 uncultured Gammaproteobacteria bacterium
GAAGTCGTAACAAGGCATCCGTAGCGGAAGCTGTGGATGGATCACCTCCTTTCTAGGGAGTTTTTACTCTTCGAGCTTTTAGCTCGATGAAGTTAGTCGATCCGCCTTTTTGGCGGAAACAAGATTGATTTCAAAATTCTTATCACTTTATTTAGCTGTTAAACAGAGGCTGCGGCTTGTTAGCCGGAGCCTTTTTTGCTAGAATTTGTTGTATAATAAAACCGCCGACTGAAGCATAGCTGAAGGAGGCGTCAGAATTTGGCTTTAGACAAATTCTGAAAAGGAAGAATTAGGCGAAAGGTGAAGTTTTCGAACTTTGTTCGTAAACGAAAGCTGAAGCCAAATTCTGACGTGGGCGTATAGCTCAGTTGGTTAGAGCGCGTCACTGATAATGACGAGGTCCATGGTTCGAATCCATGTACGCCCACCACGGGTCAATATCCACTACAGGTTCCGTTTCTGGATAAATCCAAAAACTCCACCTTTCGTAGATGTGCCCCTTTCCGATCCGCTTTGCGGATCGGGTCAACCTGCCAAAGGCGGGAAAATGAATTTACCGAAGGTAAATTCGCTCACCGACTGAAGCACAAGCGAAAGGAGGTGAAAAAGGAAAACATTGATTGAAGTTGAAATTACCGAGCATTTAGCGAGGGAATGGAGACTGAAAGCAATGTTTGACGTGCCGGGTTAGCTCAGTGGCAGAGCAGTGGACCCCGCCCAAACCTCACATACGTTCGGTTAAGCGGGGCAGGCTGAAAATCTAAACTTGCTATTTAAATATTTCTTATCTCATAATGGTGCCGTAATTGCCGAGGTAGCTCAGTGGTAGAGCAGTGGACTGAAAATCCTCGTGTCGGCAGTTCAATTCTGCCCCTCGGCACCATTATGAGATAAGAACTGAAAATTTTACCCCGCTTGTTAAGCGTAGCGAATACAGCGGGGCCTCGTGTCCCTAGTCCCCCGGCCGCCTAGCTGACACTAGTCAGCGGGGCACGGCAATTCTGGAACCCGGCACCACAAAAATCCACCAAGCTTAGCTTGGCGGTTTTTTGTTTCATTTGACTTTTAAATAATAATTAGCTAAGTTTAAAAAAATAAATGATCCTTTTAAAAGGAGGAAACCATGCCACTATCGGTAATCATGGTGTTATTTGCCTGGCTATTTTATTCCGTAGCTATCTGGACAGAAAAATTTTCAAAAAAAGGTCTGCTCCCATGGATGATAATAGTCTTTGCTATAGGCTTTGCCTGTGACCTTGTTGGAACATCCATTATGGCCTGTCATATGACGTGGGAAAAATTTAATTATCATGAAATGGTCGGTATTCCAGCGCTCGTATTAATGGGCTTGCACTTTACGTGGGCCATTATTGCCTACAAAAAACACGGCAAATATGAAATTTACTTTCATAAATTTTCATTATTGGCCTGGGGCGTCTGGACGTTATCTTTGATAACTGGCTATATCTTCAAATAGACTCCTTAATAAAGAGTCTATTTTTTATAGAAAAATTTTAGTTAAAGGAGTATAATAATAAAATATGACACTCAATATAATTTTAATCACTATTGGTTTTCTGGTGCTAATCAAGTCAGCTGACTGGCTGGTTAGCAGCGCTGCCAACCTAGCCCATAAAATAGGCGTTTCTGCTTTAGTTATTGGTTTAACTATCGTAGCTTTTGGTACCAGTGCTCCGGAACTTGTAGTGAATGTTTTTTCTAGCTTAAAAGGAGCCAACGAAATGGTCTTTGGCAATATTGTCGGTTCTAATATTGCTAATATCCTTTTGGTTGTAGGTTTGGGTGCCCTGCTGTATCCCCTAATAATAAAATCACAAACCCTATTTAAAGAAATCCCCTTAATGATTTTAGGCGGATTGGCCTTTATAATTTTAACTCTGGATGTATTCCTTAGAAAAAGTTCTAATGTTATTGATTTAAGCGATGGCCTGATGCTGCTCTTGTTGTTTGCCGTTTTTGTTTATTACATTATTAACGTGGCTCTTCATGAAAGGCATTCTGTAGAAAAAGAATTTAAAAAACAAATCAAAGAACAGAATATTTTTATTTCTATATTACTAATTATAATTTCTTTAATTGGCTTATTTATTGGTGGCAGGCTGGTAGTCACCAACGCCGTAAGCTTGGCTACTATTTTAGGAGTTAGCCAAAAAATGATCGGCTTAACCATTGTGGCCATTGGCACCTCCTTACCGGAACTGGTAACAGCTATTGTGGCCGCCTTAAAAAAACAAGCAGATATTGCCATTGGCGGCATTGTGGGCAGTAATATTTTTAACACCCTGTTTGTTTTAGGCATCTCTGCCACCATTGCTCCTATTACTTTAAATACTCCGGTTAATTTTGACCTGGCAGTAATGTTTATTGCCTTCTTACTATTGTTCCTGTTCAGTTTAACTAAAAGGATGATAGAAAAATGGGAAGGCTTTGTTTTTATAGTTATTTATCTGTCTTATATATTACTTTTGATATTTAGGGGTTAAATTATAAAAGACTTGATTAAATATTAATAAAATGGTATCTTAAGGTACGATTTTATTTTTTACGGGCTGTAGCGCAGTTGGCTAGCGCACCTGCTTTGGGAGCAGGGGGTCGTGGGTTCGAGTCCCACCAGCCCGACCACGGGTCATTATCCACTACAGGTTCCATTTACGGATAAATCCGAAAATTTCACCTTTCGTAGATATGCCCCTTTCCGATCCGCCTTGCGGAGTGGTCAATCCGCCTTTGGCGGATTGAAGAGGAAGAATTTGATTGGAGTTGGAGTGAATTCCGCAATAAGCGGGAGGCACGGAAACTAAAAACAAATTCTGACGAGCGGGTATCGTATAATGGCTATTATCTCAGTTTTCCAAACTGATGATGGGGGTTCGATTCCCCCTACCCGCTCCAATAGCCCTTTAGGGCTGTTTTTTCTTTTTTGAATAAATATAGCTTAATAAATTTGACTTTTTCCAGTAATTGCCTAAAATAAGGCCAAACATAGTACCTACACATACGGAGGGCAAAAAAATGCCTACGGACTTTTCTAGAACACTACAAGTGGCAAAACAAAAAGTTATAGACAAATTCAAACTGACTGAATATCAAGTCGGTGTTGTACTGGGTTCGGGACTAGGAGGATTTGCGGATCAAATAGGTCTAAAAAGTCTCCCCTACAGTCAAATCACCGGTATGCCAACTTCCACCACCTCTGGACATAGTAATAATCTCCATTTAGGCAGAATTGGAGACAAACAGGTTTTAATTATGCAAGGCAGAGTCCATGGCTATGAAGGATATTCGGCCAACGAAATTGTTTTTCCCACCAGACTGATGATTTCCCTGGGTGTTGAAGTAATCATCTATACTCATGCTGTGGGCACTATGGATTTGAATATGCCGCCCGGCAAACTAATTTTGGTAAAGGATCACATTAGCAACCACTGCCCAAATCCCCTAATCGGCCCCAATGATGATAGCCTTGGTACTCGTTTTCCAGGCATGGGGAATGCCTACTCACAACGCTTAAGAGATTTGGCCCAAAAAATCGCTACTGAAAAATTTGGAGCTGAATTATCTGAAGGCATCAGCATCTTCCATTTGGGCCCAGGCTACGAGACGCCTGCTGAAGTTCAAGACTACATAAATCGTAAAGCTAACCTAACTACCATGAGTACCATTCCTTCAATCATTGCCGCCCAGCACATGGGGGTAGAAGTTTTAGATATTGCCAACCCAACCAACTTTGCTTGTGGTATTAATGATAGCCAGCCAAACCATGAAGAGGTTGAGGCTATGAGCAAAATAATAGAAACAGACTTAATCTCTCTGATTACGGGTGTTATTGCCCAGCTCTAAGCATCACAACTAAACACTTTCAGCCCTTTTAACACTAAGGGCTGTTTTTTGTTATAATAAACCTATGAACTTCTATAGCCAAGTTTACGCCATAACAAAAAAAATACCCAAAGGCAAAGTGGCAACCTACGGACAAATTGCCGGTATGATTTCTTCACCCAGGGCAGCCATTATAGTTGGCCAAGCTTTGCATTTGGCTGATAATAAAATAAAACTGCCTTGGCAAAGAGTTATAAATTCCAAAGGTATGATTTCTACCACCTGCCTGGACCACCCTAAAGAACAACAAGCCTTCCTTTTAAGAAAAGAAGGTGTAGAAGTTAAAGAAATAGACGGCAATTATTTTATTGATCTTAAAAAATACCTTTGGCAGCCGAACACATCTTGACAGTTTAATAAATATTAGATAACTTATCTAATACTTTGCACTTTCTACATCCAAGCCACAAAAGCCTGGATCAACCCACAGAACCTGCTCTAAGCCAAAAGATCAAAGAAAACTCGAGGATCTGCGGTTAGGAAAAGGTTAAGGAGACCCAAGATGAACACCAGCGGCAGTATAGATTGGAATGAAGCCGGCAGAGGCTTCAACATCGTCAACCAATTTCTTAGTAAAATCAATACGACATTAAAACACTGCTTTTTAGGTGTCGACCTAGAACTAATTGAATGGCTAGTAAATGGAGGCAAACACGTACTTATTGAACATGTCAAACAGATGGCCCAAACTTTTCTTGGTAATGCTCTAACCAGGAATGTCCGCAAAACACATATGATGGTCAATCTGTCCTCACCACTGTCTCACCCAATCTATAGAACTGAAGTTGCCTTGAATGACCTAATAGAGGGTGATGGAAAATGGATCACTTTCTATCGCAATAGAAAGGGCCAACCAATGATCAAGTACTCAGACGGTAAATGGAGAATAATTAAACTCGTTCCCGTCAAAGACAGAATGGGCTCTCAGAAAATTCCAAGGTCAAAAGCCCCTTCTCTGCTAGAAGAAGGCGAAGAGCTTATAAACTTGCACATTTTGGTTGCCCTGACATCCAACAAATCTGTCATTCCAATCACCTGGACAACTGAAGGAAAACATGGTAGCCAACTCCGCCGAATCTTTTTCTTGGGCAACCATGACACCGGCATATCCGAACTCGAAACCTACTGGCTAGAGGGTTATTTGCAAGATCCCCGCATTCGGCATGAAGATCAAGGCTCAAACTTCAAAAATAAGGATTGGCTGGCTGTAACTGTGGCTGCCTAATCACCTAAAGACATTTACTGCCTTGATCAGAAACTGATCAAGGCTTTTTTTGTAAAAAATACCTTTGGCATCCTAAAAAGATGAAGTAATATACTCATCTACTTCATCTTGACCCGCCGATTCGGCAGGGTTGACAGAAAAGCCATAATCTGCTAATATTATCTAATTCCCAAATATATAAGGGAATTTTTAAATACCCGAAATTAATAATATTATGGCTAAAATAAAGCAAAAATTCATCAAAAAAAGCCTTATTATGCTGGATAAAATCCTGCCAGTATTCTTACTGGTGGTTATTATAACCCTATCAATGCCACACTTAAGTTTGGCTTCTGGGTTAGTAGATGTGCCAGCTACTCCTCAATTACCATATATTGCCGGTAAAATTGAGTACTTAAAGGCTTATAGTTATCATATTCCCAGATTACCCGGTACGGCTGAAAAAAGGGAAGCCAGATACACCTATAAAATCTGGATGACTGCTTATAACAGTTTGCCTGGCCAAACTGATAGCACTCCTTGTATTACCGCTTCTGGCATGGATGTTTGTGAACGCGACCGTGAAGATATTATTGCTACCAACTTTTTAAGGTTGCCGTTTGGCACTAAAGTTAGATTCCCGGAACTTTATGGTTCAAAAATCTTTACTGTCCAAGATAGAATGAATTCCAGGTATTGGAAAAATGCTGATATTTGGCTAAAAGATTATGCTGAAGCTAAAAGCTTTGGTAGAAAATGGACCACTATTGAAATATTTTAAACTTAAAGTTGCTTAGATACAAAAAATCCCAGATTTATCTGGGATTTTTTAATCATTCTGTTAATAACTCTGTTAATAACGTGGTATTGCATTAATATATATACTATAATAATAAAATAAAGGTCGAATAATAAAATATAATTTATAAATAATAAATAAAAAAATAATGAATAAAAAACTATTAGTAGCTATTTTTTCTATTATTCTTTTTGTAACTTTAATTTTTGTGGGCAGTGTATATGCAATCGGATATTTGGAAGTAAGCTTAAGCGATGACACGCCTCCCGGAGGCTTTATTTCTCCTACCTCCACCAATGTCGCTTTTGTTAGTGTAGATTTTACAAATACAGCCAGTAGTACCGAAGCCATTACGATTGAAGATATTGCTTTCAAAAATTATGGAACATCTTCCTCTACAAATCAAGTGCTATCTAGATGGTATCTCTATGATGATACGGGTCTGATCGCCTCTTCTACCGATTATCTTACCCCTAAAATAGCCGTCTTCTATGATATTAATTACGTCATTCCAACAAGCACTGTAAAAACCTTAACCTTTAAAGGAGACCTGGGAAATGGCGCAACTTCAAGCGAAACTATAATAGTCGGAATTAATAATGAAAGCTTTATCAATACCTCACCTACCAGCACCGAAATATTCGGAGAATTCCCAATTATAGGTAATACCTTTACTATTGAATAATAGCATCAGAAAGCTCAAAAATCCCCGGTAATCTTACCGGGGATTTTTTGATTTGGTCGAGCTAAACTCGATGGAGGCCACGGGCGGAGTCGAACCGCCGAATAGAGGTTTTGCAGACCCCTGCCTTACCACTTGGCTACGTGGCCACGCTTTTTGGGCCACTTGCTGTGTCCGCCTTTGGCGGAGCTACGTGGCTATTTTGTCACCGTTGACTATAGCAAAGCTGGCTGTAAAAATCAAGAATAAAATGCTAAGATAACTTTATGAAAAAAGCCTTATTAATCATTGATGTCCAAAATTATTTTATCAATAAATGGACCCAAAATGTGCCCCAAAAAATAGTTAAACTAATTGAAGAAGATGATTTTCCTATTATCATTTTCACTAAATTCGTAAATACGCCAGACAGCCATTTTGTTAAACAATTCAACTATACAGAATGTACCAAGCCGCCTTATACCGATATAGTGGCTGATCTTTTACCTTGGGTTAAAAAGGATAACGTTTTTGTCAAAAATACTTATTCTTCTTTTTTTGATTCTGAGTTTACCAACTATCTTAAAAAGAAAAAAATTGAGGAGCTGATAATTGTTGGGCTTGATACAGAAAATTGCGTGCTAACAAATTCTAGGGCTGCTTTTGATAACGGCTATAAAGTTTCTGTGGTGGCCAACTGTTGCGGCAGTTCAACAAGTGGTGATGAAATGCATAAAGCTGCCTTGGAAATAATAAAAAATAATATAGGTGATGTAATTTAATTTAAAACATTTATAAATGAAAAGTAGGACTGGGGGGTCTGGGGACGGGGCTTAACGCCAAGACAAAATCTTTAGAAGCTTAATAAAGCTGAGAGTTAATTTTCGCCCCCAGGGGTTTTTGGTCCTTTTTGGCCGCAAAAAGGGCATAAAGAAAGTATGTCTAATAAATTTAAAAAAAAGTTTGTAATTATCGACGGTAATGCCCTATTACACAGGGCTTTTCATGCCTTACCGCCCATGACCACTAAAGATGGCACTCTGGTTAATGCTGCTTACGGTTTTACTTCAATCCTATTAAAAATTATTAAAGAATTACAGCCAGATTATTTATGTGCATCTTTTGATAGGAAAGGTACTACCCTACGGGCTGAAGAATTTGCCGAATATAAAGCCCAAAGAAAAAAACAGCCGGATGAACTTTATGCTCAAATTCCGATTATAGAAAATATTTTAGAGGCTTTTAATATCCCGGTAATTGATTCTGAAAAAGCAGGCTACGAAGCAGATGATGTTATTGGCACAGTTGTAACTAAACTGACTAAAAGCAATCCTGATATAATCAACCTAATAGTGACTGGTGATTTGGATGCTTTGCAGTTGGTAAATAAAAACGTGGAAGTTTTTACTCTTAAAAAAGGTATTTCCGATACTATTACCTATGGCATAAAAACTGTTGAAGATAGATACGGAATTAAACCAGAACAATTAATAGATTACAAAGCTTTACGCGGTGACCCATCTGATAATATTCCTGGTGTAAAAGGTATCGGCGAAAAAACTGCTACTAATTTAATTAAAGAATTCGGCAGTTTGGAAAATCTTTATAAAAAATTTGATAAGGCTGATCTTAAAGATAGAACCAAACAACTTCTCAAAGAGAATAAAGACGAAGCTTTTTTAAGTAAAAAACTGGTTACCATTCAAACTGATCTACCTACTAACTTTAAGCTTAAAGATACTAAAATTGAAGGCATTAACGGACCGGCCGTAGTTAAACTGTTTACCGAGTTGGAATTTAGAAGCTTAATGAATAAAATTCCTACTGAAGTTGAGGGTATAAAAAAACAAGGACAAGATACAATGGAATTTGTAACTTTAGAAACTAAGACTGATGATAAATTTAAATATCAATTAATAAATACTGATGATAAATTTGATAAATTCCTAAATGATTTAAAAAAACAAAAGGAATTCGCTATTGATACCGAAACTACTTCGCTGGACGTTTGGCAAGCCAAGCTTTTAGGCATCAGTTTTTCTTGGAAAAAAGATACTGCCTTTTATATTGCCAAACCAACCAACCAATGGTTAAAACAATTAAAACCAATTCTGGAGGATGAGAATATCAAAAAAGTAGGCCATCATTTAAAATACGATTATGAAATTTTAATGCAACATGATATTTACTTAAAAGGAATTGGTTTCGACACTTTACTGGCTGCTTACCTTTTAACTTCCGGTTCCAGAAATCTAGGTTTAGACGATCTGGTTTTTGCCGAACTGGGTTATAGGATGAAACCAATTGAAGACTTAATTGGTTCAAAAGGCAAAAATCAATTAACCATGGATAAAGTGCCAGTTGACCAAGTTAGCTGGTATGCCTGTGAAGATGCTGACTTTACCTTAAAACTGGCCAAAGAACTAAAACCTAGGTTAGAAAAAATTTCTGATATTGGACTCTTGGAAAAACTGGAGCTGCCAATTATTCCAGTGCTGGCCGACATGGAACAGCAAGGCATTAAAATTGATAAAGGATTTTTAAAAAAACTGGATCAAGAATTCACCAAGAAGATAAAAAAAGTTAAAGAAAAAATATATAAACTTTCGGGTGCTGAGTTTAATATTGCCTCTCCCCTTCAACTTAAAGAAATTTTATTTGCCAAACTGGAGATTGATTCCAAAGGGCTTAAAAAAACTAAAACCGGCATTTCTACCGCAGCTGGTGAATTGGAAAAAATGAAAGATAGGCACGAAATTATTCCGCTTATTTCTGAATTTAGGGAATATAGTAAATTACAAAATACTTATACCAAGGCTTTATCTAAACTGACTGATAAAAATGATAGAATCCATACCAGCTTTAACCAAACAGTTACAGCTACCGGCCGATTTTCTTCTTCTAACCCTAATCTGCAAAACATTCCTATTAGAACGGAATTGGGTAGAGAAATAAGAAAAGCTTTTGTAGCTGAATCAGGCATGGCTTTAATGGCTGCCGACTATTCACAAATTGAACTAAGAACCATTGCTTCGTTGGCAAATGACGACAAGATGATTGCTTCATTTAAAAAAGACGAGGATATCCATGCCCGAACAGCCGCCACCATAAATAAAATTGATATTAGCGAAGTTACCAGCCAACAAAGGCGGGCCGCTAAAGAAGTAAACTTTGGAGTTATTTACGGCCTGGGCTCAACCGGCCTGGCCCAGCGAACCGGCATTACCAGGCCAGAGGCTAAAGAATTTATTAATAAATATTTTAAACTTTACCCTAAGGTAAAAAATTGGCTGGATGAAACCAAACAAATTGCAGCTAGAGATGGCTTTGTAGAAACCTTACTGGGCCGGAGAAGATATCTGCCAGATATTAATTCCGGCGTGCAAATGATTAGAGCAGCTGCCGAACGAATGGCCATTAATGCTCCTATCCAGGGTACAGCCGCAGATTTACTTAAAATGGCGATGATTAAAATTCATAACCAACTGCCTGATATTTCAGCCAAATCCAAAATGCTCTTAACTGTCCATGATGAACTGGTTTTTGAAGTGCCTAAGAATGAAGTTGACAAGGTATCTAAATTCATTAAAAATACAATGGAAAACATCTATACCTTAAAAGTTCCCATTAAGGTTGATGTCCATTCAGCAAATAACTGGGGTGACTGCAAGTAAACTTGAAATTTAAAATTATAAATTTAAAATTTTTTAAATGTTTCTATTCTTACACGGCGAAGATAGTTATCGTTCGCAAAAAAAACTTAATGAAATAACGGCTAAATTTAAAGAAAAAACTGACCCAACAGGTATAAATATAAATACTTTTTACGGGAAAGATTTTGATATTGAAAAATTTAATACTGCCTCCAGCCAATCCGGGTTTTTAGTAACTAAAAGATTAATAATTGTAAAAAACTTATTAACCAGTAAGCCTAAAAAGGATCTGGCCGGACAATTAACTGAATTATTAAAAAATTTAAAAGGCAGCGATAACATTTATATCTTTTGGGAACAAGGCAGCCCCGATAAACGTACGGCTTTATTTAAACTTCTCAATAAAGAAAAAAAATACGTCCAGGAATTCAAGGCTTTGGAATACAAAGAACTAGCCGATTGGTTAAAAAATTATTTAAAAGAAGCCGGCAGTAAAATGACTACTTCGGCTCAACAACTTCTTTTATCTTTTACTGATAACAACTTATGGCAACTGGCCAATGAAGTTGATAAACTGGTAGCTTATAAAAAGAACGAAGAAATTACCGAAGAAGATGTTAAACAAATGGTAACGGCCAAGGTTTATGAAAATATTTTCGGCTTAACTGATGCTATTGCCACAGGTGACAAAAAAAAGAGCCTGCAACTTTTGCAAGAACAGTTCCAGGCGGGCTTAAATGAACAATATGTTTTAACCATGATAATCAGGCAGTTTAGAATTTTGGCCCAACTTAAACCTTTGGCGGAAAAATATCCGGAATATCAGATCACCAAAGAGACTAAGCTTCATCCCTTTGTGGTTAAAAAAACCTTACCTCAAGTTAAAAAGTTTACCGAAGAAAAAATAATAAAGATCTATGATCTGCTTAGCAATCTAGACAGAAAATTCAAATCTACTAAACTTTCTCCGCAAACCTTGATTGATTTGTTTATAATGAAGATTTAATTTAAGAAACTAAAAAACCTTGCTCAATATGTGGGAACGCGCCACGGCGCGTTCATACGTTTGAAGGCAAGATTTTTTTATTTATTTATTTCTTGGAAGTTTTGGTTTTTTTAGCAAGCCTAGATTTTCTCCTGTTGGCTGTGCCTTTCTTTAACCAGCCAGACTTTACGGCTTTATCAGCGGCTTTCTGGAACTTTTTGGTTAGTTCCTTTACTTCATCAGATTTACCGGCATCTACGGCTTTTAAAGTCTTTTTAATTAAATCCTTTAAGTTCTTTTTTTCAGCTGAATTTTTAGCAGTTAACTTTTTAGTTTGCCTTAAGGCTTTCTTAGCAGAATTTGTATTTGGCATATTTTTGAATTATGTATTAATATTATACTAGATGTGAGAGTTAAAAAGATTCTAGCATTTTACATTAAATAAATCAAGTCCTTATGAAAACAGAATATTTAACCTATAATGAGCAACGTTTAATTGCCGAGGATTTATATAATATTTCTGACTCTATTGAAGCTTGCGATAGGCTGGAGAAAAACTATAACATTAAAATAAAACCGGGCCGTTCAGTTAAACTAAACAGCTTTGCCCGCAAGCTGGATAAAACCAGATTTTTAAATTCAGAAATTGAAAAGGCTATCAAAAGACATTCTGGACATAAAGTAAGTTTAAGAAAACTCTAAATAAAAATCCGCTGAGTTTTAATCTCAACGGATAAATGACTTGATCATTCGACAACTTTTACGTTCCAGAATAAATTGGATCTAAGGTTATATTCCAGCATAGCGCCTGTAGAATCAACTACGGTAGCCACTGTAGGACTCCAGGCACCCCTCTCAAGGTTTTTTACTTCCACTACTGCTGGGTTTACCAAGCTGATGACATTAAGCGCCCTCGAACTGTTGACCCAAAAATCACCCGTAAAAAATATTTCTGCTCCGCCAATAATAATTACACCAATCACAACGAAAACCAGTACAATCAACAATTCGCTCAAGGCAAAGCCAGGCCTGCTCTTCATGTTTCCCTCTTGTTAAATGATCTAAATGTTAACTACCAAAGTTAATCATATTTTAAATTTTGGGTCAAGTTAGCGTTTATTTTTTCTAAAGCCTCTAGAGGTTTTATTAAATATTTTGAGTAATTGTCTTTAGTTAAATTTTCTAATTGAATTGCCTTACTGACATTAAAATCGCCGATGGCGGTTCTTTTTAATTCTTCAAGAATTGCTCCAGTTCCAAGTTTTTGACCAATATCATATGCTAAAGTTCTAATATATGTACCTGTTGAACATTTAACCCTAAGATTGATGATTGATGATTGATGATCAAAATTTAATAACTCTAAATTATAAATTTCAATCTCACCTGGCTTTCGTTCCACTTCCTTACCTTTACGAGCTAATTCATATAATTTCTTTCCTTGAATTTTTTTTGCCGAATACATCGGCGGTAACTGCTGTTGCTTACCTATAAAAGAATTAATGACTTCATTAATTTTTAATTTTGTTTTGTCATTTTGACTTTTAATTTTTGACTTTTGAATTTGACCAGTACGGTCATATGTATCCGAAGTCACTCCTAATCTAACCTCTGCCTCATACTCTTTAGCTAAAACATCAAAAAGTCCAACCATTTTAGTTGCCTTGCCCACAGCACAAATTAACAGGCCAGTAGCAAACGGATCTAAAGTTCCGGTATGTCCAATCTGTTTTATTTTTAAGATTGACCGCAGTTTTGCCACCACATCATGCGAAGTCCAACCATCTTCTTTATCTATCAGCAAAAATCCAGACTGGCTATCTTCAACAGACTTTCTAATTTTTTTACCTTTACAAACTTCTTCTTTAAATACTTCCAACCTTTCTATACTAAAAAATAGATTTGAATTTGCACGTAATTCATTCAATTCCGCCAAATGGGATTGCTGGTCATAGCCCAAAGCAATCACTTGCGAATTTTCTTCCCTGATGATTTTATATGGATCTTTTTCATCACCCAAAACTAGTTTGTAGTGAGTAGGTTTTAGTGAGTAGCTTAATAGCTTTTTTAAATTTTCTAATCTTTGTTTTTCATTAAAAAATGGCTGTTTACCCTTGGCTTTAATCACATTCTTATCCCTAGCTATAACCACAACCAAAAAATCTCCAAATTCTTTGGCTTGTTTAATTAAATTGATATGTCCGGGATGGATTATATCAAACGTACCTGCTATAAGAACTTTTTTCATATTTAAAATTTTATTATTTTATTTGTCATCCCGGGCGGACCCGCCAATGCGGCGGATAGTTGAGGGATTGACAAAATAGTTATTATAAGCTAATTTTATATATTCTTTTGAACCTTTTAACCAAGGAATACAAGGAGATTTTGACATGCGCATTTTTTACGATTTAGTGTTTCTAGTGGCAGGAATATTGATAGGAGTAATGATTATTACTCTTATAAATATCTATAGCGACCAAAACGAGCTCTGCCCACTATGCCGAATACAAGATGTTCAAGAAGAGATGGATAGAAATGATCATTTTGATTCATTGGCCAACATTGTCCAAAACATGAACCCGGAAATAGTTGTGGACGACAGTAGTCGAACGGTTATCAGTCTGTTCAAATATATGCCTCACGGTAGCCGGACTTTAGCGATTATTTCTACTGATACAGAAGAGGGCTTTGTAATTATCTGTGAGGGAATATTACATGATACGCTAGCAGCTACTGGGCTGGGGATAGGTGATATAATGACGGAAGTTGAACACAATACGTTTTTACAAATTACCAAGTGGCTCAATAATCAAAGATAATCTCCTCCGCCTCCTTAACTAAACCCGACTACTACAGTTGGGTTTTTAATTTTTTAAGCTGTTTTATTTTATCTCTTAACTCGGCCGCTTTTTCAAATTCCAAATTTTCAGCAGCCAGCTTCATCTCATTTACTAAACCATTAACAATTCTTCTTAATTCATCTTTAGGAATAGTTTTGTAATCTTTTAATTCCTCCCTTTTTGTAGCCAGGAGTGACTTAGCAGACCTGGCTTTAATATCTTTAGGGCTAAACTTAAGGCTATCGCCTACTTCTTTTTCAATCGACTTAGGTTTTATCTTATGTTCTTTATTAAAATCTTCTTGGATATGGCGCCTACGCTCCACTTCACCAATTGCCCGTTTCATGGAACCTGTCATCTTATCAGCATACATTATTACCCTGCCCTCTTGGTGACGAGCGGCTCGGCCCATGGTTTGGATTAACGAAGTTTCTGACCGTAGGAAACCCTCCTTATCGGCATCTAAGATTGCTACTAATGTTACTTCGGGTAAATCCAAGCCTTCTCGCAATAAATTGATGCCTACCAAAACATCAACCTTGCCCATTCTTAAATCCCTTAAAATATCCAAACGTTCTAAAGTATTTATTTCGGAATGAAGATAGTGGGATTTGATTTTAAGTTCTTTGAGATATTCACTAATCTCTTCAGCCAGCCTTTTAGTTAGGGTGGTTACCAAAACCCGTTGTTTGTTTTTAATAGTTTTCTTAATCTCTTCCAATAAATTATCCAGTTGATTATCAGTTGGCCTGATTTCTATAGCTGGATCCAATAAACCGGTTGGCCTGATAACTTGCTGGGTAACAGCCGATGATGGATTATGGATTATAGATTCTAAATCTTTCTTATCAACCAACTCCTTCATCAGATTTCCGACTTTAACTTTCTTGGTCTTTACTCCGGATTGGCGATATTCATAAGCAGCCGGTGTAGCCGAAACATAAACTACTTTATTTATATGTTTGGCAAATTCAGCAAACTTTAAAGGGCGGTTATCCAGGGCCGAAGGCAGCCTAAAGCCAAAATCTATTAAAGTCTGTTTTCTGGATCTGTCACCGTTATACATGCCGTTAATTTGCGGAACCGTCATGTGCGATTCATCAATAAACATTAAAAAATCGTCTGGGAAAAAATCCATTAAAGTTGCTGCCTGCTCTCCGGGCTTACGGCCGGTTAAATACCTGGAATAATTTTCTATGCCATTGCAGTAGCCTACTTCTTCCATCATTTCCAAATCATAATTGGTTCGCTGCTCTATCCTTTGTGCTTCTATTAATAAATTTTTACTTTTTAAATATTCAACTCGCTCTTCCATATCTTTCCTTATTTGAACAAATGAACTTTTTAACCTTTCTTCCGGAGTTACAAAATGCTTACCTGGAAAAATATCATACTGGATCATGGGTTTTGGATCATGGGTTATTCTTTTCCCTGTTATATAATCTACTTTTGATAAAATCTCAATCTTATCACCATCAAATTCTATTCTGATGATTTGATTTTTCTCTTCCACCGGAAATACTTCCACTGTATCGCCTCTTACTCTAAAGTTGCCCCGATAAAAACCTTCATCATTCCTAGTATATTGTAATTCAGTTAAGTTCCTTAAAAACTTATCTCTCTTTTTAATGTTGCCCACCTTTAATTTAATACTCATGTTTTCATAATCAGTTGGCGATCCTAATCCATAGATGCAAGAAACCGAAGCTACAATAATAACATCTTTTCTGGTTAGCAAAGCATTGGTAGAAGCATGCCTTAAGCGCTCAATCTCTTCATTAATATCTGCTTCCTTTTCTATATAGGTGTCAGTAGAAGGCTTATAGGCTTCTGGTTGGTAATAATCGTAGTAGCTGACAAAATAATGTACCGAGTTATTAGGGAAAAATTCCCTGAATTCTGAAGCTAGCTGGGCCGCCAAAGTTTTGTTATGGGAAATAATTAAAGTGGGTTTTTGGACTTTTTGGATAATATTAGCCATGGTAAACGTTTTACCACTTCCGGTCACGCCCAAAAGCGTCTGGTGCTTTTTGCCAGCTTCTATGCCGCGAATCAACTTCTTAATTGCTTGAGGTTGATCACCCGTAGGTTTGAAATTAGATTTTAATTTAAAACTACCCATATGTTTATTTAACTGTCACCCTGAGCAAAGCCGAAGGGTTGAATTTCATAGTTTATGAATAATAGCATTGACCCTATCTAATTTCAATATTAAATAACTAAACATGAATAGAGAGTCAGGGGCCTGGGGGCGGCGCTTAGCGCCAAGACAAAATAATAAAAGATAAACAGAGCTGAGAGCTAATTGGCGCCCCTAGTGGTTTTTGGTCCTTTTTGCCACCAAAAAGGACAAGTGAATTGATTTTTAAGACCAAAAAAAGAGCGGTTGGGACTTACCGCTCTAAGCTGGATTATGAAAATAAAAAATCTATTTGTTGTCTGGTGCAAGCTTACAAATTATATCAAACTTATCTAGAATTCCTCCACCAGGACAAGCCTTATCTACTGCTTGAATAATACTAGCCAAAGAATTATATACATCTTTTACGGCCCAGTTTGGCAACTCGTGAGTACCACTTAGCCACCTGTCCTTTTTAACAGGCACCATAACCCACAAACGTGAAACAGTTCCTGATCGACCCGGAACTCTGTCCTCCGCCAGCTTTAGAGAAACCAACCTACAACTAGTTGGTGTGACATTTTTCACCTTTTGAGGAAAAACATCTCTAAAAGGAACTATACAATCGTCCAAAAAACCCATCACTCTTCGAATGGCAGCCCTTTGACGATCAAGTTCTTCAGCTCCACGAAGAAATAGCTCAACATCAACCGCGTTTGTATTCATTGTAATCTCCTTATCCCGTGTCCGGGATGTTTGGCATGTCGGCCTTGTTAATGTCCCGTATTTGCTACAATCCAACTTTTATATTTTAAACTTATATATTATTTTGTCAATTTATTTTTAAATCTAAGACAAAAAAATCTCATATAAAAAACTTCCACCTGGTGGCAGAAGCTAGCTATGATTTATAGCTATTAGTTTTGCGGAATTCCATGCAGCCTTAATTGTATTCCACCGTAATAATCCAGCAACATAATTATGGCTGACCATAGTCCAGCAACAATTACTGTGGCCCAAAAATTTACCAGGGCAATCAAAGGCAGTAAATGCCAGACATCAAAAATGCTAAGATGTTTTAATTTCTGCTTACTCACAATTATCGAAACTATTGACGGACCTAGTAAATAAATAACTCCCAAGGGGTAAAAAAAACTTACATATTTGTAACATGAATATGCTACGACTGCCCCTATAGTAATTGCATTGGCCCAAGCATCAGTGTCATAGCTACCCAATCTTCCCTCAACACAAGGCAATACATTATCATCATCGGAAGGATCATATTTTCCGTACATATTAGAAAAAACAATCCCCATAACTAACCAAGCAGGGCCAAAAAATGCCATAGCTTTGAATATGACCGACAAGTCTGGGATAGAAGTTTCACCAAAAGTCATCAAAAAAGCCATAAGCAACCACATTACTACAAAAAAGCCTGGCGAAATCATGACTCTTCCTTCCGTTAAACTTTTTAAATGTGCTGTGAGACTTTTACCTTATATTATAGATGCTCCACTGTCAATTGATTTTTAAGCCCAAAATTGCTACATTTATAAACATAGATAGCACGGATTAAATCACTGATTGACGCGAATCTATCCGCGGACATCAGCGAAAATCTGCGATCTAAATTAGCGTTATCCGCGATAAATATGATTTCTTATCTAAAAGGTACAGTTTTAACCAAAAAAACCAAATATTTAATTTTGTTGGTAGATAATATTGGCTACCAAATTTTTACCAATGAAAAAACCTTAAACAGTTTAAAAGAGGATGACGAAGCTTCATTATATATACACCATCATGTTACGGAAAATTCTCAAGAACTTTATGGATTTACTGCCCTGCCTGAATTGGAATTGTTTAAAAACCTTATTTCCATTTCCGGGGTTGGCCCTAAAAGCGCCATTAATGTTTTGGCTACTTCTTCGGTAGAAGATGTTATCCAGGCAATCCTGGCTGAAGATCCAGCCTTGTTAAAAACCGTTTCCGGTATTGGAACTAAAACCGCCGAAAGGATTGTAGTAGAACTTAAATCTAAAATCGGTTCACTTTATAAAGAATCAACCGGTAATGAAATTTCTGCAGCTACGCCAAAAGATGTAGAAATTATAGAAGCCTTGCTTGGTTTGGGTTACAACCGTAAAGAAATAATAGATACCATTAAACAAATTCCTGCCGATATTACAGATACTTCAGAAAAAATCAAAGCAGCTCTTAAATTACTGGCAAAATAAAATAGCCTTGCCACCTAATGTCATTCTGGAGCGAGTGAAACGAACGATAGAATCTCTATCTTTTTAAAACATAGACTCTATCACTTCACTGCGTTTCGTTCCAGAGTGACAATGAAAAAAGCAAGGCTAAGTACTTATGCAATTAAAAACCCTAAACCAAAACGAGCTAGACTCATTTGTGGCTGCCCAACCAAACAGCCAGCTGCTCCAATCTTATAACTGGAGCCAATTCCAAAAACTTACCGGACACCAAGCTTGGAACTTTGGTGTTTTTGAAAATGATAAGCTAATAGCTTCGGTCAGTTTAATCAGCCACCAGCTGCCTTTAAATAAAGGTTACCTTTATTGCCCACGCGGACCGGTGTTTGATGAAAGTTTAGCTGATGATAAAAAAGGGGAAGCTTTAAAAATAATTTTAGGCAAAGCCCGCGACTTAACCATTCAAACCAAACAGTCTGAAGAAATCTTTTTTAGACTAGAACCGATTTTTGAATTTACTAATTCAAAAATCGCCCCGAGCGAAGTCGAGGGGCCTAAAATTATAAAATCGACGCCCATCCAACCAAAAGATACTTTACTCTTAAACCTAGATGAACCAGTCGAAAAACTCCTTTCAAACATGCACCAAAAAACCAGATACAACATTAAAGTTGCCCAAAAACATAATATAAAAATAAAACAGTCTGATGATTTTAATAAAGTTTGGCCAGTCTTCCAAAAAACTTCCCAGCGGGATAAATTCAGCCTTCATCCTAAAAAATATTACTTAAAAATGCTAAAAACTGTGCCGGAAATTAAACTCTTTTGCGCTTTTAAAGATAATGCTATAATAGCCGGGAATTTAGTTAGTGCCTTTGGTGACACTGTTACTTATTTACATGGAGCTTCTGACTATAATTACCGCAATTTAATGGCTCCTAACCTACTACAATGGGAGGTAATAAAACAAGCTAAAGACCAAAGTTTTAAATACTATGATTTCCACGGTGTAGCTCCAGACGATGATAAAAACCACCCCTGGTACGGAATAACCAGATTTAAAAAAGGCTTTGGCGGTAATGTTAAAAACTATCCCGGAACCTTTGACTTTATTTACGAATCTGGCTGGTATAAAATTTATAAAGTTTTTAGAAAGTTAAATAGACTAAGAAGATAATTAAATTTACTCGCTACTAGCTATGTGCTACTAGCTAAAATAATATGATTAGCAAAGTTGTAGTTTCAGCTGCCGGCAGGGGTACTAGGATGCTCCATTTAGGCAAACAAAAGCCCAAACATTTAATTGAAATTAATGGCAAGCCTTTTTTGTATTACCTGTTAAATAATTTAAAGCAGGCCGGCTTTACCGAAATCATCATGATCATCGGCTACAAAAAAGAGTTAATGGAAGATTTTTTGAATAAATTCAACGGCACTTTCAACATTACCATTATTAACCAATTTAATAAGTTAGGAAATAAATATGGCACTGCTTGCCCTATTGAATGCCTTAAAGATGTTATTAGAAGAGACGAAAGCTTTGTTTCTGTTTGCGGCGATAATTTATATTCAGTAGCCGACCTTAATAAAATGTTTATTGATGATGAATTTACTTACGTTGGCGGGTTAAAACATCCAGACCCGAACAGATACGGCGTTTTAATCAGAAACGGTGAAGACTACTTAGAAAAAATTATTGAAAAACCAACCACTTATGTAGGCAATTTAATTAATACCGGTCTCTATAAATTTACCCCTTCAGTTTTTAAACGCCTGCCTAATATTTCCAAATCCATTAGGGGTGAATATGAAATAACTGATGTTATAAATTTACTGGCTAAAGAAAAAAGAGTTAAAATAAAAGAAATCCAGGATTACTGGCTGGATTTTGGCCGGCCACAGGATGTGCAAACCATCAGCGAATTTTTAAATAATAATAACGTTTAATAAAAAGTTGGGATAAAATTAGGATGCTAGAATGCTAGTTTACTGACATCCTAACCTCCTGACATCCTAACCTCCTAAATACTATGAGAAAATATCAAGCCGAACATGCAAGGTTGGAGCAATATAAAAAAAGTGGTTTAAAAACCACAGAAAAAGCTGCCGATAGCATTGCTACCTGGTCTGGCTCTTGGAATTTTTTAATGCTCCATATTATTTGGTTTGCTTTGTGGCTGGCGCTCCAACTGAATGTTGGGCTACTTACTTTAATAGTATCCCTAGAAGCCATTATCTTAATGAATGTTTTATTAATGGCCCAAACCAGACAAGCTAAAAAAGATGACTTAAGAGACGAAGCCGATTACCAGGCCGATAAGCATACAGCCGATAAAATGGATGAACTAATTAGGACTATTAAAAGAATCGAAAAAAAGATTAAATGAATCGAAAAAGTTTGCGGTTCGTAAAAAGTTAGAGCAGTCAGCGCGGTATGCGTAAATTCGCTTACATTACATACCGCACGAACCTACACGAACTTATCACTAACCACTGACATCTAAAAAATGAAAGAATTAATTAAAAAAATGTTACCGCCGTTTATCTTGAGCTGGTATCACAAAATACTGGCTCTTTTAGCTATGGCTGTTTATAGTAATCCATCAAATAAACTTATAGTTATTGGCGTAACCGGCACCAATGGTAAATCATCAGTAGTTAATTTAATTGGTGATGTTTTGGAGAAAACCGGCTACAAAGTTGCCTGGAGCTCTACTGTTAACTTTAAAATAGCCGGTAAGGATTGGCTGAATAATAAAAAGATGACCATGTTGGGCCGGTTCCAAACCCAAAAATTTTTAAAGCAGGCTGTCCAGGTAGAATGTAAATATGCTGTTATAGAAACTTCTTCCGAAGGCATAAAGCAGTTTAGGCACCTGGGTATTAATTATGATATTGCCGTTTTTACCAACTTAACTCCGGAACATATAGAATCACACGGCGGATTTGATAATTATAAAAAAGCTAAAGGAGAACTTTTCAAACATCTAACTTCCAAAACTAAAAAAACCATTAGTGGTAAACAAATTGATAAAGTTATTGTTGCCAATAATGACGATGAATATGCCCAATACTTTTTAAACTTTAAAGCAGATAAAAAAATTACCTTCTCTATTGATCAGCATTCTGACTTTAAGGCTACTGATGTAAAGCTTGAATCCAATGGTTCATGGTTCATGGTTCATGGTTCATCATTTAAAACCAATCTCTTGGGTAAAGTAAATATCTATAATTACTTGGCAGCCATTGCCGTAGCAAAAAGCCAAAACATTGATGATAAAAAAATTAAACAAGCCCTGCTGACATATCAAGGTATACCTGGACGGTTTGAGTTTATAAAAACTGACCAAGGCTTTAAAGTAATGGTAGATTATGCACCTGAACCGGAATCATTAAAACAACTTTATAATACTTTAAAAATATTTAACTTTAATAAAATAATTCATGTATTGGGTTCTTGCGGCGGCGGACGTGATGTAAGCCGGCAACCTGTTTTAGGAAAAATGGCTGCTGAAAATTCTGATTATGTAATTATAACCAACGAAGACCCCTACGATGATGATCCTCAAAAAATAATTGATAACGTAGCCACAGGCGCTGAAGCCAACGGCAAAACTTTAGATAAAGATTTATTTAAAATTTTAGACAGACACGAAGCCATTAAAAAAGCTTTATCACTTGCAACTGATGACGACTTGGTTTTAATAACTGGCAAAGGTTCAGAACAATACATTTGTGTAGCTGGCAACAAAAAAATCCCCTGGGATGACAGAGAGGTGGTTAGAAAGTTGTTAAAATAAAATAAATATATTTATTAAAACAGGGTCAATTAATTTGATTCTGTTTTATGTCTAAGAAAAATTATGATCAATTTTATCGTCAATCCCATAGATTAAAAGGATTTGATTATTCTTCACCTGGTTTTTATTTTGTAACAATTTGCACAAATGGTCGTTTAAATTTTTTTGGTCAAATCAATAAAAACAAAATTAAATATTTTAAAATAGGTTTAGTTGCCAAAAAATTTTGGTTAGAAATCCCAAATCATTATCCATTTATCAAATTAGATGAATTTATTGTAATGCCTAACCATATTCATGGAATTATTGTTATTGGTAAATCAAACAACGTAGCGACGTGCAATTGCCCGTCGCTACAAATTAATCCAAAAATGGATTTACGGCATTACAATAAATTTTATAAAACACAATCTAAAAACCTATCAGCCATTATTCGTGGTTATAAATCATCTGTAAAAAAATACGCTAACGTGAATAATTTGGAATTTAACTGGCAATCAAGATTTTACGACAGGATAATTAGAAATGAGGAAGAATTATATAAAATTCAACAATACATAATAGATAATCCAATCAATTGGAAAAATGATAGAAATAATATAAATAAATAGCTGCCTGCACCGTACCAGTAAACGAAGTGAACTTGGTGCGGTGTGGATAACTTCCTTAATAACCACCTATTTAAGCCTCAAAATCTCCTATTTTTAGCCAAATCGGTCTAAAAAACCATAATTTTCTTGACAAAACAATTTCAATATATCTATAATATTTTGGCTAAGATAAGCCATTTTTTTAATTATTGCTAAAAATCCTTGACAAAAACTTATTTTTGATGTATCATCTGCCTATGTTTAGTACTCTAGCTGTGTAAAACAGCACATAAATTACCCTTTCAAAAGCCAAAGGGTTATATTTTTGTCTAATTTTAATCCACTTTTTTCATAATTTATGCCTCACATCGCCCCGGAGCGCAAATATTTTACTGAGTCAAAAAGAGCCATCCCCTTACCTGACCTTATAGAGGTTCAAAAAAAATCCTATAAATGGTTTTTTGAGACTGGCTTAAAAGAACTCTTTGATGAAATTTCACCAATTAAAGATTTTATCGGCAGGAACCTAGAACTATATTTTGACGGCTATTATTTGGATGAGCCAAAATTTGACGAGATAACAGCCAGATCTAAAAATATTACTTACGAAGCGCCACTAAGGGTTAAAACCAGATTGGTTAACGAAAGAACCGGCGAAGTAAAAGAACAAGAAGTTTATCTTGGTGATTTTCCTTTAATGACCAACCGAGGCACTTTTATTATTAATGGCGTAGAACGTGCAGTAGTCTCCCAGCTTATTAGAAGCGCGGGGGTCTTTTTTGCTTCCGAAAATTACAGGGGCAAACGGCTTTATGGCGCCAAAATTATTCCTAACCGCGGCGCTTGGCTGGAACTGGAAACTGATTCCAACCAAGTTATTTATGTAAAGATAGACCGTAAGAGAAAAATTCCTATTACTTCTTTACTGCGAGCTTTTGGCATTGCTTCGAATGAAAAAATGATAGAAATGTTTGAAGAATCAGAAACTTTGCCGGATGTTAATTATACCGAAAGCACTTTGGCTAAAGATATAACCACAACTGAAGAAGAAGGCTTGATTGAAGTTTACAAAAGAATCAGGCCGGGCGACCTAGCTACTCCAGATAATGCCAAGTCATTAATCTATTCTATGTTCTTTAATTTTGATAGGTACGATTTTGGCGTAGTGGGCAGATATAAATTAAATAAGAAATTTAACGAAAAGCTTCCTATTAATAAAGAAACTAGAATTTTAAGGATAGAAGACTTAACTAAAATTATTAAAGAAATCATCCGTTTAAATATTACCCAAGATCCAGCTGATGATATTGATCACTTGGGCAACAGAAGGGTAAGGGCAGTGGGCGAACTGGTCCAGAATAAATTCAGGATTGGCTTGGCCAGAATGGAAAGGATTATTAAGGATAGAATGAGTACCATGGATATCCATACTTTAACTCCCAACCAGCTTATTAATGCCAGGCCGGTTATCGGTTCCATAAAAGAGTTCTTTATGAGCTCCCAGCTTTCCCAGTTTATGGACCAAACTAATCCTTTGGCCGAACTTGAACATAAAAGAAGGCTTTCTGCCATGGGCCCAGGCGGACTCTCCCGTGAACGTGCAGGTTTTGAAGTAAGAGACGTCCATAGAACTCACTATGGCAGGATCTGCCCTATCGCCACTCCAGAAGGCCCAAACATTGGCTTAGTTGGCCATCTTTCCTGTTATGGAAGAGTTAATGATTACGGCTTTATTGAAACTCCTTTTAGAAAAGTTCTGCATGATATAGATAATGATCCCAAAATAACTGCCGGTAAAATCGCCAGGCAAGATATTATTGAACCAGAATCAAAACAAGTATTGGTTAAAGGAGGCGATAAAATTGATGAAAAAAGCGCCAAGGAATTGGCTAAGAACAAAAACATTATTAAAATACCTATTAAGCCGATAGCAACCAACGAGATTGAATATTTAGACGCTTTTACCGAAGAACGCTTTACTACCTCAGCAGCTACCGTTCCTTTAAAGGAAGAGGGGTATTTTGTAAATGATTACGCCGAAATGAGAATCCACGGACGGCCCTCATTTGCTCCGGTTCATAAAATTGATTATTTAGATGTGGCTCCTAACCAAATTATTTCTGTAGCTACCTCTTTAATTCCTTTCCTGGAACACGATGATGCCGTTAGAGCTTTAATGGGAACCAATATGCAACGGCAAGCTGTATCTCTAGTTAAGCCAGAAGCTCCAATTATCGGTACTGGTATGGAAAATAGAGCCGCTAAAGATTCCGGACAAGCAATCGTTGCCGAAGAAGACGGCGAAGTTACCCTGGTGCAGGGAGATAAAGTTGTTATCCAGCCAAAAAATGACGATGCCCATGAATATCAATTAGGCAAATTTGTCCGTTCCAATGCCTCTACCTGTATGAATAACCATCCCTTGGTAGATAAAGGTGAAAAAATTAAAAAAGGCGATATTATTGCCGATGGTGCTGCCACCGATAGAGGAGAGCTGGCTTTGGGGCAAAATGTTTTGGTAGCTTTTATGGCTTGGGAAGGCGGCAATTACGAAGACGCTATTTTAATCTCCGAAAGGCTGGTCCGAAAAGATAAATTCACTTCTATCCATATTGAAGACTATTCAATTGATGTCAGGGATACTAAGCTTGGCCCGGAAGTTGTTACACGGGATATTCCAAATGTTTCCGAAGAAAAATTAAAAGATTTAGATGAAGAAGGTGTTATCAGAGTTGGCGCCAATATTACAGCCGGAGATATTTTAGTGGGCAAAATAACTCCCAAGGGAGAAACCGAACTTTCTGCTGAAGAAAAGTTGCTCCGAGCTATCTTTGGTGAAAAAGCCAAAGACGTTAGAGACACCTCGCTTTATTTGGAACACGGCGAACACGGCAAGGTTATTGATATTAAAATTTTCTCCAGAAAATCGGGTGATAAACTGCCGGCCGGAGTTATTAAAACCATCCAAGTAACAATCGCCCAGCTAAGAAAAATCCAACCCGGCGATAAGTTAGCAGGCAGGCATGGCAATAAGGGTGTTATTTCCAGAATTGTACCTATAGAAAACATGCCTTTCTTAAAAGATGGTACGCCGGTTGATATTATTTTAAATCCACTTGGCGTTATTTCCAGAATGAACTTAGGACAGCTTTTAGAAACTCATTTGGGAATGGCAGCTAAAAAACTAAATTATACTGTAGCCTCCCCGGCTTTAGACGGTGTGCCGGTTGGTGATATTAGAAAAGAATTAGATAGAGCTGGCTTCCCAGCAGACGGTAAAATCCAGCTTTATGACGGCCGTACCGGCGAAGCTTTCAATAAAAAAACAACTGTGGGCATTATTTACATGCTTAAGCTTAACCATATGGTTGAAGATAAAATCCACCAAAGGTCTATCGGGCCATACTCCTTGGTAACCCAGCAGCCGCTTGGCGGAAAAGCCCAGGGTGGTGGCCAACGTTTTGGCGAAATGGAAGTTTGGGCCCTAGAAGCCTATGGCGCAGCCCATACTCTGCAAGAAATTCTGACCATTAAATCAGACGATGTGCCCGGACGATCCAAGGCTTATGAATCAATTATCAAAGGAGAGCCTATTACTAAATTGAATATCCCCGAATCATTTAATGTTTTAACCAGAGAACTAAAAGGCCTGTGTTTAGATGTAGAACTTATTAAAGAAAAAAAGCTAAAACCAGAAGTTAAAGCTGATAAAAAGGAAAGTAAGAAAGATAATAAAACAGAAAAAGAAAAAGTAAAAAAAGAAAAATAAATTAAGATAATAAGAATGCTAGAATGTCAGTTTACTATCGTTCTAACCTCCTAGCATCCTAACCTTCTATTAAATATGCCAAATCCCTCTTCTACAAAAACAACTTTTATGTCCGATTTCTCGGTACCTGCTTTAGAATTTGACGGCATTCGTTTAAAAATCGCTTCGCCCGAACAAATTCATAAGTGGTCCCATGGTGAAGTTTTAAAGCCGGAAACAATAAACTACCGTACTCAAAAACCTGAAAAAGACGGCTTATTTTGTGAAAAGATTTTTGGACCCTCCAAAGATTGGGAGTGTTATTGCGGCAAATATAAACGCATTCGTTATAAAGGAATTGTTTGTGATAAGTGCGGGGTAGAAGTTACCAGATCAATTGTCAGGCGTGAAAGAATGGGAAATATTGATTTAGCTGCCCCAGTTTCTCATATCTGGTTCCTGCGGGGCATCCCTTCAAAAATAGGCTTGGTATTGGATTTATCCATTCAAGAACTGGAAAAAATAATTTACTTCGCTTCTTTTATTATTTTAAATGTAGATGAAGAACTAAAAATCCAAACTTTGGAACAAATTAAAGGCGAATTAAAAAACAAAAAAAAGGCTGTAGAAAAAGAGTTTGAGCAAAAATTAGATGAACTCAATAAAAAGAAAGCTGAAAGCAAAAAATTAAATTTTGATAAAGAACTTCAACTTTTAGATGATATTAAAAACGAAAAAATTAAAACATTAGAAACGGCGGCCGACCAGGCTAAAAAAGAATTAAGAGATCTAAAACCGTTTAAAATAATTTCAGAAAGTATCTACCAAGATCTATCCTTAAAATATGGCCATGTGTTTGAAGCCGGAATTGGTGCCGAAGCTATCCGCAAATTACTTACCGATATTAATCTTTCAAAACATGCTAAAGACCTAGACAAGCAAATTGCCGAAGCTATACCTTCTAAAAAGAAAAAGCTAATCAGAAGGGCCAAGCTGGTTAAAAGCCTGTTGGTTAACAAAATTAGGCCGGAATGGATGATTCTAAATGTGGTACCGGTTATTCCGCCGGATCTTAGGCCAATTGTCCAACTGGATGGCGGCCGTTTTGCCACCTCCGACCTTAATGATCTCTATCGCAGAGTAATTAACCGTAATAACCGTCTTAAACGCCTAAAAGAGCTTAAGGCCCCTGAAGTTATTCAAAGAAATGAAAAAAGGATGCTCCAAGAAGCAGTTGATGCCCTGATAGATAACAGCGCCAGAAGAGGTAAAACAGTTACCGCTTCTACCGGACAAAAAAGGATGCTTAGAAGCATCGCTGATATGCTTAAGGGTAAGCAAGGCAGATTTAGGCAAAACTTACTTGGTAAAAGAATCGACTATTCCGGTCGTAGCGTAATTGTTATCGGACCAAAAATGGGCATGGACCAATGCGGATTGCCCAAAACTATGGCCTTGGAGTTATTTAGACCATTTGTTATCTCCCAACTTATTAGCAGAGAAATTGTCCATAACGTTAGAAGTGCCAACCGCTATATTGAGCAAGACCACGAAGAAGTTTGGGATATTTTAGAAGAAATTACCAATAAATCACATGTTTTCTTAAACCGGGCGCCTACTTTGCACAGACTAGGCATTCAAGCTTTCCAGCCTATATTAATTGAAGGCAAGGCCATCCAGATCCATCCGATGGTTTGCAGGGCTTTTAATGCTGATTTTGACGGCGACCAAATGGCTGTCCATGTACCCATTACCGAAGAAGCCAAAGAAGAAGCTGCCGAAATAATGCTTTCTACTAAAAACCTACTTAAGCCGGCCACCGGCGAACCGGTAACCACTCCTGACCAAGATATTGTTTGGGGCTGTTATTACCTTACCTTTATAAATCCCGGACAGGATAAGCCTAAACAACATTTTACTGATGAAAATGAAGCTAAAACCGCCCATGCACTTAAAAAAATCAGGCTTCATGACCGCATTGCCTTGCCTATTAACAATAAACTTACCGAGACCACAATCGGTAGAGTTATTTTTAACGAAATTGTCCCTGAAAAACTCAAATTCGTTAACCAAGATATGACCTCTAAAGATCTTAAACAGCTGGTTGCAAAATCTTTAGAAATTAATGGCTTTAAAGATTCGGTAAAATTTTTAGACCAGCTTAAAAAATTAGGTTATGAAACAATTACTGCTTCTGGCCTTTCTTGGGGCATGAATGATATTCCAACGGTAGACCAAAAACCAGAAATCATTGCCAAGGGAGAAAAACAGGTAGAACAAATCCAAGAACAATTTGAACAAGGCTTGCTTACTAATAAAGAACGCTATGTTAAAGTTATAGAAGTTTGGAATGGCATTAAAGATGAAATTACCGAACTTTCCAAAACCTCTTTTGATACTTCTAGTTCCCTATATTCAATTATTAATTCCGGTGCCAGAGGTTCTTGGGCCCAAATGATTCAGATAATGGGCATGAAAGGCATGGTTATTAACCCAGCCGGTGAAATTATTGAGCTGCCGGTTAAAGCTAACTTCCATGAAGGCTTGGATGTGTTAGAATACTTTATTTCTACTCATGGTACCAGAAAAGGCTTATCAGATACTGCCTTAAGAACAGCCAATGCCGGTTATTTAACCAGAAGGTTAGTTGATGTTTCCCAAGATTTGGTAGTTATCGAAACCGACTGTAAAGATAAAATAGGCCTCACAATTACTAAAAAAGAGGCTGATGATATGGGAGAAACTTTAGCCAACTTAGCGTGGGGCAGAACTCTAATGGAAGATATAGTTGATTCTAAAACAAAGAAAGTTATTGTTAAAAAGGGAGAAATTGTTAACCAAGAACATTTAAGACAACTGGAGGGGGTTGAAATAGATTCATCTATACGTGTCCGTTCGCTAATGACCTGCCAATCTGTTAGGGGTGTTTGCCAAAAATGTTATGGTTTTGATTTAGGCTTTAATAAGCCAGTTGCTATGGGTGTGGCCGTAGGTATTGTAGCTGCCCAAAGCATTGGTGAACCCGGCACCCAACTTACCATGAGAACCTTCCATACTGGCGGTGTGGCTGGTGCTGATATTACCCAAGGCTTACCCAGAGTAGAAGAATTATTTGAAGCACGTCCGCCAAAGAAAAAAGCTATTGTATCTGAAGTTAAAGGTACAGTTATGGTTGATAAAGAAACTCCTACTGGAATAAGAGTTCAAAGAATAATTAAAATTAAATATCACGGAGAAATAAAAGAAGATATCCCTTATAACGAAGATTATGATCTATTAATAAAAGACGGCAAAACCGTTAAAGCCGGTGATTTACTTTTAAAACATAAATCCAAGGAAAATAAAATTGTAAAAGCAGCTTTTGATGGCACAATAAAAGTTGAGGCAGATAACCTAAAAATTATCTCTAATGAAGAAGCTCTGCAAGAGGTAATTATTCCACCTGGCTATGCTTTGTGGGTTAAAGATGGTGACTTGGTTATTCCTGGCCAATCACTTACTGAAGGCAGTATTAATTTACAAGAACTTTATAAATACCAAGGTATACAAGCTGTCCAAAAATATATTATTAAAGAAATTTTGTATATCTACTCTTCTCAAGGACAAAGATTAAACGCCAAACATGTTGAAGCAATTGTAAGGCAAATGTTCTCCAGAATTTACCTTAAAGATGCTGGCGATACTGCCTTACTGCCTGGTGAAATTGTCACCAGATCCCAATTTATGGAAGAAAATATTAAAGCTAAAGAAAAAGGCGGACAAGAAGCCACAGGCGAATATTTACTTTTGGGCATTACCAAAGCTTCCCTTACAACCGATAGCTTCCTTTCTGCTGCTTCTTTCCAAGAAACTGCCAGAGTTTTAATTGATGCAGCCATTACCGGTAAAGTTGACCGGCTAAGAGGGCTTAAAGAAAATGTTATTATCGGCAGGCTTATCCCGGCTGGGACCGGCTACAATATTAAAGAAAAAAAATAATCTGCAACTTAAATAATTAAAACAGCCCCGCCTCTCGCGAGAGGCGGGGCTGTTTTTTAAATAATATTGCTGGTCAAAAATTTAATAAGCTGAATCGAAAAAATTCCAGATAGTCTTACTTTCTAAATTATACCAAACATGGGTGCCACCAATAATAGTATAAAAAACTACTGGAGCATCGCAACCCTCATAAGTTTTAATAATTACATCAAAACCTTGAACAGTCTTGTTTTCTGAATTTGAGCCGGTACAATTATTAAATTCGGCAAATAAATCTGCAATTTCTGGAGCCGATAAAGTTTCATCAGTTCCCATATAAGGTGTAGTAGTATCAGCAGTGCCATGGATATAAACTAAAGGTATTGGTACATAGTTTTCTGGTTCTTGAGAAGCGCTTGGAACTGCGGTTGAAACTAAGCCGCCGCCATTAAAATATCCAGGTAATTCAGCAATTAATTTCTGAGTCATGCCGCCGCCATTAGAAAACCCGGTTACATAAATTCTACTTTCATTGATGGATAAAATAGCTGTTATTTGTTCAACCATGGTTCTAAAAAAAGTTATATCATCAATATTATTGGCAGTGCCATAACCATCTCCCCTGGTGGTATTCCACCCTGTTGTCTTATAGCCTGGATCAATTGCTGGAATACGAAAATCCAAATTGGCAGAAAAACTATAGCCT
This sequence comes from uncultured Gammaproteobacteria bacterium, assembly GCA_964588165.1. Taxonomy (GTDB): domain Bacteria; phylum Patescibacteriota; class Patescibacteriia; order UBA1558; family UBA10009; genus CAZPMS01. The sequence continues at coordinate 31,185 of CAZPMS010000005.1, forward strand.
AAAGCCTGCGGATAAACTACAATAAAATTGTTTTGGTCAGATTGTTGGGTAAAACCGGACTTCTCATGCATTTTAACAGCTGCTCCGCTTGTACCATGAAGATTAAACAGCAGGGGATAATCTTGGGCGCTTGAATAATTTTCCGGTAAATGGAGATAAAACAGCCTTTCAATTTCACCGTGATTCATGTCATCAACTAGCATTCTAACCTCAAAAGTTCTCTGTGCATAAGGAGAAACCGTATAACTGGCGCTGGTAATCTTCCCTGCTCCTTGGCCGCCAAAAAGTGACTCAATTAAAGAATCCCTGCTATAGCCAGGATCAATAACATTAAGCATAACCACTAAAGCTATCATGGTAAAAATAGCAATCCCCCCTATTACTAAGTAATTTTTTTGGATCATAGTTTATTTATGTTAGTTAGTTATTAAAGACTACTTATTAATATAAATACATTTTGCGAATTTTGTAAAGCACATAATAAAATAAATAATTAAAAAACCGACTCTTAAATGAATCGGTTTTATGATTGAAAAAGAAAATTTTATTACTATCTTTTCTCCTCAGTATTCACTTCAAAAATACTAAAAGCATCAGAGTAGGGCCCCATAAACAAAAAGGCTGTCTTTGTTTCACCTTCTAGCTTTAAATAGGCTCCAGGACCTTTTACTCCATAAGGTCCATAAGGAGGCGGAAATTGTTTTATTTCAACCTCCATTAACTCCACAGTAAAATTGCTTTGTATAGCAACTTCAGCTTTCAACCTTAACAAAGCACTCCGATGAAGCCGGTGGCCATATATTAAAGGATTGATAAGATTAAGATATGAGATGGTGGAAAGTTTTTCTGGTGGCAACTCCACTTTAGCCATACAAGCAATAATCTGACCCCACTCGTTAGGGTGTCGCTCAATAAATGCAGAATAGTCTTGATCCATCTTACTTCTCCTTCCTTGACCAACGGCCTTTTATTACAAAGAACTTTTTTCTCTCAAAATCCACTTTTTAAAAATGAACTTTGGAAGAAAGGCGAGAATAAATTTCTCGCCTCCGGAATGGAAAACGTAGAAAACTCTACTGATGTAATCTGGCATGAGCTTGCCTGCCTCGCTCTGTTGGTTGTGTGCCGCGAAACAGGGTCGCCATACTAACATCTTGCTGACGCATAACATCTATTTGCCTGTCTTGGTCCTCAACAAGCTTTTGAAGCCGAACAACCTTGGCTTCCAAATCTTTGCGAGATATAACTACAAAAATACCTAAAGGTAAACCTATTACCATCAACGCTATTCCAGCAGTCGCGCAATCTCTCGCAAAATTGACTTCATACCCCAGTGTAAAACCTGGAATAATAATCAATAAAAGGCCGATACAAGCTACAGAAAAACAAACTACTTTATCTGATACAGTGCTCCTCTTCATCTTCCTATCCCCTTGTTTTAGCTATTTCTAGCCAAATTTAACTGAAATGAACAATCGCTTTTCCCTTTCAAAATTTACTTCTTTTTGAAATAAACTTTGAAAGGAAGGCGAGAAATTCATTCTCGCCTTCGAGGTAGAGGAAGACAGGAAATAATTAAATTTATTAGCTCGACGGGGATTTTGATTACTTAACAACCGGCCCTGTAATCACCTTTTTAATTACAAAATATGTTTGAGGACCAAGTCCAGCTTTGGGCTTCGGTAGCTGAATTTCAAATTTCCTAGGCCCATCAATTAACTGCCTAACTTGCGGATTGAGTCTAACTCCGCTCTGCTCAACAGAAAATTTGGTTATAGCGGCTGTCAATTGCCAGATATTTAATTCATGAACAACCAACTGTTCCTCGGCAAACTTACCATTCTGAAAAATCCAAAAAACAATAGTAAACTTTCGTTTCTGTTCCATCTGTCTACTCTCCTGTTTTGGCTATTTTTAGCCAAATTAACTTGAAATGTACAATCTTTTCTCTTTAATAAAACATCATAGCTTTTATTCTACGAGTGGCCAATATGACCCTATGGTGATTAATACCACCTTGACTTTATTAATAAAAAATACTACCCTAACTATGGATAGTCTATTAATTTTTAAAATAATGTCAGTAGAAATTCTTCAACAACTAGGTCTTTCCCCTAACGAAGCCAAAATATATGAGGCTCTTTTGGATTTGAATGAATCCGGAGTAGGAGAAATTTCTTCCAAAGCCGAAATTCATCGGAGGAATGTTTATGACGCCATAAATAGATTAATTGATAAAGGTTTAATTTTTCCAATCTTAACTAAAGGCGAAAATTTGTATTCACCGGTAGACCCGGGCAAGCTTTCTGAACTTATTAAAGAAAAAGAAGTGGGCTTAGAAAAAATAATGCCTGATTTAAGAAAACGTTACGAAGAAAGAGTAGCCAAACAAGAAGCCTACATGTACAAAGGCCTGGAAGGTTTTAAAAATTACATGCGAGATATTTTAAGAGTTGGCGAGGATGTTTATTTTATCGGGGCCAAACTGGGCTGGTTTGACCCAAGAATAAAAATATTTACCGAACAATTTTTAAAAGAAGCTAAGCGCAAAGAGATCACTTTTCATCATATTTTTGATGTTATTGTTAAAGAAAAGGGTAAAGATATTATAAAAAATTTAGAAACACCACATAAATTTATGCCAGCCGAATACTCAACCGAATCAGCTGTAGATATTTTTGGTGATTATGTAGTAACCTTTACTGGCTTGGATCTTAAAAAGATTGATGTCGGGGTTACTATGTTTGTTTTAAAAGACCAAAAATTAGCAGAAAGTTATAAAACTTGGTTTAAATTCATTTATGATAAATGTCCTGAAATCAATTAATTCAACTCTATGAAAATTTACTGCCTAAGGCTAAGGCCGGGACAAGATTTAAAAAAAGAATTAGCAAATTTTGTGGTGGAAAAAAATATTCAAGCCGGCTTTATAGTTACTACTGTCGGTAGTTTTAAAAAGGCTTGTTTAAGAATGGCTAATGGAAAAGAAACTAAAATTTTTAAAAAAAAGTTTGAAATAACTTCACTGGTTGGCACACTTTGTAAAGATGGGCTGCACTTACACGTAAGCTTATCAGATAAAAAAGGAAGGTGTTTAGGCGGGCACTTAAAAGATGGTTGTATAATATATACCACCGCAGAGATTATTATTGGTGATAGTACTGACTACGTTTTTACCAGAAAATTTGATTCCCAAACAAATTTTAAAGAACTTATTATAAAAAACAATGATTGATAAACTATTTGTAGCCACTAAAGCCTTTATAGTTTTTGATGGTAAAATTTTAATCCTTAAAGAGTCAGCCAAATATGCAGATGGTGCCAATGCCGGAAGATTTGATGTGGTTGGTGGTAGAGTAAACCCCGGTGAAAGATTTGATGAAGGTTTAAAAAGAGAAACCAAAGAAGAAACCGGACTTGATGTTGAAATCGGCAAGCCTTTTTTTGCCAATGAGTGGCGTCCGGTTGTACGAGGAGAGTATTGGCAGATTGTGGGCATGTTCTTTGAATGCCAAGCCAATGCTGATAAAGTTACCCTAAGCGACGATCATGATGAATTTAAATGGATTAATCCAGATGATTTTAAAAAATATAATTTAATTGATAATCTAATACCGGCTTTTAGTGCCTATTTAAACAAATAACACCAAAAAGGGCCCTTAAAAAGGGCTTTTAAAATTGGCTTAAAAGTGTTAAAATTAGCCTATTAATATGGCAAAAAAACGCAAACGTAAATATAAAAAAAGGAAGAAAAAAGATGAGCTGGATGAATTTGAAAGTCTTGTTTCTTCAGAAACAAAAAAAAGCATAGCTATTATTATCATTTTGGTGATAGCTTTTTTAACCATACTCTCTTTATTTGATCTAGCCGGAGCATTTGGCGGTTTTATTAAACAAGCCATGGGCTCAATTTTAGGCTGGGGCCTTTTTATTTTCCCCATTATCCTCCTTATTTTAGGTTACTATATGCTAAGGCCGGAAAAATACCAAATAAAGCCCAGCAATTACTTAGGATTTTTTCTGCTTATTTTAAGCTACTCCGGAATTTTCCAATTTATTAAAGATTTTAATATAGACACTTTCTACACCACAAACTCTGGTGGTGGATTCTTAGGCTTTTTTATTTTTATGCCCCTGCAAAAAATTATGGGTTCTTGGGCAGGCCTAATTGTTCTGTTGGCTCTTTTATTTATATCTATCCTGATCTCCTTTAATACCAGCCTTGGCAGTATGGCTAAAAAACTTAACTTTATTAAATTAATTAAAAGCCGGATTACATCTGATCAAGATGAAGAAGACTGGGAATCCGATGAAGACCAAATAGAGCCGGATGAAGAAGACTGGGAAGGAGAAGCAGAGGAAGATGAAGAAGAATCCTCTGATGACTCCGAAGAAGAGGAAACTGAATTTACCAAGAAAAAAATTCAACCGACAAAAATCAAAAAAACCAAAGGCAGCATCCCGGATGGTATCAATGTCACTTTTGCCCAAGGTAAAAACCAAAGAGTAGAGGTTCCCTTAAGCTTTCTGGAATCCAGGAAAGGCAAGCCCACCAGTGGCGATATTAAAAACAATATAGAAATTATTGAGGCAACTTTAGAAAACTTCGGTATCCCGGTAGAAATGGGAGAAGTAAACGTAGGCCCAACAGTTACCCAATTTACCCTTAAGCCACATCAAGGAATTAAACTTTCTAGGATAACCGGTCTGCAAAATGATCTGGCCCTAGCATTAGCTGCTCACCCTATTAGAATCGAAGCTCCTATACCTAAAAAATCCTTGGTTGGCATAGAAGTGCCGAATCAAAGCATAGCCATTGTAAAATTAAAAGATGTTTTAACCAGCAAACAATTTGCAAAAAAGAAAGCTAACCTTAAAATATGCTTAGGAGAGGATGTCAGCGGAAAATCATGGGTGGCCGACTTAACCTCCATGCCTCATATGCTAATTGCCGGCGCTACCGGTTCTGGAAAATCAGTTTGCATTAATAACGTTATTATCAGTTTGTTATACCAATACTCACCTCAACAGCTAAGGTTGATTATGGTAGACCCTAAAAAAGTTGAACTAACTAATTACAACGGCATCCCCCATCTTTTAACTCCTGTAATTACTGAAGTTGATAAAACCATCAATGCCTTAAGGTGGGCTGTTAAAGAAATGGATGAAAGGTTTAGGCTGTTAAATTCCGTAGGCAAAAGAAATATCGAAGCCTACAACAGCAGTGTTTTAATTAATAAACTGCCTTATATAGTAATAATTATAGATGAATTGGCCGATTTAATGGCTGTAGCTGCCAGAGATGTAGAGGCAGCTATTGTCAGGCTTTCCCAAATGGCCAGAGCAGTGGGCATCCACTTAGTAGTGGCTACCCAAAGGCCTTCAGTTAATGTAATTACCGGCCTAATTAAAGCTAATGTACCGGCCAGGATTGCCTTTGCAGTAGCTTCTTCAGTTGATTCCAGGACTATTCTAGATTCATCTGGTGCTGAAAAACTTTTAGGAAAGGGCGATTTGCTATTTACTACAGCAGAAATATCAAAGCCACGTAGAATTCAAGGAGCCTATCTTTCGGATGAAGAAATTGAACGTGTAATTAATTTTTGGCAATCACAGGCTGATCCTGACTATGTTGATGATGTTACCGAAGGCCAAAGCCGTTTTGCCGCTCCAGGCTTTAGCGGTTCCGATAACGGCGATGAGCTCTTAGAAGAGGCTAAAGATGTAGTTATGAAAGCTGGTAAAGCTTCTGCCTCCTTATTACAAAGACGCTTAAGAGTTGGCTATGCCAGGGCCGCCAGAATTTTAGATCTCTTGGAAGAAATGGGAATTATTGGCCCGGCCGAAGGAGCTAAGCCCAGAGAAATTTTAATAAGCGATGATGAAATATTAGGCATCCCAACGGAAACCACCGAGGCTTACAATGAAGAAGAATCCGAGGATGATAATGATGACGATGATTCAGCTGAACTAGATGAAGATGAACCTGATGACGAGGACAATCAAGACGATGAGATCGAAGAAGAAGAAATTGATGATGAAGACGAGGAAGGAACCGATGAGCCTGATGAAGATGATGAAGAGGAAAAAGAAGAAAACTCAAAATAAAAATAAAATAGTAACTAAAAAGTTAAAAATTATCTTTTAACTCTATTTTTACATCTACTATGACCGGCTTCATTCAAAAAAAATTACCAACCACTAAAAGCTTGCCCGAAATTATTAAAGAAGAAAGGCAAAAACATGGGCTTACAGTTGAACAACTATCTTTTAAAACTAAAATTTCTGTCAAATACCTAGAAGCTTTTGAAAAGGGCCACTACCAACTTTTACCGGGTGAAGTTTATACTAAACAATTTATTAAAAATCTGGCAAAACTTTTTCATCTCAATGAAAAAAATCTTCAAAACATCTACCAAAAAGAAAAAAAGAGCCAGCCAACTTTAATAAATATAAACCGGCATCCTAAAAAAGAACTAAAAACCGGCCACTGGCTTTCTCCAAAAAGCATCAGAAATTTTTTAATCGTACTTATTATTATTGCTTTCAGCAGTTATTTTGGTTTTGAAATTAAAAATATTTTCACTCCCCCGTCTTTAGAAATATATTCACCCCTAAGCCAAACAATTACCACCGAATCCAATATAGAAATTAAAGGCAAAACCGAACCCGAAAGTACTGTTTTAATAAACCAGCAAGAAATCCTTACAGACCCAGAAGGCAATTTTACCCAAATAGTGGATTTGACTATTGGCTTAAATGTCTTTAAAATTTCAGCAGGTAAAAAACACAGTAAAATAAATGAAATTACCATTTCTATACTTAGAAAGCCCTCTATAACTGCGGGGGCAAATCTAGAAATAGGAGGAAATCAGCACAGGGTTGTTAATAATTAAACAACGATTTTATGTCAAAAAATGAAGAAAAAGACCTAAAAAAAGAGCAAAGCTCAAAAAAAACAGAAGCAGCCAGCCAGGCTATTGAACAAATCAGGGACAAATTTGGCGAGGGTTCCATAATGAAATTCGGTGACGCCAAATCGCTTAATATAGAAGCCGTGCCTACCGGCTGCCTTTCATTAGATATTGCCTTAGGCGTAGGCGGGGTGCCAAGAGGCAGAATTATTGAAATCTATGGACCGGAAGCTTCCGGCAAAACCACTCTTTCTCAACACATTGCATCTGAAGTCCAAAAAATGGGCGGTACAGCCGCTTTTATTGATGCTGAGCATGCTCTGGATCCGGAATATGCAAAAAAAATAGGTATTAATGTAGATGAACTTTTAATCTCCCAGCCGGATACCGGCGAGCAGGCTCTGGAAATTGCTGAAACCTTAGTTAGATCCAATGCCGTTGATGTGGTAGTAATTGATTCAGTAGCCGCATTGGTGCCAAAAGCAGAAATTGAAGGGGAGATGGGTGATAGGCATGTAGCCCTGCAAGCCAGATTAATGAGCCAAGCTTTAAGGAAACTTTCCGGCATAATTTCTAAAACCAATACCGTGGTTATCTTTATTAACCAGATTAGATTAAAGATTGGCGTCTTCTTTGGCAACCCGGAAACCACACCTGGAGGCATGGCCTTAAAATTTTATTCTTCAGTTAGAATAGAAGTAAGGCGGGCTGCCCAAATTAAAAAAGGCGACCAGATTATCGGCAATCGGGTAAAAGCCAAAGTGGTTAAAAATAAAGTGGCCGCTCCCTTTAAGAATACCGAATTTGATATTATGTATAATGAGGGTATTTCCATTAGTGGCGATGCTTTAGATACCGGCGTTAATCTGGGCGTTCTAAGCAAATCAGGCAATACTTATTCTTATGGTGAAACCAAACTTGGCGTTGGCCGAGAAAATGCCAAACAATTCCTGCGAGAAAATCCTAAAATGATTGCTGAAATAAAAAAGAAAGTTTGGGATAAAGTGAAATCGGAAGAATAAAAAAATAATATATCTTTAAAACCGATTTACTAAATGTGAATCGGTTTTTGTTTTAAAAATAATGATATTTAATATTAAAAATGAATTGATTTCTGCGAGTCTTGAAAAATTTATAGAATTTGGAGCGGTAAGCAAAAAATAGAATTTTCTTTTGTTTGACGAACTAAGCCCGAGCCTAAACTAAGGCGAAGGGCGAAGGAGGAGTTAGAAAATTCCTTTGCTGAAGTAAACAAATTCCTTAAATTTTTCGTGGCTCGCGCTTTTGGCACCACCTTTTCTAAAAAGGTGGTATAAAACTAGAAACTAACAAAAAAATAAGTAAACAAAAACCCGCTTTCAAAAGAAAACGGGTATAAAATACAAACATAATTTGTAAATCAAAATGAAATACGGAAACTGGCTAAACCTCTGCTTTATTGTTAAAATAACCTTATTATTTATGGAACAAACTAAAAAAATCGCCCGCAACACAATTTGGCAGGTAATTGGTAAAATAATCGGAACTGCCCTTGGAGTTGTAACTATTGGTTTACTCACCAGATACTTAGGTACAGAAGATTTTGGCCTCTACACCACAGCCGTAGCTTTTATGCAGTTTTTTGGCGTGCTGGTAGATATGGGCCTATATTTGATTTGCCTTAAAGAAATCTCAGCCAAGCCGGACAAAGAAAACTTTATATTAAGTAATATTTTCACCATAAGAGTAATTTCAGCCATCATATTTATGGGCGGCGGTACACTGCTAATTTTCTTATTCCCCTACCCAATGGTGGTAAAACTTTCGGCTGCTATTGTCAGTTTGTCATTCTTTTTCATGACGTTGGTACAGACTTTGACATCAGTTTTCCAAAAATATTTAAAAATGGGCCAAGTGGCCATAGCTGAAGTTGTTGGTAGGTTTGGTTTTTTAATTGTGATTCTGCTTTTTGTTTTTTATAAAGGAAATCTGCCAGCCTTAATGTGGGGCAATGTTGTAAATACCTTTATTTATTTTATTATCCTTTGGTTTTTAATAAAACGATACGTAAAAATTAAATGGGCCTGGGATTTTGAATATTGGAAAGTGGTTTTTAAAAAAAGCTGGCCCATTGCCCTAGGCGTTGCTTTTAATTTAGTCTATTTTAGAGCTGATACTATTATCCTTTCTTTATTTAAACCAGCAACTGATGTAGGAATATATGGCGCCCCTTACAAAATCCTGGAAATTATTGCCACCTTCCCCCATATGTTTATGGGGCTGGTTATGGCACCTCTAACTGCCGCCTGGATTGCCGGCAATTTAGATAAATTTAAAAACATTACCCAAAAAACTTTTGACTTTTTTATAATCATTCTGGTGCCGATGGTTTTGGGTACTCTACCGCTGGCTGGAGGCATTATGAAACTAATTGCTGGGGAAGAATTTACAGTTTCTGGTCCGATCCTTTCCATATTGATGCTGGCCACCGGTATTATCTTTTTAGGAATTTTGATGACCTATATAATTGTGATTTTAGATAAGCAAAAAGCTATGCTTAAATATTTTTTAATAGCAGCGATCCTAGCTTTAATCGGCTACTTTATTTTTATCCCTAAATATTCTTACTTTGGCGCTGCCTGGGTAACGGTGGTTATAGAAGGCTTTATTGTAATAACCTCATGGTTGATATTTTATAAATATGCCAAAATTAAACTTTCCTTAAAAATCTTTTTCAAAAGCCTGGTGGCCGGATTGATTATGATGCTGGCTATTTACCAACTGCCTGGCTTGCATATTTTATTAAATATCCTAATTGGAGCTGTAATTTATGGCTTAATTATGATAATTACAAAAGGAATTGACAAAAAATTGCTTAGTGATATAGTCAAATAGATTTTCGCACTTTCAAAACCACAAAGGAGATAGAGATGTCTGAAATTGCCACAGGCTCCGCATCTGTAGTAAGTGAAGGCGAGATGAACTTTTGGTTATTGTTTGTGTCGCTCGCAACCGTTATTCTTTGTACCGGCTATGCCTTTTTCCCTGGTAGTTTTGTTAATATGAATCTGTACATAAGTGCCGGATTATTTCTTTTTGAAGGCGTAATGGTTCATACCAAACTAAACTCCCTCTATAAAACCCTCTTCAAAGAGAATGAGTGGCAAAGCGGCATGAAATCTAAAATACTAAAAGATGAAATGGCAAAATGCGTATCAATCTCAAACTTTATAATGATAATAACTGCAATCATTGTCAGTGGACATTTTCTCCATTTGCTCTTTGGCTTCTTTGGCCTTGAAGTTAACTGGCTGCCCAAGGTCTTTATTTCATTCGGAGTTATTATTAACTTAATTTTCTACTACCTATTGTTTTACCCGCTGCTAAATAGGGCTAGAAGTTAGTTTAACCTAATAACCAACCGTTCAACATTGAACGGTTTTTTATTAAAAATTGACAAAAAATTGCTTAGTGATATAGTCAAGTAAATAGTAACTTAACATAACCTAAGGAGAGAACTATGTGGAAACTTGGAGTGGTCCTCAGCTTGCTAGCCATGATTATCTGCGGCGTCTATGCTTTCGGCATTATTAATCTCCCCCCGGCAATCAGCGGCTTGTTATTTGCCATTGAAGGTAGTGTAATCACCGTTCTACTTATCAAAGAATCTAAGGCTAATGATGAGCCATTCACTAAATTCACTCTTGCTGCAATAGCCTTTTTCTGCGGATTTCTGACCGTTGCCATTGTCGGCTGTCATTTTTGGAAGCCACAACTTTTTGCCAGCGCAGGCTTTATAATTAAACTGATTATTTATCTTATAATTACATCGCTTCCTAAGCCTACGCCACTTCCTGGTACTGAAAAATTTTCAAACTAACTAAAGAAGCAGTCATCTGCTTAAAACTAACATTCAACCGTTCAACTCTGAACGGTTTTTTATTTGAAAAATAAGCTCTGGCGGGGTAAAATATAACCATGTTTTACTACCTTTTTATTATCATTTTCTACCTGTTATTTGCCTATCTTTGTGCTAAAAACATCCGCTGGGGTATTTATACAGTTGTAGCCTTACTGCCAACTTATTTGATAAGATATACTGTTTTTGGCATCCCAGGAACTTTACTGGAAGGCATGATCTGGATTTTATTTATTGTCTGGCTAATCAAATTAAAGCAGGAAAAAAACCTAAGCTTTAATCCTTTAGTTTGGATAAAAAATATATTTAATCATCAATCATCAATCATCAATCATAATCCCGTCCCTGATAAACTCAAACTGCCCTTGATTCTATTCCTAATCGCCTCCACCTTCGCCACATTTATTTCCACCAATCAACTGGCTGCAGCCGGTATTTGGAAAGCTTATTTTATAGAACCCCTGCTGTTTTTTATAGTTTTTATCTACACAATAAAAAACCCGGTCCACTTTAAAAAAGCTGTTAGATTTTTAGGGCTAACTGTTTTAGCTATTGGCGTATTTGCAGTAATTCAAAAACTGACTGGGGTGTTAATTTCTAATCCTTTTTGGGCAGACGAAGCTACTAGGCGAATAACCACCTTTTTCGGCTATCCTAATGCCAATGCTTTATTTGTAGCCCCTGTCTTACTTTTATTAATAGGAAACTTAATTTCTGATTATAGTTCATGGTTCATGGTTCATAAAAATAACTCGTTATCCATAAACCATAAACTCTGGTGGATTATCTATTATATTATTTGCATTATACTTGGCACACTGACAATCATTTTTGCCAAATCCACCGGCGGCCTAATCGGGCTCGTTGCCGGCTTAATCTTTTTCTTAATTTTTTATAAAAAAACTAGGTTATTTACCTTACTGGCTATTTTGATAATAAGTGCCGGATTGAATTTTTCGACCGGGATTAAAAATAAAATAACTGATACTTTTGCTACCACTTCACAAACCCATTTACCCTTGGATGCTTCTGATATTCATATGAGATCACAGCAATGGCGCGAAGCTTCTCAAATGCTTATGGATACGCCTGTTTTTGGAGCAGGCTTGGCCGGTTACCAAAATTTAATGGTTCCCTACCACCAAAATCCGCATGTAGAAATCTATCTATACCCCCATAACTTTTTCTTAAACTTTTGGACAGAAACCGGCTTGCTTGGCTTAGTTTCAATTATTTGGATTTTATTTGTCTTCTTTTGGTTAGGCCATAGATCATGGTTCATGAATAATAAGAACAACCCAAAGCCCATAAACCATAATCAAATATTGACTTTAACGACCAGCATGGCTATGATAACGCTCCTGGTCCACGGCCTGGTTGATGTGCCATATTTTAAAAATGACTTATCATTTTTATTCTGGATAATTATAGGCTTGATGATAGTTATATATAATCAATCACGAATAAACACAAATGGTTCACCAATAACTCACAAATAACGCACTAATTTGTGCGTCATCTGTGAAAAATTAGTGAGCAACGGTGTTATCTGTATAATAAAAAGGACTGTCATTCTGGAACATAAGCAATAGAATCTTGGCTACGGATAAATAACGGAAGCGTGCCGGAGTGGTTTAACGGGACAGTTTCGAAAACTGTTGTGCCTTTACAGGCACCGAAGGTTCGAATCCTTCCGCTTCCGCCAATTTACAATTTCAGTATTTTAAAAAAGAAATCGCCGCACGCCAAAGCCCCATTTTGCAACAATTTAGTATAATTAACTTAACCATAAAATTATGGAACAAGAATTTCAACAACAACCACAACAAATAGAACAAAATCCTAATGCTCCGACCCCAACACCTAAACCAAAAAGTAAGCTGGCTATTTTTATTTTCGTTGCAACGATTATTTTAATAATCGAGGTTATAGTTATCTATTTACTCGTCACAGAAAAGCAGATCCCAACTGAGCAAAACCAAAACCCCGTCGTCTCTCAAACTAGTTTATCCAATCAATTCAATAGTGAAGAGTTAGGTATTTTATTTTCCTATCCAAAAAAATGGGGCGAGGTTTCAAAAATTACTTCTGCCCATATTCATTCCAAGCCCTTTGATTTAATACACTCTTTCAACTTCAATTCAAACCCATCAATTTCAATGAGTGTAAAGTTCCTTGATGAACCCGAGGTATTTAGACAGCACGCTGATGTATTAAAAGAAAAGTCTAATCCGAGACAGGAATTTTGTAAAGAAAATTTGGTATATAGCGCGCCAAAAGATAATGAAAATCCGAACAAACAACACTCCGCTTTTAGGCAATTTGGGACTTTTAGCTTTGGTACTTGTGATTATCAATATATTTCTTTCATAGGGGCTAAAAAAGTCTCCGATCCTTCTAGCTTGGTTGAACAAGACATAACAGCGAAAAGTTCACAAATAGAAATTACGAAAACTTATGTAATCCCCGTAGAAAATCTCCTATATTCACCGCTGTTTCTAACCATTAAACTGTCCCCCATTCAATCTGACGATTATTGTTTAACTGAAATGCCAAACTACCCGCCTCCAAGTCAAAAAAAAGTGATGAAAAGCTTCTCTTGCATTACATACGGAGACAAAACATTGATTGAAAATGCAATAACTGAATTTGAAAGCAGTGAATCGAACAATAAGATACAACAACTGTTGGGCTCAATGGCAATTAGCGATGTTGCAAAACAAAATGCTCTAAATTTTGTTGGATCATATTTTGAGACAAAGACTTCTTATTTTAACGACAAATTAGGAATCGAATTCGATTATCCAACAATTCTTCCCGATCCGGTGTTGGAGGAAAACGAAAGATCAATAAGCATTGATGATTTTGAAATAGTTGAGGTGATCTCTCGCCAAGACGCTGCTAATATCGAAAAATCAGCAGCAGAATGCGAAGGTATGTGTTTTGGTCCTTCCATAACAGTGGAAGAATGGGATCTACATTTAGATATTCTAACAAAAAATATCATCGACAAAGAAGAATGTAGCGAATGTGTCTCAATAACCACAATGGGGAATAATAAATTTCTGGTTTTATTTCAAGGAAAAGCAGGTTATTCTGGACACCCTGGTAAAAGATACATAACTTACCAAAATGGCAAACGCTTTGAGTTTAATGGTTTTCAAAATTTATTTACTTTAGGAACAGAATTTACACTTGCTGAGTTTAATATGATGTCTGAAGAAAGCTTAATGCAAAAGATTATAAAGGATATTATTGTAAGCACTTCCTTCAACGAATAGTTCGTACCCACTCGCCCCTCATAAAATATTATGAATCATAAAAAATTTGCCATTAAACTAGCCCTTCAGGCCGGTAAAATTATAAAGAAAAATTTTACCCTAAATATGCAAACAGAATATAAAAAGGGTGATTTTTCTTCTGTAACCAAAACTGATTATAAAATTAACGATCTGGTAATTCAATCCATTGAAAAATATTTTCCTTCTCATAGTGTTTTAGCTGAAGAAAAAAGTAATTTAAAAGATAGTGAATATGTTTGGGTTTGTGATCCGGTAGACGGCACAATCGCTTTTGCCCATGGGTTTCCTTTATCTACATTCTCATTGGCTTTAGTAAAAAATGGTGAGCCCATACTTGGAGTAGCCTATGACCCTTTCCAAAAAAGATTATTTTTTGCAGAAAAAGGCAAGGGAACCTATTTGAATAATAAAAAAATAAATGTACCTCAAATTAATAATTTTGAAGGCTCAGTTGGTGCTTTTGAAATGTGGAATAAAGCTAAATATGATGTTTTTAAATTAGCTGAATATCTAGAAATGAACAAAATAGTCAAAACAGTTAAATTATGTTCCATTGTTAACCCCTCGGTTCTAGTTTCTAACGGTGAATTATTATTTACAATTTTCCCACACACTACAGCCCATGATGCGGCTGCTATAAAAATTATTGTAGAAGAAGCCGGTGGCAGATTTACGGATATTTTTGGCAACGAGCAAAGATATGACAAATCAATAAACGGTTTTATAGCCTCCAATGGTATGGTTCATGATAAACTGGTTGAACTATCAAAAAAATTAGTTACTATCAATAAAAGTAGTTAAAGGTTTTAAAATATGGACATAGCTTGGAAAAAAATTATGAAAACTATAAAAAAACCACATATCCTATTATGTACAGCTATGTTTTTTGTGCTTATTTTAGCTGGCTGTTCATTAGCCTCAACAAACATTCAAGAAACTCAAAAACCAGTCGAAAAATCAAATCAAACACCACCTGTTTCAGAAACACAGCCAGAAATAATGGAAGAAACAAGCCAGACAGCTAAGTATAAAATAGAATTTATTGCCGAATGGAGTTCAAAAACCCATTCTGACTTTTATCCGCTGGAAGCTCATTTTTCACCGTTCGTAGCCTACTCGCATAATGGCTCTAACGAAGCAGCAATTTTTTCCCTAGGAAAAATTCCAACTGCCGGCGTAGAGGAAATGTCAGAATCAGGTGATCCAAATATACTAATTAATGAAATCCGAAATAAAATTAATTCTGGTCTGGCTTACGCACAAACAAAAGGCAGTAGAATTGACTCTCCCGGGAATGATATTTCTGAATTAAATTTTTCTCAAGAATATAGTTTTATTACTTTCGTTAGCATGCTGGCGCCAAGCCCTGACTGGTTTGTTGCCGGTTCAGTTAATTTATTAGAAGGAAATAAATGGATAGAAAGAATAGAAATTAATCTAAAAACTTATGATTCCGGTGGCGATAGCGGCTAAAAATTAACCTCAAAAGACCAAGATTCAAATCCAAAACAAACAGTTACAGTTTTTGATGAATCCCTACAAAATCTTGGTAAAATTATTTTAACTAAAATTAATGAATAAAATCCTTCTTCAAATAAAAAAAGAACTGAAGAAAAATATTGATCTTGAATATAAGAAAGGATCAATTAATTTTTTTAAGGAGCCCATTAAACTTTACGGCGTTCGCTCGCCTGAACTTAAAAAAATAAAATCAAAATTTTGGCCAGAAGTAAAACTTCTTTCTAAAGCTGATTTTATCAAACTGACCGAATCTTTATTCAAATCAAATTTAAATGAGGAATTCTCGCTTGGCTGTGGCTGGCTGTATAAACGGATTGATGAATTTAATAAAAATGACTTTAAACTAATGGAAGGCTGGCTTAAAAAATATGTAACTAACTGGGCTATGTGTGATGATTACTGCACTCATCCGCTCGGTTACCTTATTTATAAATATCCAGAATTTATTAAACAAACCAAACTTTGGACCAAATCCAAAAACCGTTGGGTTAAACGAGCGGCAGCCGTAAGCCACATTCACCCAACTAAAATGGGTAGCCCATTCTTTAATAATATTATTAAAAATAAAAAGAAATTTTTAAACGATATTTTTTATACTGCTGACCGGTTGTTGCTAGATAATGATGATCTGGTACAAAAAGGCTATGGCTGGATGTTAAAAGAAGCTACCAATCTTTTCCAAAAAGATATTTTTAATTATGTAATAAAAAATAAAGATACTATGCCCCGGACCGCTCTTAGATACGCCATAGAAAAAATGCCTGCGAATCTTAAAAAACGAGCTATGACGAAATAGCATCCTAAATTATATAATATAAATACGTCGTATAATCTGCGGCGTTATTTTATTTTTCAACCTTTACTAAACTAGAGTAAATATTGTATAATTATTTATATTTATGCAAAAAATACGCAAAGCAATAATACCAGTAGCCGGATTTGGCACCAGATTTTTACCGGCCACTAAAGCCCAGCCCAAAGAAATGCTACCCATAGTAGATAAGCCGGCAATTCAATACATTGTAGAGGCGGCTGCACAGTCTGGCATAACTGAAATTATCATTGTAACCAGCGGCAACAAGCGGGCCGTAGAAGACCACTTTGACCGTTCTCCAGAACTGGAAAAATGGCTGGCCAAGGTTAAAAAAAACAGCCTATTAAAAGAATTAAGAGTCATTCCCAGAATGGCTAATTTCGTTTATATAAGACAAAAAGGCGGTTATGGAAATGGCACACCAGTTTTAAACGCCAAACCCCTAATTGGTGATGAGCCTTTTGCAGTTTTTTGGGGGGATGAATTTTTTGTCAGCAAAAAACCTTGGGTAAAACAAATGATAGAAGTCTATGAAAAATACCAAGATCCTGTTTTATCTTTAGTAAAAACTGACAAAGAAGGACAGGGAAGATACGGCATTATTGACGGTCCGGAAGTGGAAAAAAGAGTCTATCAAATAAATAATATAACTGAAAAACCAGGGGCACAAAAAGCCAAATCCAACCTAGCGGTGGTCGGTGGTTATATTTTAACTCCGGAAATTTTTAAAATTCTGGAAAAAACCAAACCTGGCAAAGATGGCGAGCTTTGGTTAGCTGATGCCATAGATGTGCTTACAAAAAAAAGGTCTGTCTATGGCAAGCAGATAGAAGGCAAACTTTATGATGCTGGAACAATTTTAGGCTGGCTTAAAGCCAATGTAGATCTGGCCCTGGATCATCCTAAAATAAATGGCGAGTTCAAAAAATATATAAATAAAATAAAATAGATGATCAAAAATTTCAAAATATTCACATTAATAATCTTAACAGTAGTTGTTAGTACTTCCGGTTTTTCTTGCAAATTATTCCCTTCTAAAGATGTTCCTGAATCTTTAACAAAAACCACTGAACTTACCTATTGGGGAGTTTGGGATGATAGCGACTATTTAAAGCCGGTTATCACTGATTTTCAAGCACTGCATCCTAATATAAAAATTACTTATAAAAAATTCCGCTTCTCTGAATATGAACAAAAGCTATTAGAAGCTTGGGCCGAAGATAGGGGTCCGGATATTTACAGTGTTCCGGCTTCTTGGCTTAAAAAATACCAAAGCCGCATTACTCCCCAGCCGGAAAGTGTTAGTTTAGCCTTTAGGGAAGTTAAAAAAACTCTGGGCAAAACAGAAATCAATACTGTAGTACGATCGGTACCAATTTTTAAAACAAATGATATTAAAAGCCAGTTTGTTGATGTGGTTTATGATAATGTAGTAATAGACAACCAAATTTACGGACTGCCGTATAGTGTAGATACTTTAATCCTCTATTATAACCGGGACTTACTAGACAGTGCTGGTTTAGCTACTCCGCCTGTTACCTGGACAGGAGTTAAAGAAGCAACTAAAGCTCTTACCCAAATAGACCAAAATAATAACTTAATTCAAACGGGCGTGGCTATGGGCACTTCGGATAATATTCCCCATGCTGTAGATATAGTTTCACTCTTAATGATGCAAAACGGCACAGTAATGGTAAATGCCAAGGGCCAGGCTGCTTTCCACCAGCCTGCTTCCGGAGAAAAAGGCTACTTCCCAGGGCAAGAAGCCCTTAGATTCTATACAGACTTTGCCGATCCTATTAAAGAAGTCTACAGCTGGAACAGCCGGCAACCAGATGCTTTAGACGCTTTTATTTCCGGTCAGGCCGCCATGATGTTTGGCTACTCCTACCATCTGCCGGTAATAAAAGCCCGGTCTCCCAAGTTGGATATAGGTCTTGCGCCAATGCCTCAAATCCAGGGCGCAGCTAAATCAATTAATTACACCGATTATTGGGTAGAAACAGTTTCACATAAATCAAGGAGTGCCGAAATTGCGTGGGGCTTTTTAAATTTTGCTGCCAACCAAAATGAAGTAACCAAATATTTAGAAAAAGCCAAAAAACCCTCTGCCCTTAGGTCTTTAATTATAAGCCAAAAAGAAGATCCGGAATTGGCTGTTTTTGCCAACCAAACTTTAACGGCCGAACACTGGTACAGAGGCAATGATGCTTTAAAAATGCAGGAAATTTTTGAAGAATTAATAGAAGATTTTCCAGATTCAACAGAGCCGTACAAACTTTTGGAATATGCTGCTGCCAGAATTAACCAAACTTTAAAATGACTGTGGTAAAAAAAAGTAAATTTTTAATTTTAAGCTTTTTAATTTTAAGCTTTTTAATTTTACCTAATATTTCTTACGCCCAACTTTTGCCGGCCTGCACAGCCACTGGCAATTGCGGCATCTGCGATATTATAGATACAGCAGTTAAAATATTCAGGTGGCTCTTGGGTATTTTAGGTGGCACCGCCTTGTTCTTACTTGTCTGGCACGGTTTTGGCTGGCTGACTTCTATCGGCAATAAAGAAAAAATAGAAGCCACCCGAAAAGCTTTACTAAGTACTGTTGTTGGCATAATAATAATTTTGGCCAGCTGGATTATAGTAAATATTGTTTTGGTAATTTTACTAACCCCGCCCGAAAGCGTTAATCCTATCCAAACGGTTTTTTCTAATTCCAACAAATGGTATGAATATTGCACCGGCGCCAATACAACCGTTTGCACCGGCAAAGGAGAGGGCTCTCCTTGTAGGCAAGGGCAATTTTGTTTAACCAGGTGCACTGAATGGGAAACAAAGGGAGAAGGCTCAACTAATCCAATTATACAATGTGTGGATAAAAGAACTGGTATGGCAGAAAAATTTAACTGCGGCCTAACTGATTATTATGGACCACCAGATGGCGCTAAATTTGAAAGTGCCTGCGAATTTTGGTCAACTCACCCACAATACGAAGATTACCAATGCCTAACAAGTTCAAACTGCACTACGGGTAAAATCCTAGGCAGTGAATATTGTACAAAGGCCGACTTAACCTGCTGTTTTCCAAATAATTAAATTTTAAAATAGTTTTTTATGAAAAATATTTACAAAATCAGTTTATTCTTCTGCCTGCTTACTTTATTCTTAAGCATGGCCGGCCCAGCTTTAGCTCAAGCCTTAGACAACCCCCTCGGCAACAATGTTTTGGGGCCCCAAGAACTGTACGGCCGGCTTATATTCAGCTTTATGGGTATTACCGGAGTTATTGCTTTATTAATGTTTTTAGTTGGCGGTTTCCAGTGGATGACGGCCGCTGGCAATGCTGAACGGGTAAAAAAAGGAAGGGATACTTTAATGTGGGCCATCTTAGGGCTGGTGGTAATTTTTTCCAGTTATGCAATTTTAAGAACCATCTTTGAAACTCTTAAATTCTAAATAGTAAAACATAGAAAAATATTGTATAATAAAGATAGTTTAATAATTAGTTATCCACATAATAAATATTTTATATATTAAAAAAATAAATCAATATTGAAACTTACTTAAAATACTTTGGTTTAAGTGGATTCAATAATTAAGAAAGGGGGTGAAGAAATGAAAAAATTCTTAACCAAAAAAAATGTTCTTTCACTGGCTGGCTTAACTCTAGGGCTTATGCCGGCAGTAGTTTCTGCCCAAGCATCTTTAGGAATTGAGGCTGCTGCCAGTACTGGTTTAGGTTCAAGAGACCTTAAAGATACCATTACATCTGTTTTAAATGTTTTATTGGGTTTCTTGGGTATTATTGCTGTCATTGTTATTTTACTTGGTGGCTTTAAGTGGATGACTGCAGGTGGTAACGAAGATAAAGTTGCTGAAGCTAAAAAACTTATTGGCGCAGGTATTGTCGGTTTAGTTATTATCTTAGCAGCTTACGCTATCGCTATTTACGTTATCAATACTATTTCAACGGCTACAGTAGATATAGGAGGATAGTGGCTGTATAGACTTAAGAGACTTAGATATTTAGTATTCTATTTAACTTGAATACAATTTAGACAAATCCTCCTGAAGTGTATTATTCTTCTTCAGGAGGAAAGTGTAGATTGTATAAGCCACAATAATAGAATGGACTTCCTCTTTAAAAACAAAAAAAATATAAAAAAGGGTATCTTTACCCTATTTTTATTATTGGTTGCTGTTTCTATGATGCCTATCAATGTCAGTGCCGAAACTGATGTTGCCGATGTTGCCGAAGATTTTTTAACCAACGTAGCCCAGCAAGGCGGAGTAATCCAAGATCCGCAATCAGCTCCCACGGCAGCCCAACTAATTGGCATAAAAATAAAAACCATTCTTAATTTTGTAGGAGTTATCTTTTTTATTTTAGTTATTTATGGTGGAATAATCTGGATGACAGCCAGTGGCAATGAAGAACAAGTGCAAAAAGCCGTAAAAATATTCAAAGGGGCAGTTATTGGAATTATTGTAGTAATACTTGCCTACCTATTAACTAATTATGTTGTTTTTAAAATATCTGATCTAAACCAAATTAGCGAGCCAACTATTGAAGAAGATCCTATATAATCCTAAACAAAATGAAAAAAGGTCATAAAATTCTACTAATTCTCACTATGGTAAGCCTGGTTTTTTGCCTGGCAAAATTTTCTTTAGCTGCAGAAATTGATGATGTAATTACTGACTTGGATAATGTTGCAGGACAGGCTAAAATAAACCAAGAGGTTACAACCTTTGAAATTATAGGTACTTTTATTAAAACTTTTCTTACTTTTATAGGGGCTATTTTTTTACTGTTAATGGTTTATGGCGGGGTTAAATGGATGATGGCCAGCGGCAACGAAGAGAAGATTAAGCAGGCTTCTGACCTAATTTCCAAAGCAATTATTGGCCTAATTATCATTATCATGGCTTATTTACTAACTAACTATTTTATTTTTAGATAATATGAAAACTATAAAACTAATTTTGCTTATTTTCGCCATAACAGCCCTCTTAAATCCGCCGCTAATAGCCAATGCGCAAGAAAAGGATTTTGCCTGCCCCTATGATACTTTTGAGGAATGCCAAGAATGGGCACTAGGGCAAGTTGGTGAAACCAGCGGCTATGGCGAGCCCGGGCCCGTTTCTGAAGAGCTTATTGCCCAAAGAGTTGGCCAAATTATTAGTCTTGTTTTAGGCTTTTTAGGAGTTATATTTTTATTTTTAATAGTTTACTCTGGCGTCCAATGGATGACAGGCGGTGGTAATGACGAAAGGATTACTAAAGCAAAAAAAAGAATGATCCAAGCAGTTATTGGTTTGGCTATTACTGTTTCTGCTTTTGTTTTAACAAACTTTATTATAGATAGGCTTCAGCCCAATATTACCAATAATATAAATGAAGAAGAGCCCATTTAATAAATAAAATTATGAAATTAATATTAAAATCTGCCATAATCTTAATTCTTATTACCTTTAGTTTTTCTTTGGTTGTACAAGCGCAGGTAAATACTGATTTAGTTAGCGACGCCGCTGGAGGCGCCGGCTTTGATACTAGCCAAAGTGATGAAACTATTGCCCAAAGAGTAGGTGCTATTATTAGTATAATTCTAAGTTTTGTCGGAACAATCTTCTTTATTTTAGTGATTGTATCCGGCATTCAATGGATGACAGCCGGCGGCAACGAAGAAAAGGTTACCAAAGCCCGCACCAGATTGGTCCAAGCTTCTATTGGCCTGGCTATTACTGTGGCTGCCTACTTTATCACCTGGTTTATCAGTAATACCTTAGGGGCAGTTTAAATAAACTTTAAGGCTATATATGGATAAAAAACTTCTAAAAAGAGTATTGCTATCTTTAATTATAGGTATTTTTTTAGTTGGGGGTTCTATTTTTGCCCAAGATATTGGTTTAGGCAACACACTTGATATAGTGGCCGATTCTGCCGGCGTCCAAACCAATGTTACTGATCCAACCCTGCCAGATACCATTATTGGCGCCATAATTACCTGGGTGTTAGGCTTTATTGGCGTACTATTTTTAAGTTTTATTATTTTTGCCGGCTACCAATGGATGACAGCCGGCGGCAATGAGGAAAAAGTGGATAAATCTAAAAAAAGAATTATCAGTTCAGTTATCGGCCTGGCTTTAGTCTTTTTCGCTTTTATAATTTCCAATCTTATTTTTGAATTCTTTTATGAACAAACTAACAAACAATATGATCAAGGTCCTGAATATGGCGAAGGCCAAATGATTAGTTGTGAAAATAATTCTGATTGCCCAATAGACCAGCCAGTTTGTACTGAAAGTGGCATTTGGAAATTCTGCTCTTGCAACAACAATTCTGATTGTATAGGCGTCCCTGGCAAGCCAATCTGCGGTGAAATTGCCTTAAGAATCAACCGCTGTGTAGAATGTGCCAACGATAATAATTGTGCCGAAGGAGAATATTGCGATTTAACTACTTATACTTGTGAAGAGGAATAAGTTTATGTTTTATAAAAAAATTACAAAATTTGGCTGGTTAATAATTATTTTGGCTTTTATTTTTTTAATTTCTGCCCAATCTAGCCAAGCTGCCTTCCAAGATGATAATCAAAATTTTTTAGAGAAAGCTGGCCTTTCAGCCAGTTACAGAACAGCTGAACAAGGACAGGAAGGTTATATAAATCCCATAATCGCCAACTCTATTAACACCATAATCGGTTTTATTGGTGTAATTTTTCTACTTTTGGTAATTTATTCCGGTATCCAATGGATGGCCTCTGGAGGAAATGAAGAAACCATTGCCAAAGCCAGAAAAAGAGTCATTAACGGTACCATCGGGGTAGGCTTAACTTTAGCCGCTTTTATTGTAACCAACTTAGTTTACAATTTCTTTGATGAAAGATTTCTAAAAGAACCGGGTGCCGGCCCTCAATCACCACCTTATTTTGAAGAAGTAGACTGTGTTACCGATGCCCAATGCTCTGATAGAATTGGGCCGATTTCCGGCAATCCTTATCTATGTGATGAGGGTAGAGGTTTTTGTGTGGAGTGTTTGTTTGATGCTGACTGTAATGATTCCAATTATGAATGTAATACAACCTACGGATTATGTGTTCCCAGAGACGGCTTAAGTTGCAATAGTATTGCTGTAAGAGATTATTGCATTTCTAATGCTGATTGTAGGTGGGAAACCGCTCATGGAAATAGAACGGCTTGGGAAGATCAAGAAGGCACCTGTGTATCAATAGATGAATATCTTTGTGATAGCCAATGTTCTAACAATACACCTTACTGCCTTGAGGATGAAAACACCTGTGTTAGGTGCACTCAACAAAGTGATTGTGGCTTGATTGGCTGGTGCACGCCTGATAATGAATGTTTCTTTGATTAATAATATGAAAAATATCTTAAAAAAAATTACATCTTTAATTTCCATTTGGTTGGTTTTCCCTCTTACTGTTTTAGCGGTCCAGTCTTCTAAAAACAGGCTGGACGATATTGCACCTTCGGCCGGTTTTGAAACTTCTCCAAATAGCATCCAAGGAATAATTGTAAGCGTTATAACTTATGCCCTGGGTTTTGTTGGAATAGTATTTTTAATTTTAATGATTTATTCAGGCACCCAATGGATAGCCGCCGGAGGCAACGAAGACATAATTACCAAAGCCAAGAGCAGGTTTAAGCAGGCAGTTATCGGCTTTGTGGTTATTGGTATTGCTTATGGTCTTACAATTTTAATTGTTAAATTATTAGAAGCTTCTACCTCCAATACTTATTTATAATATGAATTTTCTAAAGAAACTAATTATCCCTATAAATATCGCAATAAGTTTTTTAATAAGCAAGGTTGCACTAGCGCAAAATACTGATCCGCTGTCCAGACTGCAAAGAACGGGCTTGGGCGCCAGCTTACCCGATACCGAGGCCGACCCCCAGAGAATAATTGTTAATATTGTTGTTTATATTTTAGGTTTTGTAGCTATATTTTTCTTGGGCAGCATTATTTACGCCGGCTACCAATGGATGGCTTCTGGAGGTAACGAAGAAAATATTTCCAAAGCTAAGAATAGGTTAAAAAATTCAATTATTGGCATAGTTATAATTGTCAGTTCTTATACCGTTACTTTATTTGTTAATGATGCAATATATAAGGCCACTTGCACTGACGGTTATTACTGTCCTCCATCTAGGCCACAAGAAACTGGTGAGTGCGGCACTGATGCCGACTGTGAAGACTATTTTGGCAGTGATAATTGGGGCTGTAATAAATATAATAGCTGTATGGATAATTCTTGCTCTGGCGATAATGCTGATGAATATTGTTATGAAATTTTCAGCGAAGAACATGTTTGCCAAGATAATCGCTGTAGAATTCCCGATTAATTCCAGTTATTCAAAAAACAGATTATTTAAATAATTTGTTTTTTTGTTTGAATAAAGCTAAAATATAGTCATATTTATGACAAAAATTACTAATTTCTTCAACAAAAACCAAAAAAAGTTTCTTTGGTTCTTTATTATTTTCTATTTTATTGCTTTTTCCCTAATCTGCATTTGGAAATACTACCAGTTTGGCTATAATGGGCTGGATCTGGCCATTTTTAACCAAGTTTTTTACAATAGTGCTCAGGGCAACCTATTCCAGTTCACTATCCACCCGGGCCTATATCTAGGCGACCATTTCGCCCTGATTATCCCACTACTGCTGCCTTTTTATCTCCCTTTCCAGCACCCAATTAATCTTTTAATCTTACAATCTTTAATCTTAGCTCTCTCGGCCTGGCCAATTTTTTTAATAGCTAAAAATGTTCTAAGCGCTAAAGTGTGGCCATTAATAATAGCCCTGGCTTGGCTTTTAAATCCTTTTGTCCATAATATAAATTTATTTGAATTCCACCTGCTGCCTTTTGCTATTTTCTTTTTACTGTTTACTTTTTATTTTTACCAGAAAAAAAACTTTTTGGCATTTTTATTATTTGGCGTTTTGGCCTTGCTGGTTAGAGAAGATGTTTCTTTGGTATTTTTTATGTTTTCTATTTTAGCTCTTTTTGAAAGAAGAAAACTAAAATGGATTTTAGCACCAGCTTTAGTTTCTATTTTATGGTTTTTAATGGCCATTAAATTCACCTCCTACTTTACCCCTTCTGGTAATTACAAATTTTTGTATTACTATTCCTGGTTGGGCCAAAGCCCTAGTGAAATGTTTATAAACTTTTTCGCCTATCCCCTAAATACCTTAAAGCATGTTTTTTCCTTTAATAATATTTTATTTACTCTAACCATGCTTTTGCCTTTTACATTTTTGAATTTGATAAAATCCCGTTACTTATTGTTGGCTCTGCCGATTTTTTTACAAATTATTTTAGGTGGCAGTTCTAATTCCACTATTGCTTTAAAGCTCCACTATACATCTTTATTTCTACCGGCCTTATTTATAAGTTTAATTTATGGCTTAAAACAATTATTAAGTCCGGATAATAACAAACGGCATCTTATTTTTTTAAATAAATATAAAAAACTGGTTATAATAATTTTAACAGTAGCAACTGTTTATACTTGCTTAACTTTAGGGCCGGTGGTTCCTTTGGTAAAAGCCATAGCCAATGCTGATAACTTACAAGAATTTAATCAATTAAGGTCAGAGTTTGTAAAAACTATATCAAAAAATGAAAGCCTGGTTGCCACTTATGATTTTTTAACCCCTTTATCGGGCAGAGAAAAAGTTTATTCCCACCATTATACTTTTATTGGTAAAATGCAATTTACTGATATAAACTATCAACCGCCAGAAGATGTGGAAACCTTTTTAGTTAATTATGATGATTTATTAACCTATGCCGTCCAGTTCCCCAACAGCAGCCAATGGCAAGCTTATTATAAAGAAGGTGATAATAATTTAAGAAAATTGATTCAAGAAAGAAACTTAAAAGTTAATAAAATAGCTGACTCTTATGTGCTGCTTACAAAAAACGGCAATCCTGATATAAATTTATTTCAAAAAGAAAAACAGTTTTCCAACATAAAAAATAAACAAATTACTAATATTGATAACAAAATTGAATTTCTTGGCTGGAGCCCTATTACCAATTACTCATTACCAATTACTCATTACCAATTACTCCCAATTTCCCTATACTTTAAGGCTTTAAATGAATTAGATGAAAATTACCAGTTAAAACTTTCTGTAAAAAATAAAAACGGGCAAATTGTCCATTCCAAACTTTACCCCTTAGCCTACGGCCTTTACCCAACTTCTGACTGGCAAACTAATGAAGTTATTAAAATTAACTACTGGTTTTTAATGCCGGAAAAATTACCAAAAGATGATTATATAATTGAACTTGAGCTTTTAAGCTATAAAGGCTATTTAACACTTGATGGCATTAGATCCACTGTAATAAAAATTACCAAAGAAGAAGTTTTAAAGCCATCCATTCAATTAACTAATTATTTTCACCATTAAAAATTACTTTAAAGATATTTGCCTTGCCTTCTTGCCAGACCGGAAGAAGGTAGTTTTTTTCAAATGGATTAAAATCCCCTATTAAATCCTCAAGGTGGCCAAAAAACAGATAGTCTATACCCCCTTGCTTTAACCATCTCTCTTTTAGATCATCCGCCTGGTTAGTGCTAAAGAAAAAATTATTAACATTATTTTTTTTATCCAGCCAATTGGCAGTTTGGTGGCCATGGCCAATATAAACCGTGCGGGCGCTGTAAGCCGGAATGATATTTCCTGTAGCCGGGGCGGCAAGAATTACCTCATTCTTTTCTATGTTTACCTTAAACCACTTTATTGCCTGAAAATTTTCCCTAGGAATGTGGATAGGATAACGCTTCCATAAAATTAAAACCATCTCGGCCCCTAAAAAGAAAATGTTTGAACTAATTAGTAAAATTAAAATTAATTGAATAAACGCTGACTTGTAACCAAAGCTTTTAAATAATTTTTTTTCATTTAAAAATTTAATAACTACTATTAAACCTACTACAGCAATTATTACCATTGGCATGTGCAAGCCATTAGACATTCTTCTTTGAAACTGCACAGGTAAAAAAAGTAAGAACCAGCTCACTACAGACCAGATAGATAAAAAGAATAGATATTTATTTTTGCCCTTTAATGTTTTCCTGATAGCTATAATATAAAATATAAATATTAAACCATAACCAATAAAATAATTAATTATTTTAGGCGAAAGGGTTACATTTTGGATCAGCCACTCTTTAAAAATCGGGTTAGCAAGCTGTAGCCAAAAAAAATAAAAACCGGCCATAAACCCAAATAGGCTCAAAATTATTATCTTCAAAAAAATCTTACTAAAAAACTTTTTTAATTTTAAAGATTTAATAATAAACCAAGTACCTATCACTGAAAAAATAATAAATAAATCGTAAGGGTGGATCAAACCCAGTAATAAAACTAACAAGCCCATTATAATAACTTCTAACAATTTAGACTTAACCAGCCTTTCTATAGTCCACCAAAATATAATTAAAATCAAAATTTGGGATAATATAAAAAGCGGCGAATGGCTTATAGTTAAAAATGTATTGGCTTCAGAGGCCCACAAATCTGTACCCACGTGCTCATATAAATAACTATAATGCCAGTTAGAACTAATGGTAAAAATACCCAAACCAGAACCAAAACATAAAATTAAGAAGCCAATTTTGCGCCATTTAACTTTAATAAATATTTTTGACAACAATAAATATAATAAAAACAATAAAATAAAGCCGAATACCAGCCTCGCCAAATGAAAAATTATTATAGTAGGCAAGCCAGTTAATTTAGCTATAAAGCCAAGACTAAACCACAGAGGGGAAAATAATCCGGTATTTTGCAGCTCGGAAGTATAAAGATTCTTTAATAAAAAACTTCCTTGCCTTGCATCCTCTATCTGAGAAAAATAAACCATCTTATCGGCTCCACCAACAAAGCCCGAACCTGTATAAAATAACTCACTATTACTGCTTAATAAACCAAATACCAAGGGTATTGAACTTATCAGCAGAGTTAATAAAATAACCAAATATAAAAATCTTTTTTCTGATTTTTTTAATCTTTTATAAATTTTCTGCCAAATTTTTAACATTCTTTATTTTTTTAAATATTTATACCACTTATCAACTATTTTCTTGCCAAGCCAAATTCCTAAAACAGCCACAAGCAAGCCCCCGACCCAATCAATTAAATAATGCCATCTTAAATAGAGGGTGGCCATCCATAATAAAAGGACTAATGGAATATGCAGATAGTAAAAATACTTAAAGAACCTTTCTTTTCTTAAATATTTCCAAGCTAAAAACAGCCACACAAACGTTATACCAAAATGCAAGCTAGGAAAACAATGAAAATATCCTCTAGAAAAAGTATAGGCTGAAGATAAATCATCAGATTGAATGTAGGGCTGACAGTTTGATAAAACTAAATCTTTATTAAAAAGATCCTGCTGATACAAAATTGGCCCCAAGCAAGGAACCAAGATGTATCCGACTAAACCTAAATAGCAGGCAATAATCACAGAGGTTAAAACAGTATCAAAAACTTTTTTACCTTTAACCAAAAAATAAATCATTGGATCTACGAGAAAAAAAACAAAATACAGATTATATGACCAAGCCATAAGATCAGTTAATTTAGGATGAATTATTTTTTCAAACAATAGGGCAATATCATTACCCAAAAGCATAAAGCGGTCAATCACAACTAAAAAATAATCAAATTCATAACTGTTTATAAGATGGGTGATATCATGAATAGAATCATAAATATATAGAAAAATAAAAAAAGGTATGGCTTTAATAAAAAATTCAAAAGTTAGTTTAGCGGAAAGCCCTAATAACTGCTTAATTGATGACCATTTATTGGTTTTAAAAATTATCTGGTAATTAAAAGCCATGCCAAAAAATCCAATTACTCCATAAACTAATATTAAAAAAATGTAGGTATCTCTTGCCCTCCTTAAGGGCAGGCCATAATAGTTATATAATAGAATAATAGATATCAAAGCAATAAAGCTCACCCAAAAAATCGGTGAAAAATATTTTTTAACTATATTTTTTACTTTAATCATAAATCATTGGGAATTAAAAAATCTGTATAAATTCCGTAAATCCGGTTATATTTAAATATGTTCTTATTATTTATAGAATAAACAAAGATTGGTGTGTTAAGCTGGTCTAGGCCATCAACTAAAACATTGTCTACAATACTTACAGGTAACGCTATGGCTGAAATAGGATATTGCTGAATAAATTTATTCAAACTTTCTGTTGAATAGTTTCTTTTATATAAAGAAAGGATTATTTTATCAAAACCTAGTTTTCTGGCCTTATAATACTGGCTAAAACTAAAAATTTGTGGAATAAACTTACTTTTATAATCTAAAGCCCGAAGGCTAATTTCCTTTAAAATTTTAATATTATTTAAAATGCTTGTATCTGTAATAATATATACATCTGGCTTATCTTTTAACCAATCTACTAATTGGCTTAAACTTATTTGTGTCAAATT
Source organism: uncultured Gammaproteobacteria bacterium (assembly GCA_964588165.1). Taxonomy (GTDB): domain Bacteria; phylum Patescibacteriota; class Patescibacteriia; order UBA1558; family UBA10009; genus CAZPMS01. Next base: position 61,141 of record CAZPMS010000005.1, read on the forward strand.
ATTAACCATTTTAAGATCTTCAAACTCCGATAGGCTCAATCTGCCAGGCTTAGCAGAAAATAATCTTTCCATACTTTTGTTCCAGTCGTGGATTAGAACCAATTTATCATCAGAAGTCCATTCAAAATCTACTTCTATAAATTTAAATCCATTTTGATAACTCTTTTCTAAAGCTTCTAAAGAATTGGAATAGGTTAACCCATCTATAGCTCCTCCGGCATGTGCCACAAGCTCATCTATTTCAAAATTACTATCAAAATTATTAAAAGCATCTATGTCCTTAAGACTAAGATAAGTTAATTCTAACTTCTCAAAAAAATATTTATTAAGCGAAAAAAAATCAAATTTAAAGCTGGTGGCAAAAATTGTAAATAAAACCAATAAAAGAAGAAGAAACAAATTTATTCTATGCACAAAACCACTAATAGGCATTTTAAAATTAAATTACCTGATAAATTATAGCCTCGCTATCCTCATAAACTTTTTCAAAATCCAGATGGTACCGCAATAGGCGGTTTAAATCTACGTGCTGTTTGTCTAAAAATATATAGTCCGCTTTAAAATCCTCTTTTACTATTTGTTTTAATTGTTGGTATTGCTTGCCTAAAGATACATCAACATAAAGCCAATATTTATTGCGGTCATTTTCAAACATAAAAGTCGGATCCAGGCCGGTTAGATATAAATTATGGCTGTTGTGATAAAAAAGTGAAGGGAAATCATCCCAATCGGCATTAAATACTATGGTGCCAGGTGGAGTATTAAGCCTTAGCCACTCTGCAGACTTTTGATAATGGCTTAAATTCCAACCTCCTTGCATATCTTTTTTTACGGCAATTAAATCGCTGGGAATTTGTAAAATAAAAACTGCTCCCAAAACCAAAAATATAATTCCGAAAAAGGCTTGCCAGCCAATATTCATTAAAACGCCTAAGCGGAACCTGGAAAGTTTTTTTAAGTAATCACTAAAACTAAAGGCTGAAAAAAATATAACGATAGGTATAAAAAATTCAATATTTCTTCTTGATTTCAAAGTAAAAACTAAAAAAATAATGGCTAAAACTGCCCAAACCCAAGAATAGATTGAAGATTTCCTAAAAGTTAATATAAATAATAAAATACTTATTACCAGCAAAGCACAGGCTAAGGGCGCATCTGAAATTAAATTCCAAAAACCATAAGGGTACCATTCTCCGCCAACACCAATAATATTCTGGTAGTTAACTAAAGCTATCTTAACTATCTGCTGCCAATAAAAATCTAAATTTTGGGGAAAATATGGGTTTATAATAATGCCCCCAGCCAAACCTAAAATAACATAGCCAAAGCCTTGATAAAAAATGGTTTTCTTTTTTACTCTAAAGACATTTTTTATTTTAAACCAAATTGATTCTTCCAGCTTCAATTTTTCTAAAATCCAAGAAATAAAAACATAGGCTATTGCCATTAGTAAAATTAAAGGCCATCCCCCATAAAGCCAAACTGAAAAAAAAGAAATTAATGTCAACCACAGCCATTTTTGATGGGTTAAAAAATAAAATGCCAATAAAAAGAAAATTAAAAAAACAGCCGGAGCCTTAACCAAACTTGCCCTAAAAAGCCATGGCTGGCTGACTAATAAAAAAATTATAAAAAGAAACGGAGCCTTAATTTGAAATTTTTTAAATATCCAATAAATTATTAAAACCAATAAAGATGCAAAAAATACGGTAGCTAATTTTACGCCTATCAGGGGATCTGTTATTTTAACAAAGGGCACCAATAGTAAATGGTATAGGAAATGATGGTCTACATAATTATTTTTTAAATCAGTTTCCTGAAGCCAAGGGAATTGATGCAATATCTCCCCCTCACTTAAAAACGTTGCCACTTTAGCGTGGTAAAAAGAGTCCGGTTCAGGCAAAGTAGGGCTGGCCTGGAGCCAAGAAAACAAAACCAGAGCAATTGTAAAAACTAAAAAATAATCAAAAAAATATTTCCTGTTTATTTTTCTACAAAATGACCAAAAGTCTTTAAACATATGCCTATTTTACCTTATTTTGGGGCAAAAATAAAGAAAAATCCGCTGGTTTGGCGGATTAATATTTAGCTAAATATTTTTATTTTTTCAATTTTCTTTTAAAATAATTCACCCAGGGAACTTGATTGGGGTTAACTTGATTATTTTTTGCTAATTGATATGAAAGTAAGCTGCCTAAAATTAACATTTCCACTGATTGTTCCAGTTTATTGCCTAAAAATTCCATGTGTTGGTATTTTATTTTCTGTTTAGCTAAAACCTCCTCAGTTATTTTAAACCGTTTTTGATTCCTTAAATGGTAATCGGTTGAATTAAAGAAAAGAAAATATAAACTTTGGCGGTTAGATTTAGGAAAAGTTAAACCCTCCAACAAATGATGGTTAAGTTCAGGAATAGGATAATACAATGTGGTTTGTTTGGCTGACTCATTTATTTGATTAGCCATTATGTGGGCATTGCCCAATAAATGCTCGGCAGAAATTATTACCGGAATCTTGCCTGATAACTTTTTAGCCAACTGATTTACCAAGGCTCTTTTTGTATTTTTTTTATAATTATCTTCGGTTGATTTTCTAAATTGGTTGATTTGAGTGGCTGAAATTTTAATTTTTCCGATTTTCTTAAGTACAGCCAAAATTGAACCTATAAAATAGCCAGTTCCCATTCTGGGTTGGCCCGAAGGGTTATTAATGGGATCAAATTTATACAGTGGCCAGTTATTCCTTTTGGCCATAGTTGCCAGTTGGCCACCCGAGGTGATAACTACAACCTTACATTTAAGTTTCTTAGCCTGCTTGCCAGCTGATAAAACTTCCTCAGTTGATCCTGAATAACTTAATAAAAAAACCAAAGTTTTGCTGTCCACAAACTTTGGCAGATTATAATCTCTTACTTGGCTGATAGATGATTTTATTTCCTGGCCAAAAAGGTTGCTAACTAAATCAACCGGTAATTGTGAGCCGCCCATACCACAAGTAACAATTCTATTTATTGACCGGTAAGTTTTAGGTAATTTGATTTGTCCAGCCTCTTTAAATGACTGTTTTACCTGTTCACCAAGTAGCCTAATTGATTCTAGGTAGTTTTTTTCCGCTTTCTTCATAAAATTATTATATCAGAATTAATGTTTTTTTACCAAAGAAAAAACCACTGAAAATTTCAGTGGCCCATAGCTTTTGTGGTACTTCGACCCTTTGCAGCCAGTTCAAAAAAACGATGCAGTAAAACAGCAATAACAATAGCTACCAAGAAAGGCCCCACATACAATGCTTCGTTTTGTACTTTATCTGGCAGCTTCAAACAAATACTTATTGTAAAAGGCCAGATTAATAAAAAATTGATAACAGTCGGCCATATAGGGGCTTTCTTTTTAACCCTAGAAATTATTAAGCCGACAACTACTAATACACCGATCAAAATCAAAGGGATGTAGAAAAGCATTTTCTCCTCCTTGGATCTGGTTGTAAATTACGTTTATACTATAAATTAACCATAAATAGCTAATTTGTCAGAAAAAATTCCTTGATTTCTCAACCCAAAAAAGTTAAAATAGATACGTTTAATAAGGATGCTAAAATGTCAGTTTTAAAATTATTACAACTTTAACTGACATCCTAATTTCCTGGTATCCTAACCTCCTAACTCTATGTCAGGACATAATAAATGGTCAAAAATTAAAAGAAAAAAGGGCATAGCTGATGCCAAGAGGTCGGCCAATTTTACCAAACTTGCCAACATAATTTCCGTAGCTGCCAGGGGAGGCAGTGATCCGGAAATGAATTTTAAATTAAGAATGGCTATTGATAAAGCCAAATCTTTTTCCTTACCAAAAGAAAATATAGAACGGGCCATAAAACGTGGCGCCGGCGAGTTGGGAGGCAACCAGATTGAAGAAATGGTTTACGAAGGCTTTGGCCCGGAAGGCATCGCCTTAATAATTGAAGTGGTTACCGATAATAAAAACCGGGCTTCAGCTGATGTTAAACATATTGTTTCCAAATACGGTGGTAACTTAGGCGGGCCTGGCGCTACTATGTGGATGTTTAACCAAAAAGGCGTTATTGCTTTAGATAAAAAAGAACTGGCCGATGATGAACAGTTGGAACTGATTGACACCGGAGCAGAAGATATAGAAACTGACGATGGAGTAACAGTTTATACTTCAATTGAAAAATTTGAAACAATAAAAAGGAAGATTGATAAAATGGGCTTGCCTATTTTAGAATCTAATCTGGAATATGTGGCTAAAGATTTAGTTAAGCCAGAAAAAGATAGCAGCCTCTTAAAACTTTTTGAAGCTTTAGATGAGTGTGATGATGTAAGTAATTTTTATTCTAATGCCGATCTCTAAAAAACAAATTATTTTAGGAATAGATCCTGGCTTAGCCGATACTGGCTATGGAGTTATTGAAAAATTCGGACAAAACTTAAAAATGATAACTTGTGGCAGCATTAAAACTTCAGCCAAAGATAATTTTGTTGACCGCCTGAATCAAATCCATAAAGAATTAGTAAAAATAATCAAAAAATATAAACCCGATATAGTTAGCGTAGAACAACTATTTTTTTGTAAAAATGTAAAAACCGCCCTATTGGTTGGCCAAGCCCGTGGTGTTTGTTTAATGACCATAGCCGAAAATAACCTGCCTATTTATGAATACACCCCCCTGCAGGTTAAACAAGCTTTAACTTCTTACGGTAAGGCAGATAAAAATCAAGTTGGGCAAATGGTAAAAATTTTGCTAAAATTAAGTAAAATTCCCAAACCGGACGATGCCGCTGATGCCTTAGCAGTAGCTATTACCTGCGCCAATTCAACCTAGATAAAATCCTTATTTTAAATTTAATGGAAGAAGCTGAACCGTTATTAAACAACAGTTCTACCAAAATAGTGCAAACTATTCTTAAAATAATCGGTTTGATTGTTGTTCTTTATATCTTCCTTTTAAGCATCCAAATGATGGGTGCTTCTTTTAAGCTGTTCGGCAAGGATTTGGCTGAATCCATGATGGCCATGACTTCTAACCCTTTTGTGGGTTTATTTATAGGTATTTTGGCCACCAGCTTAATTCAAAGCTCATCAACCACCACTTCACTTATTGTTGGCTTGGTTGCCGGCGGAGCCATACCTCTGGGCAACGCCATACCTATGATTATGGGTGCCAATGTCGGAACCTCTATCACCAATACCATTGTAAGTTTGGGCCATATTACCAGGCGAGAAGAATTTAAAAGAGCCTTTGCAGGTTCTATAGTCCATGATTTTTTTAATTTATTAGCGGTTCTAATCCTTTTCCCTCTAGAATTAATCTTTCATCCTTTAGAAAAAATTGCCTTGTGGTTGACAGGGATATTTATGAATGTTGGCGGCTTTACTTTTGTTTCACCAGTTAAAACCATCTTAAACCCAGCGCTCCACTTTTTAAAAGATAATATTACTTCACCCGCCTTACTGTTAATTATTTCATTGGTTGCTCTTTTCTTTTCACTAACTTTTTTAGTAAGGTTGATGAAATCATTAATTATCGGCCGAATTGAAGTTATTGTTGATAGTTACTTATTTAGAAATATTTCAACTGCCTTTTTACTGGGCATTATTATCACGGCAGTTTTACAAAGTAGCTCTGTTACTACCTCTTTGATTATTCCTATGGTGGGAGCAGGAATTTTAACCGTAAGAAAAATCTATCCGTATACTTTGGGAGCTAACATAGGAACCACCATTACGGCTATTTTGGCCGCTTTAATAACTACAGCGCCCGAAGCAATTTCAGTAGCTTTTAGCCATTTAATGTTTAATATTTTAGGTATAGTTGTAGTTACTATTTTATTAAGAGACCTGCCCATTAAATTAGCCGAAAAAATATCCGAAATATGTTCCCATAAAAGAAGATTTGCCTTCCTTTATGTGGCTATTGCTTTTTTTATAATTCCTTTAATATTAATAACCATAACCAAAAATATATGAGTATATTTGATATTTTCACCAAAGAAACATTACTTAAACAAGTGGTTACTGAAATAGACCAAATGTTTAACAAAAACAAAAAAATGTTTGAGTCGGTAACTAATTTTTTGTTTGAAGGAAAAGAAGTAAAACTGGATATTGGCAAAGAAGATAAAAAGCTAAATGTTTTTGAGATTCAAATAAGAAAAAAGGTGTTTGAACATCTTTCTATGAACCCTAAAAAAGATCTGGCTTTTTCTTTAATTATTATTGATGTAGCTAGGGATATTGAAAGGGTGGGAGATTTTAGTAAAAATATTTTTAATTTAGTAAGTAAAAATAAACCCTTTAAAACAGATAATAAATACTGGAAAACACTACAAGAAGTTAAAAATTATGTTTCTGAATCTATAGAAAAAACCCATAAAGCATTTTCTGAATCTGATCAGGATTTAGCCAACGCCACTATCTCCAATTATCGAGAATTGGTTAATCAAAAACTAACTCAACTAACAGATGATATTTCCAAAAATGATTCATTAAACAGTAAAGATGTTATTGTTTTGATTTTAATCTCCAGATTTTTAAGAAGAATTACCGCCCACTTAATTAACATTAATACAAGTGTAGTGAATGAATTCCCTAAAATGAGGTACACCAAAAACTATAGTGATGTTTAAATAGGTTTCAGTTAAACTAAAAAGAGGTTATTTAAAGCCTCTTTTTTAAATTCTACTATATTAAATTTCTATCTTTCATCTCACCAATTAAGGCATGATAATAGGAGAGATGACTTTGCCAATCACTCTTATTACTATCATTTATCCTCGTAAATAAATCTTCGTTGCTACTTTTTTTTAATTCATTTCTCCTAATCGTTATATTTTCTGAATTATATGAATCGGAATCGGATCCTTTTAGCTGAGTTTAAAAAACCAACATTTCAGTTAATAATGGTTTATTTAAAAATTCATCGAATTTTGCTTTATCTTCTTGCACTTTTTCAGGTTCATCCGCATCTTTACCAAAATCATGCTCAATAATTCTACCCATACTATTTTTTTATCTTAACAAACTTTCTTTTACCCACCTGAACAACAGTTCCAGATTTAATCTCAACTTCACTAATTGATTCAACTTTATTACCATCGATCCTCACCCCGCCCTGTTCTACCATTCTTCTGCCTTCCGATTTTGAGCTTACCAATTTCGCTTCAACTAATAAATCAACGACATTTAGTTTATTTGACGACAAGCTAACTTCTTTAATATCATCAGGCACTTCTTTATTTTTAAATTGTTTATCAAAGGCTTCTTCCGCATCTAAAGCTTCTTTCTCTGTATAAAATATTTTAACTATCTCCTTAGCCAAATTTGCTTTAACATCGCGTGGATTTACATTTTGAATACTTACTTGTTCTTTTATTTTTTCAATTTGCTTAATTGGAGTTTCAGTTAACAGTTTGTAGTACTTCCACATTAATACATCGGGTAAAGACATTGTTTTGCCATACATTTCATTAGCTGAATCATCAAAAGCAATATAATTACTATAGCTTTTGCTCATTTTTTTCACCCCATCTAAACCCTCAAGCAAAGGTACGGTTATAATATCTTGTTCTAATTGGTTGTAGCGTTTTTGAACTTTTCGGCCGGTTAACAAATTAAATTTTTGATCCGTACCTCCAAGCTCTACATCTGCCTTTAATTCAACAGAATCATAACCCTGAAATAGCGGATAAAAAATTTCTAGTATACTTACTTCAATATCATCTTTTAAACGTTTTTGAAAGTCATCTCTTTCCATCATCCTAGCGACTGTAAATTTAGAAGCAAGATCCATCATGAATTCGTATCCCTTTTTACCATACCACTCGCTGTTGTGTCTAATTTCAATCTTTTTTAAATCCAGTATTTTACCAGCTTGGCTAATATAATCTTTCTCATTCTTTTTTATTTCTGTTTTAGTTAATATCTTTCTAGTTTCTGACCGGCCCGACGGGTCACCAATCATAGCAGTTGAGTCACCAATCAAAAAAATCACTTGGTGGCCTAAATTTTGAAATTGCTTTAGTTTCTTTAAAACTACCAAATGGCCTAAATGTAAATCTGGAGCTGTGGGGTCAATTCCAAATTTAACCCGAAGTCTTTTGCCAGACTTAAGCTTTTTATCTAAATCTTTCTCCTTAATTACTTCGTCAACGCCTCTTTCTAAGAGTTCTTTTATTTTTTTATTGTCTGTGTTAACTTTAGTCATATTATTCAAATAATATCACTATTTATGCTATAATACAAGCACGATTTTTACTAAAAAAGCTTTATTTTCACTAATTTTGATGCTTAATTAGGATGTTTAGAATGTCAGTCCAAAATCCTTGCATCCTAACCTCCTAGCATCCTAGAAATATGCCAATTCCTCATCTTTCACATAAAATACATTCGCCAAATAACTGGAAAAAAGACAAGGTGGTAAAACGCCCAAAAAAAATTAAACCTTCTAAATTAAAGAAGGGTTTCTTTAATTTTAAGAAAGGCGGTAAAAAGTTTTCTGATATTAGCTTCCGAAAAAAAAGTAGCGGTTTTAAATTCAACCCTTTTAAATTTATTAAGCGGTATTGGCGGCAACTCGCTGCCGTCTTTTTAGTATTTATAGTTGGCCTTATTGGCCTTTTTGCCTGGTTCTCTAAAGACCTGCCCGATCCAAACAAATTAAGCGAAAGAGATATAGCCCAAAGCACCAAAATTTACGACCGGACCGGTGAACACCTGCTGTATGAAATTCACGGTGAACAAAAAAGAACCATCATCCGTTTAGAAGAAATCCCAAACTATGCTATCCAGGCTACCCTTGCTTTAGAGGACCAAAAATTTTATGAACACAAAGGTTTTAATTTATGGGGCATATTTAGAGGTGTGGTTATTAGAGCTTTAACTGGCAAAACTTTGCAGGGCGGCTCTACATTAACCCAGCAATTAATTAAAAACGCTATTGTAGGTGACGAAAGAACTATTACCAGAAAACTTAAGGAATTGGTTTTAGCTTATCGTATAGAAAAAAAATACTCTAAAGATGAAATTCTGCAGATGTATTTTAATGAAATTCCTTATGGATCTACCACTTATGGCATAGAAGCGGCATCTTATTATTATTTTGCCAAATCAGCTAAAGAAATTACCTTAGGTGAAGCAGCTATACTGGCCGCCCTTCCTCAAGCGCCTTCTTACTATTCACCGTGGGGCAACCATATTGATGAACTTTACGGCCGCCAGCAATATGCTATAGACCAAATGGTTAAAGAAGGTTATATAACCACCAATGAAGCAGAGGCAGCTAAACAAGAGGAAATTATTTTTGCCAATAGAGTAGAGGGAATTGAAGCCCCTCATTTTGTTTTCTTTGTTAAAGAATTATTGAGTGAAAAATATGGCGAAACTTTAATAGAACAAGGTGGTTTTAAAATTATTTCTACCCTGGATTATGATCTACAAAAAAAAGCGGAAGAAATAATTAAAGAGCAATCAGAAAAAAATCTGGCTAACTACGACGCCTCCAATGCGGCCCTGGTTTCTATTGATATCCAAACTGGCCAAATTTTAGCCATGGTTGGTTCTAAAGATTTCTTTGATAAAGAAATAGACGGCCAAGTTAATGTGGTTGTAGCCAATAGACAGCCAGGCAGCTCTTTTAAACCAATTGTTTATGCCACTGCTTTTAATCAAGGTTATGTCCCGGAAACTGTTCTCTATGACTTAGAAACGGTTTTCCCGGTCTTTGACGGCGATTATATACCCCACAACTATGATTTAGAAGAAAGAGGCCCTATTTCCCTACGCAAGGCTTTAGCTGGCTCCTTAAACATCCCGGCTGTAAAAATGATCTATTTGGCAGGCATTGATAATGTCCTAGATATGGCTGATGATTTGGAATATACCACACTAAAAGATAGGAGTAGATTTGGCCTCTCATTGGTTTTGGGCGGCGGTGAAGTAAAACTATTAGAGCATACCAATGCTTATGCAACTTTTGCCAGAGATGGTAAAAAAATGAGATATTCAGCTGTTTTAAAACTTGAAGATAATAAAGGTAAAGCTTTAGAAGAATATGATAAACCCCGAAGCCAAAAAATAATAGAGCCGGAAATTGTTAAAATAATTAACGATATTCTTTCGGATAATAATGCCCGGGCTTTTGCCTTTGGTGAATCTAACTATTTAACTTTAGGGGATAGGCCAGCAGCAGCTAAAACAGGCACCACTAATAATTATAGAGATGCATGGACTATCGGTTACACTCCGCAAATTGTTACCGGTGTTTGGGTGGGCAACAATGATAATACCGAAATGAAGCAAGGAGCGGCTGGTGGCACTGTGGCCGCCCCAATATGGCAAAAATTTATGAAAGAATCTTTAAAAGAAAAACCTATTGAAGAATTTTCCAAACCATCCTATGAAATTTCTAATAAACCTATGTTAGGCGGTGATGCATCTGGAGTTAAAGTAATAATTGATAAAATGAGTGGTTTATTAGCTACTGAGGCCACCCCAGAACATTTAAGGGAAGAAAAAATATTTAAACAAGCACATAGTATTCTACATTATGTAAACACTAGTGACCCCCTGGGGCCCGCTCCGGTAAATCCGGAAGTGGATAAATATTATAGTAATTGGGAAGAGTCTGTAGCCAAATGGGCAAAGGAAAATAACATCACCAACGAGCTACCCCCAACTGAATCAGATAATATTCATAAACTATCTGACCGGCCATCTATTTACTGGGTTGCTCCGAGTAACAATAATATAATTAGTGAACAAACTATTAATTTAGAAATTAATGCTTCAGCGCCAAGAGGGGTAGTTAAGGTAGTCTACTTTATTGATAATAATCCAGTTGGTACAAGTTACCAAAATCCATATAACTATACCTTAATTATTCCCCCACTACTACTTAATGGTGGCCACACTCTCACAGCTAGGGCCTTTGATAATTTGGAAAATACCGGAGAAGCTTCTATAACCATTAATCTCCAAAGGGAGGCTTATTTAAATATTGATTGGTTGGAACCCCCGCAAAGCACAACATTCTCCCCTGCTGATTTTCCTTTGAATTTAATGATCCATATTGACGATCTATCTAAAGTAAAAAAGGTTGATTTTTATTATCGCCCCCAAGACAGCCAAAACACAGTTTGGTTGAATTATATTGAAAATCCGATTAGTAATAACCTTGATGTCCTTTGGGCCACCGCCCCCGAATTGGGTGTTTACCATCTTTACCCAGTAATCACCGACTGGCAAGGGCAGCTTATTAATGGCCCAGAAATTACTGTTAGTATTGAATAATTATAGCCATCAAGCCGGGTATCTATAAACATTATATGATAATCCTATTTCCAAACTTTAGGTTGGGCTAATTGACAATTTTTTGGAAAAAGTTGAGGCTGATAGCTCGCCTAACGCGAAGCAAATAAATAAATTTTTATTTAAGTATATCCGCGAGTAACCCGCGGTCCATCGGCGGGCAATCCGTGCTTATTAGTGAGTTCTACATAATAAACAAAACCCGCGTGCTTGAAGACTCGGGTCTTGTTTTATTTTAGAGGTAGCCCGGAGTAGGCGCCAAAGAGGTGCCAACCCCAAAATACCTTAAATTTAAATTTTATTAGCTACTATTATTGACTGTACTTTTAATTTTTTTATTTTTTTATAAGAAGCAATGTTTAGGCTTAAACTTATAATAAATGTTGAAAAAAACAATACTATATACATTGACATCAGTCCCCCATAATTTCCTTTCAATAAGCTTATAAAATATACAAAAGCAATTAGGGAAAAAATTGTTATTATGGTCAACGCTCCAAATAATACTTTCCAAAAGGTTAAATTTTTAATTTTAAACCAAAACAATAAAAATAAACCAACTGGAATAATAGAATAAAAAATTAAAGTATACAGCACCGAAAGCAATACGAAAAGAATTGGGTTTGAGCTCATAAATTAACTTAATTATAAATTTATTGCCTAATAGGCATTATAATATAAAGATAGTTATCATCACCAATTGGTTTAATAACACCCGGTGCGCTATTGGAAATTATCTCTATTGTAGCCTCGTCTTTATTTAAATTATTTAAACCATCAATTAAATATCTATAATTAAATACTGCCTCATTATCTTCTCCGGTGCAATCAGCTTCAACCTTAACCATGTTTTCACCGATCGCACTATTTATAGCCGTAACCACAATTTCGTTCTTATCCTTAACAAAAGCTAATTTAATATCATTAATCCCGGGCTTACAAAATAAAGAAACACTTTTTATTACTTTTAAAAAGTCGCCCACATTAACCTTGGCCTGGGTTTTACTTTCCGAAGGGATTATTTGCTGGTAGTCTGGATATTGGCCCTCAACCAATCTGGAGATTAATTCAACCTCGCTGTTTAATTTAAACAAAATCTGATTTTCATTAATAAATAAAGTTATTTCACTTTCAGTTGACTCAGCTAAAATTCTATAGACTTCTTGTAGGGTCCTTAGGGGTATGATTAATTTTTTATCTTCAGCCTCGCTCTGTAATGAAATTTTATCTTCAGCCAAACGATAACTATCCGTACCAACTAAAGTTAATTCCTTGGTGGAAAAAGAAAATAAAATACCGCTAATTTCGGGTCTTGATTCATCCATGGCTGCTGCAAAAATAACACCCGATAAGCCCTTTTTAAAGTTTTTATTTTTTACTACAATTGGTTTTTGCCTTTCCAAATCCGGAATTAGTGGAAAATCGGTTGAATCAACACCCTTAATAAACGTTTTATAGTTACCACACCTAATATGGAGGGTTTGTTCTTCCAACTCTAATTCAATGTTTTCTTTGGGTAGCAAACCAATATAGTCAGCCAAGAGCCTAGCTTGAACAGTAAACTCCCCACCCCTTTCAACCTTGCCCCGTACAACCGCGGAAATTCCAATTTCTAAATTTGTGGTGCTTAACCTTATAACACCAGCACTAATTTTAATTAAAACATTGTTTAATATTGGCAACGTTGCATTTCTACCAGCAATATTACTTACAATAGAAAGCCCCCTATTTAAATTTTCTTGTGTACATGTGAATTTCATATTATTAGTTATTTATATATTAAATTAATAATAATAATAATAAGTATAGGTTAATAAGTTAATAAGTGGTTTTGGGTTTGTTTTTGTTGTGTTTTGGGTTTGTTTTTGTTGTGTTTGTTTTGTTTAAAAAGCTGTTTTTATTTTTTAATAGTTTTGGGATAAGTGGTTTTTTGGTTTTTTAGTTGTGTAAGGTTTTTTATTTTATTAACTTATTTATTTATTTTAATAACAGTTTTAAATATATTTATAAATATATTTTCCAAAAGATATTAGACTAGTTTTGGTATAACCTTTCTTTAATTGTTGTTATATCGTTTTTAATTTTTTCATCCTTTTCAATAATTAAAGAAATTTTATTACAAGCGTGGATAGCTGTGGTATGGTCTCTGCCCCCCAATTCTTGGCCGATAGAGGGGTAAGAAGAATTTATTTCTTGTCTCATTAAATACATTACAATTTGCCTAGGGATCACCATTTCTTTTCTTCTACAACTACTAATTAGGTTATCAATTGATATATCAAAATAACTACTAACAATTTGAATTATTTTTTTTGGAGTTAAGTTAACTTTAGGAATAGACGCTGTTAGGGCCTGTAAAACTTGTTTGGTAGAGTCTAGTGTTGGCTCTGTGTTATTAATTTGATGATAAGCAATAATTCTATTTAAAGCCCCCTCTAATTCCCTGACATTATTTTGTATATTTTCTGCTAAATAATTAATAATTTCAGGAGTTAAATTATAATCTTTTTCTTGGCATTTTGCTTCTAAAATAGCGATTCTGGTTTCAAAATCGGGAGCACCCACATCAGCTGTCATACCCCATTCAAACCTAGAAATCAGCCTTTGTTCTATATCAGGAATAGCCTTAGGCGGCCTATCTGAACTTAAAACAATCTGTTTGTTATTTTGATGTAAGGCATTAAAGGTATGAAAAAACTCTTCCTGGGTTTGTTCTTTACCGGAGATAAAATGAATATCATCAATTAGTAAAACATCAACATTGCGATAGGTCTTTTTAAAATTTTCAGTCTGCCCGGTTTTAATAGCTTGGACATAATCATTGGTAAACGTTTCACTATTAATGTAAAGGATCTTTAATTTAGGATTGCCATTTAAAAGTTCATTACCAATTGCCTGGACTAAATGGGTTTTCCCTAGCCCCACACCTCCATAGATAAAGAGAGGATTATAAACTTCTCCCAAACGTTCGGTAACAGCTTTAGAGGCGGCACTGGCCAATTCGTTACCTTTGCCTACAATAAAGTTTTCAAATATATATTTTTTATTGAGTCCGAATTTATTGAGCTCTACAGTTTCATTAATATTACTTTTTTCTACTCTTGGAGTTACAGCATCAATAGGCTGTTTAGTTGGGACCGGTTTAGAAGTTTGTACCACGTAAGATATTTTTGTTACAGAGTCATTTGTAATACTTTTGAGAGCTTTTAAAATCTGTTCGCTGTATTTTTTTTCTAACCAAGTTTTAGTAAAAGCGTTAGGGGTGCCCACAATCACCTCTCCGTTTTCTTGAGAAGCAATAAAGGTATTTTTAAACCAAGTAGTAAAATTAGCTTTACTAATTAGTAACTCTAATTCGCCTAAAACTGCTTGCCACAATTGTTCATTATTCATTTTGATGTTTTATTTTAATTTTTGCGCCAAAGGCGCATTCGCCTTGGGCGAAGATTTATTATTTAATCCACCCCCTTATTTTATTTTTAAAAGTTATTTAGAAAGGGTAATTAAAATAGTAGCATAAAATGCCAATAATCAAAATATCCCCAAAAGAGGATAGCTTGTTTATAAATTGTGGATTTAAGTGGATAAATAATTTAGGCAATGCCCTTATAATTTAAGGCTGATTGCCAAGCAAGTAAGAAGAAATTTTTATAAGTTTTAGCTAAATCTTCCGATTCAATTAAAACCCCAAATAAGTTATCCAAAGAAATAATAAAAATTTTATTTTCCGTAATGGCTGAGTCAGCAAAAACTGGCAGGTTTTTGGGCATAAGCTTTATTGGCCTGCTGGTAAAATAATTTTTAGCATATTCTAAGCTGGCTTGGTCTGAAGAAACTATTTCCATGGTTTTTTTCCGGCCATCAATAATTACTTTATCCAATATATTAATAATTCCCGGAAATGCCTCATTAATTTTCCCTACGTCGCTGCCAAAAAAGTAGAGCTCTTTAGAGGGGAAGATAATTTTAGTATAAACATTCCATAACTCTTCCTTTCCCTCATAGTATTTAATTTTAGGCTTAGCGCCTTTACTAAATTTTGTTTCAAAATAAGGTAAAAAATCTTTAAAATTAGCCACTTTTTCCTTATATTTATTCAAAATTATCTTAGGATCCTCGGCAGTGTATGAGCTGGTATTCTTTTTTTCTATTTTTGTCACATATCCCTTTTTAGTTAAATTATCCAAGGAAACATAACAGGTGGGCCTTTTAATTTGGGCTTTTTTGGCGATATTTAGAACAGTATCAGACCCCAACTCTAAACAAGCTAAATAGATTTTAGCCTCAATTTCTGTTAAACCCAGATCAACTAATATTTTTTCTTCAATCATGTAAAAAGCTTATCAAAATACAATAAGTCTGTCAATATTCCTGACAACAATCATTTAATTTTGGCTAATATTAGTTTAATTAGTAAGTTACTATTATTGACATAATATCTTAAATATGCTAATTTAATCTGTTTAGAACGTTGACAGTTTAGTGAGGAACAACCACAAAAGGAGAAGAGTCATGAACACTAATAGTGCAAAAGACACACCAGTCAAGATGTTTGAGTGGGTTGTCATTTTAAGTGTTTTGGCGGGCGCTGTTTTTTTAACCGCTATTATACATAATTCGGGGTTTTGGGTGGCCGTGCTGCCAGCCACTTTCTTTTTTGGGGTAATTTTTAAGCTTGATACTCTAGCTAAAAAAGAAAAGAAAAACAACAACCTGCTCTTAGTAAGGAGGGCTAATTTAAGGACATTGTGGGCCCCAACAATTCTTGTTTTATTGTGGGGGTTATTAAGCTTTCTTCGGTTTGATTTGAGCCCCCTAACTATCTACAACCACAATACTGGAGAGCTGGCAGAGGTTGGTAGGGTTGTTTGGGTTAGTCCATCTCAGTCGGTGGTTAAGTTTACTGAGCCGGACGACTCAACTGAAGAATATTATTTCAACTGCCGTGAAAACAGGGGCAACGAGTTTGTTTATCGAGAAGGCGAGGGGTATAAAATCAAAATCTTATTAAACTTTGATTATTATAACCGAGCCGAGCTTCTTAATTACTTTTATCCTATAATCAGCGAGCGTGTGGAGGAAAGATGGTTTTGGTTTGAGTCTTTTAAGTTTACAGCGGACAGGTTGGCATGTGATTTACTAGCTGACTATCATCGTCAAAACCTTGAGGCCCAACACTTGCTAGTTAATAAAAACCTTGGCCCGCAAAACCGCCAGCATTTAAAAATCCAACTTGAGGAAGGGTTTGAGGCGGTTTTAGTTGCCAATAAGATTGATGATATTGTTGATGTTGTTGTTGACAGTATCTATGTGGAAATTAGTTTTTAACTGTATTTGTTTAGGTTGAGCTTGTGTTGTAGTTATGCAAGAGTGTTAGCGAGATTGTTAACTCAATTTTGCCAACACTATAAACTGTTAAGGAGGTTATTATGCAGTGGTATATTGATTTTATCCAGATGGTGGCCAATTGTCTGGGCACCTACCCATTTTTAGCGCCAACAGTACTTGGTTTGATTGGTTCGCCAATCATGGCCTGTTTCCCGGGATTAAAGTGGTGGCAGCGACCAATAGCCTTTGTTTTGACGCCAATAGTGGGAACTGTTGTGTTTTATCTAGCCGAACTTGTAGTAGGCTTGGGTGTTGTAGTGTTTTTGGGTATAGGCATTTTTTCAGCAATACACACAGTATCTTGGCTTCTACCCAAAGCAATTTTTACCGGTGATTGGGGGTCACCTCAACCTGAGTAACAAAAGCTAGATTCAACAAAACTACAAGCCGTTGTGTAATTCAACAACGGCTTTTTTATTGACTTAATACTAAAAAATTGGTAGACTAAAGCTCAAGTTTTTTGTTATCATTAATTATATGTCGTATAACTTGTAACATATATCGTCAGTCTTAAGATATGTGTTACACGATACACAATACACGATATTATGCCTAAAAGAACTTATCAACCTAAAACAAGGAAGAGAGCTAAAACCCATGGTTTTAGAAAAAGAAGCGCTAGCAAAACCGGCAAGCGTGTTTTAAAGAGCCGCAGAGATAAAGGTAGAAAAAAATTAGCTGCTTAATAAATGCTTCCCCAAATAAACAGACTGACCAAAGAGTCAGACTTTAAAATAGTAGCCAAAAAAGGGAGGCCTTTTTATTCATCCTGCTTAACTATTAAAACTTTTAAAAATAACTATGAGGCATCTCGGTTTGGCATTGTTATTTCAGCCAAAGCTAGCAAGAAAGCAGTTACCAGAAACCAATTAAAAAGAAGGCTTTCTGAAATAATTAGAACCAATTTAGATAAACTTAATAAAGGTTTTGATGTGATGATTTTAGTAAAAAAGGAATTAACTGAAAAAAGTTTTAAAGAAATTGAGGCTGAACTACTTAATTTATTTAAAAAAGCAAAACTACTATAATGAAAATTCTAGTTTTAAAAACCATTAGGTTATATCAAAAAACACTTTCTCCAGATTCTGGATGGTTTTCTTTTAAATACCCTAACGGTTATTGTCGGTTTCATCCTCACTGCTCAGAATATTCTCATCAAGCAATAAATAAACACGGCCTTATTAAAGGCTTTTATTTATCTTGTAAAAGAATTTTAAAGTGTAACCCTTTTAATAAAGGTGGCCACGACCCCGTTAAATAATCAATCATTAATCTTTAACCATCAATTATTATTCTATGTTTATAGAAATTTACAACACAATTTTGTACGAACCGTTATTTAATTTATTGGTTTTTTTCTACAATATTGTCCCAGGTAATGATATTGGCTTAGCTATTATCCTGTTAACTATTTTTATAAAGTTAATCCTATCCCCTTTCTTCATCCAATCCATAAAAGCCCAGAGAGCAATGCAGACTTTGCAGCCTAAATTGGATGAGCTAAAAGAAAAATTTAAAGATGAAAAAGATAAGTTAGGCCCGGCTATAATGGAACTTTATAAAAAAGAAAAAGTTAGTCCTTTTTCTTCATGCTTGCCCCTTTTAATCCAACTCCCCTTTTTAATTGCAGTTTATCAAGTGTTTAGGACCGGCTTAGCTAACGGCAGTTTGGATAAGGTATATTCTTTTATTACCAACCCCGGAGCTATTGATCCCATTTCATTTGGTATTGTAGATTTGGGCCAGGCCAGTATATTTATGGCTGTTTTGGCTGGCGGCGCCCAATTTTTACAGTCAAAAATCATGTTAGGCAAAACTAAAAAAATGCAAACCAATACCAAGGCTAAATCCCCTATGGCTTCTGCTATGGGTAAGCAAATGATGTATTTTATGCCAGTAATTACCGTTTTTATTGGAGCATCATTGCCAGCCGGCTTAACCTTTTATTGGTTTTTAGTAACTTTATTCGGCGCTTTGCAGCAGTTAATAATTTTTAAGAAAATGGATAAAGCTGAAGCTATACCCGAAAAAACCTAAGTTTATGTTTTATGATTTGTGGTTTTGATAAAATAAAAAATCTCCCAACCTATACCAAAAGCGGCGATTTTTTAGGCAAAATTGATGGGATAGAAATAAATTGCCAAACTCAGGTAGTAGCTCGTTATATAATAAAAAGTTCTAAAATAATAAATAGATTAACTTCTCATAAATTGATTGTAAGTGCTAGCCAAGTAATAAGTCTGGATAACAAGAAGATGGTTGTAGAAGACAGCACCATAGGTAATACCAGACTAGCCCGTCAAGGCGTAGCTTCATAAAAATAATATAAAAAACAGCCTACTAAATAAGCGGGCTGTTTTAGTTTATTTAAAATTGTTTATTGGTTAGAGAAAAATTCCCAAATAACAGGAGTTTCCCATTGGTACCACCTATGCTCGCCTTGGTTTAAAGTATAAAGAACCGTATCAGCCTGGCACTGGGTAAATTCTTCACGAACGGCATCATGTTCTATAATATTTTCACTTACTATACCACCTTGGCAGTGATTACTTTCTGACCATTTAGCAAAAGCTTCTGGGATAGAGGCTACGCCCGGTTTACCATTATATAAAACTGTTCCATCAAGTAAGCCATTAAACATGATTATAGGTACTGGTTGGGGAGTTACATCTGTATTTTCACCCATGGTTCCGCCAACTGTAGCAATGCCCGCGAAAGTCCCAGGCAAAGTATAAGCTAAATATTGAGTGAATATGGCACCATTTGATGAACCAGTAGCGAAAATTTTAGTTTCATCGATGGCCAGATTTGAAATAAGCTCATCAATTAAAGCTACAATAAAACCTTTATCATCAACTGGAGCATTATTTGTAAACCACCAGCCGGTTTCATTGGGAGCATTGGTATTGCCGCCAAGTAAGGATTGAGGATAGACTACAATAAAACCCTCTTGGTTAGATAGCAGGGAAAACTTAGTGGTACCCTCAAAAGCATAAGAAGTTCCGGTAGTTCCATGGAAAGCCATAACTAAAGGCATTGGTGTTTGGCCGTTATAATTTGGCGGTAAATGAACACGGTAGGTTCTTATTCCTCCATCATACTCTAAACTATAATTATATGAGCCGATTTGGTAATTATTTTGAGGATCATTAACAGGCTCTTCAATAGGTTCTTCTGGCGGAGTGTCAGGATCACTAGGTGTTATCTGGGGAACAGTTTTTGGCGCAGTTTTTGATGTTGGCGGGGTAGTGCCAGCTGGGTACTGCTCATAATTATTATTTTGCCTAAAGTTGGCAATTCGGTTTCGCCTTTTTTGCTGTAGAGCCACTGCCAAAACCACAATGATTAAGACTAAAATTATTAGGATAAATATTTGTTTCTTTCTCATATTGATTTGATTTAATTTTTTTCTCTTGCGGAACCAGATACGCTGTGTTAGGCGCCATTCCATTTCCCCCTGTTTTCTCATAATTCATCTAAAAACGAAAAATTCTGATTTTACAAGGTATTTTAAATAATTTTTGTTATTTTTGGCTAATATTAGGAAAATTTATTAATTTATAGTTGACATAATTATTTAGATATGCTATAATTTATTATCTTGTGAAGTTTTAAAACATAACAGATGAAGATTGGAGGAAACATCGATGAAATGCAAAGTTTTCTTTGCTTTTGGTGAACCAGGAGTCGCAAATTCACTTACCCGTTCAGGGGAAAGAACATCTTTCTATGTTCCCGCAGATCGTGAAGAGTATGAAAGGAGTAGGGCGAGTGAAGTTCCAACTGCAGCAGATGAAATACTTGAAGTTGAGGTTAACACCTGGCTTCGAGAGAACCCCGAAGTTGTAATAATAAGTCAATCATTGACGGTTATGCCACATACTGATGGCGTCTACAGAACACTGTATCTGTCAGTTTTGTACGAACAACCCGAGGAATAGCCTCAAGAAAACTCGCAACTGAGACCCAGCGAGTATAAATAAAGGGTCTCTTTTTTTATAAAAAATAGAATGTGGGGCACACCATAAAACTGGTATGCCCCGGAGAGAATAATGTAATTCTCAAGTAGATTTTGTAGGAGAAGGTAAAGGACGATTGCCCCACATTTCCACACAAATGAACAATAAGCCGAGAGGCCCCAGCACATAGAGGATGGGCACAGTAATACTGTGGTGCCATCTTAATTTCCCCCATTTTCTTTTGATATAGATTAGGGATATTATGGCTGCCAGTAGGCCACTTACTAACCAGAGCGCTTCCATTGCACCCTCCTTTTTGTTGTCTGGAAGTATATATTCATCTGCTAATATTTTAGCTATTATTAATAAAAAAGTAAATAAAAATCCACCCCGTTTACCTTCGGGTGGAAATCATAAATACTATTTTGTTTTTTTTAAAATAATCTTTTACTGCCAACAATTATTTTTAGTTTTTTAGGGGCAATAGAAACTTTAACCGGTGTTTTAAAAACTGCCTGCTGGTCTATAGTAACGGTTACCGGTTCAGATTTGCTGCCAATCATAATTTTTTTAAAAGGGAAAATACTTTGCTTATCTGCTTTGGGTTTGGAAAATAATTTTTCTTTAACTGGTGCAATCACAGCTTCCAGCAAACCATCAGTCGGAATAGATATCCTTTGTTTATAAACTGATTGGTTAGTGCTTAAAAAGCCCAGATTGCAGATGCTGATAATTGATTTTTTAGAAACCGGGCTTATTTTAAATTTATCAAAATCCAAGATTGCCTCGGAGTCAGAAATAGTGGCAGAATCAATAAAGTACTGATGGTTTATTTTACCCAAGTCAATTTTTTTAACCAAGCGTTGGGCCAAAACATCGCAAGCCTTTTCCCCTTCGGGCACGCCCAATATTTCCGCTACCTTACTTTTATTATTAATTGGAATTATTCCTAGTGTAACATCCATCTCCGCTATAATGTTTACGATTTTGGAAAAAGTTTCATCATCACCAACAGCCACCACGGTTTTAACTCCCTGTTTAATACCATCCTCTATAACCTCCTGCATATTTTTTAAAACATTTAGCCTGCAGATCTTTCCTTTAATCTCTAAGTCAGCCAATCTGTTTTCAATCCGGTTTAGGACATTAGTATATTTTTTATTATTCAAAAAAATATCGTAAATATACAAATACATATAACTCTATTTTAATTTTGCGTCTGGGATTTCTTCTGCTTCCTTTAACTTTTCAGGGATAACCATCTTTTTGCTGTTCATACTAATTTTGCCATTTACCCTAGCGCCTTTTTCAATAGAAATTAAATTTGTAGAAATGTCACCTTTTACTTTGGCAGTAGAAGTTAGTTCAATCTCATTCTCGGCTACAATATTGCCTGTAACTTCACCGGCAACAAAAGCGCTTTGGGCAAATACTTTAGCCTGAACTTTGGCATCCTTGCCCACTTTTAAATGGTTTTTGGTGTTTAAATTACCAATAACGACTCCTTCAACAATTACATCACCATCACCATTAAAATCTCCTTCTACTTTTACTGAAGGGCCAATGATTGTTTCTACATTTTTTGAAGGTTTAGTTGGGTTCTCTCCTTTGAACATAAGTATTTTGTTTTTAATAATTAATTAGCAGTAGTTAAATTTTAGTGAAAAGATGGATTAATGTCAAAGCCATAGATATTTTATTTTTTTGTGTTATTATATAAGGAACAAATTATGCAAAACTATTTTAAAAAAGACTTAATAAAAATTATAATTTTAGCTGCAATGGTTTTGGCTGTTTTAATTGGTTTGACTATTTGGGATAACCAATCAGGCACACTTGAGAGCCTTTCTGGCAGGTATTTTTAGTTGATTTTTAGGATTTTTACTCAAAAAAAACATTTTAACATTTTACGACGCTATATTTTGTTTTATGTTAGGCAAAAATGGGCAAATTAGTCCAATTTTCAATAACTAATGTTCCACGTGGAACATCGAGTTATCACTCGTTTCGGCTTACACAATCGAACAAGTTCAATTGGTTCAGCCTTCACGCGCGTCCCCCTCTCCACTCCTCATTTTATTCGGAATGGTTTAAAATAAGGGCATTGATAAGCAATAATATCTGACAAATTATTGAGTTTCCATTCAAACGAGCGTAATTTAGCCCCGATAGTTCAATGGATAGAACGTTGGCCTCCTAAGCCGAAGATTCAGGTTCGATTCCTGATCGGGGTACCAAAATAAGCTAATATTAGTCCAAATATTGACAATCGCATTGAAATAGTGTATATTAAGCCCACTTTAGGGCCTCTAGCTCAGCTGGTTAGAGCGCTTGCATGGCATGCAAGAGGTCAAGGGTTCGAATCCCTTGAGGTCCACCATTAAAGTATAAGAAAAGCGATTTATGTATTTTGTTTATATACTTCAAAGCTTGAAAGATTCAGGCTATTATATCGGAGTTACATCAAATATTGAAAGAAGATTTCGTGAACATAATTTAGGCTTGGCTAAATCAACAAAATCCAGAAGACCTTTCAAAATGGCAAGAATCGAGCAATATTTTTATATAAAAGACGCTTATAGACGGGAAAAGTTTTTAAAATCAAAGAAAAGCAGTAAAATTATAAGTAAGATTGTTGCCAGTCCCGACGTCCCGACCAAAGGTCGGAAATCGGGATCCCGACATAGCTCTTTGAGCTAGCGTCGGGACATGGCATGCAAGAGGTCAAGGGTTCGAATCCCTTGAGGTCACCACTAATTAAAACAAAATTTATGGAAAAACTTATTATTATAGGCTCTGGTCCGGCTGGTTTAACAGCAGCAATTTATTCAGCTAGAGCTAATTTGAACCCCCTGGTTATTGAGGGCAATGTACCAGGCGGCCAACTTTTATGGACTACAGAGGTAGAAAATTTTCCTGGCTTTGAAAAAGGCATAATGGGGCCAGAATTGATGCAGAATATGAAAAAACAGGCCGAAAGATTTGGAGCGAAATTTGCCGCAGATATGGTAAAAAGTACTGATTTTAGCCAAAAACCATATAAAATCATAGTTGGTGACGAAACTTATG
Source organism: uncultured Gammaproteobacteria bacterium (assembly GCA_964588165.1). Classification (GTDB taxonomy): domain Bacteria; phylum Patescibacteriota; class Patescibacteriia; order UBA1558; family UBA10009; genus CAZPMS01. The sequence continues at coordinate 84,881 of CAZPMS010000005.1, forward strand.
AGTCAGAAGCAGTTATTGTGGCTACTGGAGCCAGAGCTAGAATGCTTGGGATTAGCAATGAAGATGAATTATTAGGCAAAGGAGTCCATACTTGCGCAACCTGTGACGGAGCTTTTTATAGGGGAAAGGAAGTTATTATAGTTGGCGGTGGTGATAGTGCCATGGAAGAGGCCAATTTTTTAACTAAATTCGCTAAAAAAGTATATGTTGTTCATAGAAAGGAAACTCTTAACGCTTCTGAAATAATGCAGAAAAAGGCTAAAAGTAACCAAAAAATTGAATTTATTTGGAATTCAGTGATAAAAGAGTATATTGGTAAAGATAAATTAGAGGCTGTTAAATTGGCTAATAGTAAGTCAAATAAAGAAAAAGAAATGAAGATTGACGGTGTTTTCTTGGCAATTGGCCATATTCCCAATACAGAGATATTTAAAGATCAGCTTGATTTAGGCAAATTTGGCTATATTGAGCCAAAAAATAATGTCTTTACAGAAATAGAAGGTATTTTTGTGGCCGGAGATGTTTCTGACTGGAAATACCGCCAGGCAGTTACGGCAGCCGGTTTTGGTTGTATGGCTTCATTGGAGGCAGAGAAATACTTAGATTCATTGGAATAAAAACCTTGCCCGATTCGTAACGACGTGCAATTGCACGTCGCAACTAAGCAAGGTTTTTTTGTTCCACGTAGAACATCTTTTAAAAAACTCTCATCCGACAGATGTTCGAATGAGGCTTTTGATTCGGAGTGAACACAGCCAAAGTTATACTTTCTTTTTAAAGCTTTTAAGAAATAACTTACTATTAATTTCATTCAGCGGACGAAAAAGCCCCTCGTCAGTAGAGTCGACGAGGAGCCATGAACGTAAAAATCACACTCGCTTGATTTGTGCACATGCTCGACGTATGGTGGTTCTTGCAGAACATTTTTTTACCAAGCAATTAATCCAGCACAGTGACCGTTCCTGCGTTGGCTCCTGAGCGCATTTTATTGCAAGGGCACCTGTTCTATTTATAATACTACGGGCGGTATCCCAGTAACTACTATTTGCTTCATCAAATGTTTCAGCCTTGGGCATTGGACAGTCCGCAGGATGATCATCGATGGGATAGAATGTCACAACCCGCAAAACGAAGCCCCAGTATCTTTTCCCTCTCGTTTTCCTTGATTCCATGCGATATGCCTCCTTGTTTGTATTTTACCAAGTTTTACTTTGAGTAGGCTAAGAGTCGTGTGTGAGTGTTTGCTCTTGAATTATCGCTTTGCCAAAAGTGAGTCCTTGGGGATTATTAATTTAAATAATATTTCCGGCTCACCTTTCCTAACTAATGACAGCATGTTGTTATAAGAAATAAAATTCAGTTGCTCTTCTACCTCCTTTCGCTCAGTTTCATTTAAGTTCATCTTTTCGAGTATCTCCAAAGCAACAATGAACTTGCTCAAAGCTTGAATGAATTTAATTTCTGATGGTATACCATGAGACAGATCGTTATCAGAATCAAGAGAGCTCTTATGGAAAAGAGTGGGGGATGTAATTTTCAAATAACTATATATTTCGGCAACGCTCTCTTCAATCACTTCCAAAACTGCTTTGTGTGCAAGTATCTGGCCATCCAATTTTAATGCCATGACGCATCTCCTTTATGTTGCTTTTGTACTATAAACATGTAATAATATTTAAAATATGCTACAATGTCAATATAAATGGAACAGTCAACTTGAAAATATTATCTAATATTAGCAAAAAAAATAAAAAAAAATAACTATGTTGAAAAATATTGACAACAAAATTGAAACATTAAAAAAGCTGGGCATGGCAGAAAACGAGGCAGAAATTTACCTTGTTTTACTAAAAACAGGAGGTGCAACTGCCACTATTTTGGCAAAATCATTGGATTTACAGCGAACTTCTGTTTATCACACCTTAACAAAGATGACTCGGCAGAAATTTATACAAGTTTATTATGAAAAGAATAAAAAGTTTTTTAAGCCAATTAAGCCATATAATCTGGCAAATCTGTTCAAACGAAATCTAGAAAGCTTTAATAATTTAATCCCAAACTTAGATATCGCACAAAAAAGGGCCAATCAACAGGCCGGGCTTAGATTTATTCAAACTATAGAAGAATTAAAGGAATTTTATTTGCAGATTTTAGAGGATTATAAAGGCCAGAGCTATAAAATTATTGGTGATGCTGCTTCATGGGAAAATCTGGATTCCAACTTTTTTATTGATTTTAGGAAAAAAAGAGGCAAGGCTAATATAAAAACCAAACTGCTTTTAACCAATGAATCAAAATCAATTAATCCAAAAGACAAGTCATTGCAAAGAATAGTCAAGTTTTTGCCGGAAAAATATAGCTTTAAAAGCACTATAGATATTTACGACGATAAAATTTTAATTGTTGGATCAGATATTTCGGCTGTTGGCGTGGTTATTGAAGTCCCAGCCATGGTTGACGTTTTTAAAGAGACATTCAATATTCTATGGGAGGTTTTTTCTTAAAATTGAAAGACTGCTTCATGCGGGGCAGTTTTATTTTAATTAAGATTTAATTGGGGAAGCGTCATAAAATTGAGATAAATTTAGCTTTTTAGACTATTTCCCCCAGAATTTACAATTTAGAAAATTTCCTATATAATTAGATAGCTCTAATAATTAAGAATTTTTATTCTATGGAACTTAATGATAATAACTTTGAACAAGAAGTCTTAAAAAGTGATCAGCCGGTTTTGGTAGATTTTTTTGCTGAATGGTGCGGCCCTTGCAAAATGCAGGCTCCGATTATTGATGAGCTGGAAAAAGAATATAAAGGAAAAGCCAAAATTTATAAATTGGATGTTGATAAGGCCCAAGAAACTGCCAGCAAATACCAAGTAATGAGCATTCCCACAATTGTTATATTTAAAGATGGCAAAGAAGTAGAAAGATTAATGGGCTTGCAGCAAAAACCGGCCTTAACAGGAAAGCTTGATGGTTTAATTAAATAGTTTTGTTTTAAATTTAAAAATTTAAGGGTCGCTAACTAAGGCGGCTTTTAAAAACTAAATATTTATTTACTAATATATGTCGCAAACATTTAATAATACTCTTAAGCAGTTTAAGAAAGCAGCTGACTTTTTGGGTTTAAGTGAATCAGTTGTAAAAAAATTAACAACACCTGATAATATTTTAACTAAAAATATTTCAGTTAAAATGGACAACGGTAAAGAAAAAGAATTTGAAGCTTACCGGGTTCAGTTTAATAATATCCGCGGACCCTACAAGGGTGGCATTAGATATCACCCCCAAGCTGATTTAGACGAAGTAAAAACCTTAGCCATGCTTATGGCTATTAAATGTGCAGTAGTGGATATTCCTATGGGAGGCGGCAAGGGCGGAATAAAAGTAAATCCTAAGGAATTATCTGAAAGGGAACTGGAAAAACTTTCTAGGGCTTGGGTTAGGGCTTTTAAAGATGATATTGGTCCTAATAAAGATGTACCGGCTCCAGATGTTTATACTAATCCCTTAATTATGTCTTGGATGATGGATGAATATAGCAAACTTGTTGGTAAACCAACCCCGGCAGTTATAACCGGCAAGCCTTTAGATAAAGGTGGAAGTGAGGGAAGGGATACTTCCACCGGCCAAGGCGGTTTTTATGTTTTAGAAGAAGCTGTTAAAAAAATAAACGCAACTATAAATGATGCTAAGGTAGTGGTGCAGGGTTTTGGCAATGCCGGTTACAATATTGCTGAACTATTATTTAATGCTGGTGGTAAAATGGTTGGCCTTTCTGATTCTAAAGGCGGCATTAAAGCTTTAAATAATAAAGATATGAATCCGGCTGAAGTTTTAAATACTAAAAAGGAGCAAGGTAAAATTCATGCTTGTTATTGTTTGGGTACTGTTTGTGATTGTGAAAATTATACCAGAGTTTCTAATAAAGATTTATTAGAAATAGAAACTGATATTTTAGTACTAGCTGCTTTAGAAAATCAGATTACTAAAGAGAACGCTGATAAAATAAAAGCTAAAGTTATTTTAGAATTGGCCAATGGCGGCATTGATCCAACAGCCGATGAGATTTTAGAAGCCAAGGGCATTTTAGTTTTACCGGATGTTTTAGTTAATGCAGGCGGGGTTACAGTTTCTTATTTTGAATGGCTGCAGAACAAAAAAAATGAGCATTGGAGCAAGCAAGAAGTATTTAATAAATTAGAAAAGATAATGGATGAAAATTTTGCCAAGCTTTGGCAGAAGAAAAAAGAATATAAAACTACATCCAGGACTGCCGCTTTTATTCTTGGTCTAGAAAGAATTGTTAAGAAGATGAAAAAATAAGTTCCCATTGGCAATTAGCCGAAGAGGCGAGAGAATAAGATGGTAGAAATTTAAAAGATTATTTGTAAAAAGCCGGATTTTCTGAAAATTCGGTTTACGGTTGGAGCGTGCCATACACAAAACACTTCTTTTTATTTTCAATATAAAGGTCAAAAAAACCCGTCTGCTGAATACAGTAGGCGGGTTTGTGGTTGGCTTAAAGACGCAAGGCGTGCATAGCAACGCTGAGGCCGGAGCCAAAGGCTACTACCACAACTAGTTCACCGGGCTTAATAACACCATTTTGCCAGGCTTCGGAAATTATCAGGCCGGTACTGGCGCTGCTTAGGTTGCCGCAGGTTTCCACGTTGCGATGGAAAGTTCCGGCAAAACCAGAGTGTTTTTTTTGAAAATTTTTCAAAAGCAGGTCCAGAGTCTTACCGCTAGGCTGATGTGGCACTAGATGTTTTATATTTGCCGGATCAATTCCGGTCTCTTTTATAAAATCGGTTAGACGTTGAACTACTGTCCGACCGACAAATTTATGGACGCTATTGCCGTCCTGATCAAAACCATCGGGCGTATTGGCAATCTTATGAAGATTATTTCCTTGCGGTAGAGAAACAACATCAAAGGCGATAAAGCTATCGGTAGTGTCTGTAGCCAGCAAGAAAGCCGAGGCTCCATCGCCGAAAAGGTTGCTGTGCTTCCAGTTGTCATACGGTGCTAAGGTTGTGTTTTTCTCTGCACAGACCACTAGCACTTTTTTGGCTGCGCCGCTTTTGATCAGGTTCCAGCCGGCAAAAAGAGCCATAACACCGGTCGGGCAGGCCTCCTGAACATCAAAGCAGCCAATGTTGCTGGGCTTGTCCAATAGAGCATCAAGTATATGGTCGGCCAGACTGGGATAGCCTTGATTGGTATTGCTGCCGCCAATAATAAAATCCAATTGATTGGCTTTTACATCGGCGTTATCTAAACAGTGGCGAGCAGCAATGATTGCCATTTGTTCCGCCGAACCGTCAAATAAAATACGACTTTTGACTCCGGTATGTTGTTGCCAGTTATCTGCTACCCGGGCAATTTCATTATCGTCCCAGGGAGGACCATGGTCGAATAATTTGGTTTTGCCACCACCTGACATGAGGCGCTGGATAAACCGAATATTGGAGATAATGGAAAATCCCGAGTCTTGCTTGGGGTCGGTATGGCCCAAGCCAATGACTTTGCAACCCGATGGGCTAGGGTGGATAAGCATTTTTAAGCTCTCCTGTTTTGTGAAGTTACAAGAATAGGGGTAAATTAATGAAAATAAGCATTTTTGTCAAGGTGTATTACTTGAGCTATGCTTTATTATATGAAACTATCTTCTTATAATTTGGAAGAAAAATTAATAAAAAAGTTCCATGTGGAACGCCTTGGGCGATTCAGGAACGTTTTTTACTTGCCCGACTTGGGGTAAGATAAAAAACCCCGTGGTCTAAAGAGCCACGGGAAAATAATTTGTTGTTTATGAAATGGTTTTCTCAGCCACGATAACCCATTTCAGTTTTGAGCCAAAGGGTAGGCCCGAGACCATTCTTGCATCAATACTCGCATCAGTATCCCTAAGCGATTGGAAGGGCGTGAGGCCACTGCTCACGGCATTTGGGGTGAGGCTTAGTAATTCTTCATCTGGTTTGGTGAATAAAGCTGTTACCTTTTTGACATGACGTAAAGAAAGGTTGCAAATTTCAAGCAATTCGTTCAGGCGCTGAGCCATACTTTCTTGTTGCCTCCAGAACTCTTGATGAACGGGCTTGCCATCTGCAATTGCAGGAATGATGCCAGAGAAGTAATACCGCTCAACGTTGCCAAAAACAACCTTGATAACTGGTAAAAACGGAAAATCCCAGCCTGCTGGAATTGTGCCCCCTGGGATAATGATTATGTTTGTTTCAGGTGCCAGATCAACAGTTAAGCTGATTAAAGCACCGTTAGGCATTTCCACTCGAGGTAGGGCATAAGCAGCTCGAGCTGGAAACCTCTTTTCGCCGCCAAACTTTTCTACATAGAGCTTGTTCAATGTCCCATAGGCATTGAGGTCATCAGCCAGATTGACAGTAACCCTAATAACTCTGTTGAGAGATAAACCGTTTCGCTTCAACGTATCAGCCAGTGATAAAAATGTTGACTTGATGTGAGTGGCTGGATTGTCGCTAAGACCTGAAGATACAATTAGCGGGATTTGCGCAACACCCCCAACTGTCACGACCTGCGGAACAAAGCTTTCAATCATCGGTAATCCTCCTAGTTTGTACTATTAAACAACTTGAATAGCTACAGTTTAGTTACTTTAGATTTTTTTGTCAATTATAATGGAATTGAAATTTAGCTTTATTACAATTAGGTCTTGGTAACGCGAATTTTATGATAGAATAATAAAAGATACTATGGATTATCCTAACTACAATTTAGAAAACAAACTTATAAAACAAGGCTATAAAAATATAGTTGGTATTGATGAAGTTGGACGAGGAGCGCTAGCCGGACCGCTAGTCGCGGTCGCGGCAGAAATTTTGAATTTAAAATTTCCAATTTCAAAACAAATACGCGATTCAAAATTATTGTCAGAAAATCAAAGGGAGAAAATATTTGAAAACTTGTCAGAAAAAGTTATTTGGTCGGTTGGTATTGTTAGCCATAAAGAAATAGATAAAATCGGAATAACTAAAGCTAATATTTTAGTTATCAAGCGTGCCATAAGAAAGTTGGAAATAGATCCAGATTATTTGTTATTAGATAAAGTTTATGGTTTTAAACATAACTTGCCATTTGAATCTATTGTAAAAGGTGATAGTAAAGTTTTATCAATTGCTGCCGCTTCCATTTTAGCTAAAGTTTACCGCGATAGAATGATGCGGAAATATCATAAAAAATATCCTAACTATAATTTTAATAAACATAAAGGTTATGGCACAGCCTTGCATAAGTTATGCTTAAAAAAACACGGCGTTTGTAAAATCCATCGGACCAGTTATCGACCGGTTAAAAATTTCTAGTTGGTAGGTGGTAGTTTGTAGAATGATATTTAAACCTACTCACCTGCCTCGCCGGTCCGCTTCGACGCGAGGCGAGCAAGGCGGGCTACAACCTACTCACTATTTTTGCTATAATACCAATATGGACAATCAAAGATATGCCGGAGGCAATGAACTGCTTGATCCGGAGCATTTACTAAAAAATGTTTTAGAAATCCCTTATGGATCCAAGGTGGGTGATTTAGGCTGTGGTTCTATGGCTTTTTTTAGTTTGCAGGCAGCTAAGTTGGTGGGTGACAAGGGGATTGTTTATTCATGTGATATCCAAAAAGATGTTTTATCTTCAGTGGAAGGTAAGGCCAAGCAGGAAGGTTTGCAAAATATTAAAACTGTCTGGACTAATTTAGAGATGGTTGGTGCCACAAAAATTTCTGGACCTTTAGATTATGTTTTATTGGTTAATACTTTATTTCAATCCAAGGCTCATCAAGAAATGTTAAAAGAAGCACACCGGCTATTAAAGAAGGGTGGCAAGCTTTTACTTATAGAGTGGCGGGCAACTTCTGGTCCGGTTGGCCCAGCCCAAGATATGAAGGTACCTAAGGAATTGGCTGAAACTTTAACAACAGAAGCCGGCTTTAAAAAGCTAAAAGATTTTGAGGCTGGTAATAGTCACTACGGCATTATTTTTGAGAAATAATAATCAATGATTTAAAATTAATGATTGATGACTAAGGATAAACACCTTAGTTTTTAAAAACTATCAATCATTAATCATTATTTATTTTTTTTAACCTCACCTTGCAAAAATTGTAAATTGATTTAAAATATGGCATATGAGCAATTTATTAGATTTATCATTTTGGTTTGACTTTATTCCTTTGCCTTTTAATCGAACTGCTTTTTATATGGTAACCGGTTTGTTTGTTTTAGGTATTCTTTGGGGAATAATCAGCCTAATTTATAAAAAGAAAAATAAGAATAATAGTTTAACCCAGAAAATATGGATTAAATTGGCCAATTTCGGATTTAGTTTTGGCATAGTTGGTTTAATTCTAGTTTTTCTAAAACAACAGAGAACTCCTTATTTAGGCATGAGAATTTGGCTGGCTGTTTGGATTTTAGTCTGTTTAGTTTGGCTAGCGTTCATTTTAAAGTATATTTTTATTGAAGTGCCTAAAATAAAGCAACAACAAAAAGAAAAGGCTGAATTTAATAAATATATTTAAATAATTAGTAAAACAGGGTTTTAAAATAACTCTGTTTTTATGTCCAGTAAATCAAAAATTGGCAAATTAGGCGAGAAATTAGCTTGCCAGCATCTAAATCGCCATGGTTATAAGATAATTGGGAATAATTTTAGAATAAAGAGCGGTGAAATTGATATAATTTGCCAAAAAAATGAAAAATTGGTCTTTGTTGAAGTTAAAACACGGACAAGTTTAATCTTTGGATTCCCAGAAGAAGCTTTTGATGGTAGAAAGCAAGCCAGATTCAATAAGGCCGTTAATAGGTATTTGGTTGATAAAGAATATAATAAAGATTGGCAAATAGATTTAATTGCAATTCAGATAAAGAAATCACAAAAAAAAGCTTATCTTAGGCATTTCCAAGCAGTAGAGATGGATAATTATTAACAACTTATACTCATTTTTACCACTTGCTTTTTAGCCCATTTTTAAGTTAAGTTATGGTGATGATAAGAATAATTTTACTTACGGAAAAAAGAATATTTATAGGGGGAATAATTCTATTTTTAATTTTAACCGTTCTGCCATTTGGAGTGAGTGCAGCTGAGGGTGAATGCCATCTTAAGCATTGCTTGGTGCCTGCGCCAACAACCTTTACACCGGCAGAAAATGAAGTAACTTCTGCCAGGCCAGCCATAACCGGCTTAACTTGGAAAACAACTGTGGTAAAGGTTTTTTTAGACGGCGTGGAACTTACTGGAGTAAAACAAGTTAAACATGAAGATTATTACGGCAGTTTTTATGTGAAGCCTTCTTTTAACTTGGCCCCAGGTAGGCATTATGTTTACACCATTGCATATAGTGAAAAGCCAGGTTGGTATGATCAAAGCAAAGAATCTGAATATATTTATTTTAATGTTCCAGAGCCTAAGCCTATAACTAAAGAACCGGCTGATCCTGCTTCTGATGAATTGGATCAAGATAAACCAATAGATATTATTGAACCGAAAGTTGAACAAGAAGTTGATATTATTGAACCAGATCAAGAACTTCATCAAGTAGAAGTAGAGGCTGGCCGTATAGAGGGCGGTGTTTCAATTGAAACTGAAACTACTATTACAAAAGCAGATTTAATGAAAGAAGAAGAGCTTGGTGAATCTAATAATACACTTCAAGAAGCAGCAACTTTTAGTGAGTTAGGCAACGCTTTAGAAGGCGAATTTAAAGAAAAGAAGCTACAGGAGAAAATGAAACGCAACCGAGTTATCGGCATATCTTTACTGGCTTTACTGATGGTGATTGTATTTGTTTGGCTGGCTGTTAGCCGGGGCAATATTAAAAAAGATTTTAAAAGAGAAGGAGAAGGTGGCCTGCCTCCTCCGCCTGTTCCGCCTTCCACTAAGCCACCCGAAAGCCCGCCGACTTGGATTAATGAAGTCCCGAAGAAAACATCTAATGAGGAAATAAAGATAGAGCCGATAAAGCCGGAAGAAGATGATTCAGCAATAGATTCCTTGGTTCAAGAAGAAATGGATTACTGGGCCTCTCCACCACCTTCCGCTTATACACCTTATCCTACTGAAAAAGACGACCAAGAAAAACTTGACAATTAGAAAATAGATTGATATATTGAAATTAAGCTAGTGTTAATAACACTAGCTTTTTTTAAACCTTTAATACAAAATTTATGTCAGATTTAAAAAATGCTATTCAGCAGATTTGTGATGAAAAAAATATTTCTCTTGATTCTGTTCTATCAACTATAGAAGCAGCTTTGGCTGCTGCTTTTAGGAAAGATTTTGGCCAAAAAAATCAAAATATCCAAGTTAATTTTGATCTTGATACCGGAGATATGGAAGTTTTTGATGTTAAAATTGTGGTAGAAGATATGGATTTGGAAGAACTGGAAAAAGAACGTGAGGAGTTTGAAAAGAAAAAGGAAGCTGGTGAAGAAGTGGACGAAGAAAGCCTTAGAAAATTCAATCCCAAAATCGAAATTATGCTATCTGAAGCTAAAGAATTAAAAGCTAAGGCAAAAACTGGTGAGGAGATTAAAACAAAGCTGGAAGTGCCGGATGAATTTGGCAGAATGGCAGCTCAAACAGCCAAACAGGTTATCATCCAACGTTTAAGGGAGGCCGAAAGAGAAGTTATTTATAATGAATTCAAAGAGAAAGAAGGCAAGATAGTTACCGGCTCCATCCAACGCAGAGAAGGCAAAATAGTCTTTGTTGATATCGGACAAACTTTAGCCATTATGACTCCCGAGGAGCAGATTTTTTCCGAGAGGTATGAATCGGGCCAACGTTTTAAGTTTTATCTTGTTTCTGTTAATATGACTCCTAAAGGTCCAGAATTAATAGTTTCCAGAACCCACTCCAGTTTGTTAAACGAATTATTTAAAACCGAAGTGCCGGAAATAGAAGCAGGTACAGTAGAAATTAAGTCGGTAGCCAGAGAAGCAGGCGCCAGATCTAAAATTGCCGTAATTTCTAACCAAGAAAATATTGATCCGGTTGGTTCATGTGTGGGCCAAAGGGGTACCAGGGTTCAAACAGTAATCACTGAACTGGGCGGTGAAAAAATTGATATTGTAGAATGGTCCGAGGAACCGGAAAAATTTATTACTTCTGCTTTGTCTCCAGCTAAAGTGGAATCGGTAAAAGTAAATGAAAAAGAAAAAACAGCCGTGGTTAAAGTAAAAGAAGACCAACTTTCATTAGCCATTGGCCGCGACGGTCAAAATGTTAGGTTAGCAGCCAAGTTAACTGACTGGAAAATTGATATAGAAGGCGCTGAAAAAGTTTTGGAAAAAACTTCTGAAGATAAATCAGACGAGCCGAAGCCAGAGGAAAAAGAAGATAAAAAAAAGTCTAAAGCTAAAAAAGAACCATCCTCCGTTGAAGCTACGGATGATAAAGAAGACAAAGAAAAATCAAAAAAGAAAGATAAAAAGGAAGAAGCCAAGGAAGAAGTTGAAGAGGAAGTAACAACTGATGAAAAACCTAAGGAGAAAAAATCAAAAAAACAGGAAAGTGAGAAATAGGATAAATAATCAATAATCAATTATTAATAATCATTAAACCTATGTCAATGAGCGTAATTTTTTCACTTGTGGCTGCAGCTGCAGCCATTATTTATGGAATTATTTTAATTCAAACGGTTTTTAAAAAACCGGCCGGTTCTGAAAAAATGCAAGAGATTGCTAAAGCCATTCAGGTGGGGGCTAAGGCCTATTTAAACCGCCAATATAAAACTATTGCTTTAATTGCTGTAGTTTTATTTGTTGTATTATGGTTGGTTTTAGGCATGGATATTGCCTTGGGCTTTATTGTGGGCGCAGTTTTATCAGCTTTAACCGGTTATATAGGCATGAATGTTTCGGTAAAGGCCAATGTTAGAACCACTGAAGCCGCTAAAACAGGTTTAAAACAAGCTTTAACTGTAGCCATAAGGGGCGGAGCTGTTACCGGTTTTTTGGTAGTTGGCTTGGGCCTCTTAGGTGTGGCTGGTTTTTATGCTTTAGGCGGAAGCATCCATGCTTTAATTGGTTTAGGCTTTGGCGGTAGTTTAATTTCTATATTTGCGCGTTTGGGCGGCGGTATTTTTACCAAAGCAGCTGATGTAGGTGCAGACTTAGTTGGCAAGGTTGAAGCTGGCATCCCAGAAGATGATCCCAGGAACCCGGCTGTAATTGCTGATAATGTAGGCGATAATGTAGGCGATTGTGCTGGCATGGCCGCTGACTTGTTTGAAACTTACGCTGTTACTTCTGTAGCGGCTATGTTACTTGGAGCCTTAGCTTTTGGCAATAATGAAAACGCCATGGTTTATCCATTGGTGATTGGCGGCCTTTCTATAATCAGTTCCATTGTGGGCAGTTGGTTTATCCGCTTGGGTAAGAAAGAAAATATCATGGGTGCTTTATATAAAGGTTTAATAGCTGCCGGTGTTATTGCAGCAATTTTGTTTTACCCTGTTACTAACTGGTTGATGAAAGGCGTTGTAGGCTCCACCTTAAATTTATATTTGGCTGCATTGATTGGTTTAGTAGTAACGGCTTTAATGGTTTTTATTACTGAATACTATACTTCTACAAAATATAGGCCGGTAAAGGCTATTGCTAAAGCATCCGAAACCGGACACGGCACCAATATTATTACTGGCCTGGCTGTTTCTATGAAATCTACAGCTTGGCCGATGATAGTAATTGTAGCCGCCATTTTAGGGGCCTACTATCTGGCTGGTTTATATGGCGTGGCCATTGCGGCTATGAGCATGCTTTCTTTAACTGGGATAATTGTAGCCATTGATGCTTACGGCCCAATCACAGATAATGCCGGTGGCATTGCCGAAATGGCCGGCTTAGATGAATCTATAAGGAAGATTACTGATGAATTGGATGCCGTGGGCAACACCACTAAAGCAGTTACCAAAGGCTATGCCATTGCTTCGGCCGGATTGGCAGCTTTGGTTTTATTTTCTTCTTATGTTCAAGAATTTGCTGATAGAGGAATTTATTTACAATTTCCTTTAGAAAATCCATTGGTATTGGTTGGCTTATTTATTGGTGGCCTATTGCCTTATATATTTGGCGCCCTAAGTATGGAAGCTGTGGCTAAGGCAGCTGGCGGTGTAGTAGAAGAAGTAAGAAGCCAGTTTAAAAATAACCCAGGTATTATGGAAGGCACAAGCAAGCCGGATTATTCTAAAACAGTAGACCTGGTTACTAAATCTGCTCTAAGGCAAATGATTGTACCAGCTTTAATTCCGGTAGTTGTTCCTATTTTGGTAGGCTTTATTTTAGGACCGGTTGCTTTAGGCGGTTTATTAGTTGGTTCGATTATTACTGGATTGTTTATTGCCCTTTCTATGACATCAGGTGGAGGTGCTTGGGATAACGCCAAAAAATATATAGAAGAAGGCAATCATGGCGGCAAAGGCAGCGAGGCACACAAAGCAGCAGTAACAGGTGATACAGTTGGTGATCCTTATAAAGATACAGCCGGCCCGGCCATTAATCCAATGATTAAGATATTGAATGTGGTAGCCCTTTTATTGGTAGCTTTATTGATTTAAAATAGTTTTTGAAAGAAACCGATCTTTTACATTTTTTGTACAACTAGGAGGAACTGATGAACGACAGTATTATTGTTGCTTTAGATGGTATGCCCAAAAATCGTGCCTTGAAAATGGCCATGCTTCTTTCGGGCAAACCAGGTTTGTGGGGATTCAAACTCAATGATTTATTGGGTGAGTATGGTTATTCGGTTATTGCTGAAATCGGTCAGTATGGTCGAGTGTTTGCCGATCCGAAGCAGCATGACGTGCCTCCAACTGGCATGAATTTCGGTCGCAAACTTTTAGAGTACTCACCAAGCCTGGTGACTGTGCATGCTTCGGCTGGGCCTGAATTCATGATGAAGTTTGGTGAGGGTCTGGGCGGTATGTCTAAGGTGCTGGCAGTGACTGTTCTTACCAGTATGAGCGAGGAACAGTGTCAACTTACCTATGGCGGTTCGGTCAAGGCGACCGTTCTCAAGTTTTCGAGATGGGCAAAGTTGGCTGGAGCACCACAGGTTGTGTGCTCAGCTCGTGACTTTTCGGTCTTCGATGATAATTTGGAAATCAAAGATCTGAAAAAAGTGACGCCAGCCATTCGACCGTTGTGGTATCAGGAATTGAAACCCGACTTTGATTATCAGCGAAGGAAAACCACGGCTAAGGATGCGGTTGAGGGTGGATCGGATTTGCAAGTGATTGGAACTCCGATCATTACGGCAGAAGATCCAGTTGAGGCACTTCGTTTAACTGTGGAGGAAACAAACGGCTAGTTTTGGATCTTATACATAGTATTAAAAGCTTTGCTTTTTCAGCAAAGCTTTTTTAAATAAAAAAACCGCCAAAGATGTATTTGACGGTTAGCAAAATTATTCTTGCCAAGGATTTTGTCCAAGAGCATCTTCAAGCAGCACAACCTCTCCCCGGCTTATTAGGTCTTTTAAAACACCAGGACCAAGCACAAAGACTCGGGGTTTAGCTGAGGGATGGAGAGTTTCACAAGCATATGGATAACGTTGAATAACTACATCCTTAACCCAGTTCCACCAGTGGGCAGACAGATTTTTCCGAGCGATCCTTTTGGTCCAAGGCCTGATTATGCCAAGGGTAATAAAATTGGTTAAAATAAAAGTAAGCAACCAAATAATAAACAAAAGGTAATTCTGCTGGAAAAGGCTGGTTAGGCTGGCGGCTAAAAAGGTAACTATCATCCCCCGCCAGTAACTTTTAGGGATTCCTAAACGGAAATTTTGGAACCAAGGCACGAAGTTTTTATTATGCCTGGCGGGTCCGTAGTAAGGGTGGATTAAAAACCAAATATAGTCTTCCACTACCACCAGTTCAATATAGCAGCAAGCTGCCAAGGTAAATAAAGCCCAAAAGGCCGGCCAATTCCACTCTTCCCCCATAAATAAAGTGTAGGCCGGAATAAAAAATATTACTCCGGCATAGATGGCCATCCAAATAAGCATGGAATTCAGGTGATATTCGGTAGCCCACTTATCCTGTCCGGTAATCCATCGGAAAAATTTGCTGTACCAGTGGCTAATAGAAAACCGGTTGGTAAAAGTTAAGGCGCTCCAGCCAAATGGCCCTTCAATAGCTACTTCTTGCTTAGCAATTAGAATAGCCGGAATAATAATTGAAGCTGTTGCCAGTAGGGCATAAAGCAGATGGGCAACTTCTATTCCAAACATAACTACTCCGAAGTTTAGTTGTTTTTTATGTGCTGAATATAATAAATTATCAAAGAGTTTGGTTTTTGTCAATATAAAAAAAGAAACCCTGTCTACAAAAGTAAACAGGGTTTGCTGTATTCGCAGGGGGGTATGATTACCCCTGCCCAGGGCGGATCAGACGAAGCTCAATTGTACGGATGGAAGGTTGAGGTGAATACCATCATAATCGAATTGATCGAAGGTCGAATAATTCAATCGCAGGATGGTTTCAACCTCTTGGAATTTTCCCGGATCCGATACGGTCCAGTAGTCGTTGAAGTATCCGCCGATGCTGCCAGCTGCCATCATATTGTCAGTTGGACAGTTCATCGTGAATGCATTCTGATCGCAGCCTCCAAAACCAAATAGTTCGTTATTTTCCCAGTCATGCCAATAATCCGGCATGATTACATTTTCGCCGAAATCGCCGAGGGTACTTTCATCATCAATATAAAAGGCGTTTACGGCTGTGTTGTTGACCGTTTCTGCAATCGGCAGAGGCGGGGCCAGCGACCCGGGCGAGTAGACGGCGTATTCGATGGTGAACGGATGCTCGTACATCAACGAGATACGGTCCAGCGCGACCGGAACATCAAAATCGGTGGAAGACACTTCAGAGCTTATGGCGAAGGAATCTTCAACCATTGGCGGCCCAGTATCAACGAACCAGGCGAGCAAGAAGAGCATCACAAACATCAGAATGACGTGTCGTTTCATACTCGGTTTCCTCCGTGTGTTGGGTTGCTACTTCCCAGTGTTTTACCGGGATTATATTTATAATGTTTTGTTTAAAGGTTCTAATTGCGAATAAAGCATAATAACACAATATACTATCTGTGTCAATACTAAATTATAGCTATATTAATTTAACATAAGCTATTTTTTTTGGCAAATAAAAAGAGCCCATCATTTATGAGTGACGGGCTCCAGAGCTGTTCTTGCTACTTGCTACCGGATCGAAAGGGATCCATTCCCTACGTCGTTGATCCGGCAGATTGAAGCGAGCTTCTATTGAACGGGTTGTTGATGCTTCGAATCAGCATGATAGTTTCAACCCCGGGCACTTCTTCGCCATAAACGGTATGATGGTTGTTGCGCGCGTTCTGCGAATTGCTCAGGCCTACCACGATCACAATATCTTTGGCATCGAGCGACCTCATCAAATCACTTACGTGGTTAAACGTGCCAAGAATGGCGTAATCGCTAACGTTTGGAACCGGCCGTTCGTTTGAGTCGTTCAGATACTGCACATCGTTGAGCACAACGAGTTTGGCATCGAGCGACCCCATTAGTAATGTTTCGTCGTTGCCAGCAATCATCATGGTCTGGTTCAGACTCGGCACGATGTTTGCAACTTGACTGCCGTCAACCACCGCCTGGTTGAACGGGGTCGTAATCACGAAGTTGAACGGGGTCGTAATCACGAAATCGAATGTTGCCATGTTATCATCGGTCGCCCCGATGTAGGGTGGGCCGATGGCATGGCTCAAACCAATGACCATGAATAACATGGCCATCAAAACAAGGAGCAGATGTTTCATCCTATGCTACCTCCGTTTTTTTGCCTAGTTAATTAACCAGGCTATTTCCCCTAAAAGGGGTTGGGATTGAATGAACAAAATGTAAATTTTTTAAAATTACTATTTAATTAAAACACATTTTTTTATTTTTTGCAAAGGTTAGCCGATAATCGGCTTGACAAACTGTTATGGGTAAATTACAATATACCCTACATTTATAAATAAATTTTTAAAATCATGAAGATAAGTAAGTCACAACCAAAAAAATCAGAAGTGCTATTGGAGATTGAAGTATCTACCGATGAAGCCAGGCCGTTTTTAGAAAAAGCTGCAGCTAGGGTTTCTAAAAATACTAAAATAGAAGGCTTTAGGCCGGGCAAGGCGCCTTACCATATTGTTAAACAAAAGGTTGGTGAAATGAATATTTACCAGGAAGCTCTGGATAATATTGTTAGCCATTTTTATATTGAAGCTGTAAAACAGGAAGATCTTGATGCCGTAGGCCAGCCTAAAATTGAAATGGAAAAAGTGGCCCCAGGCAATCCCATTGCTTTTAAGGCTACAGTTAGCCTAATGCCGGAAATAAAACTGGGTGATTATAAAAATATTAAAGTAGAAAAAAAGGAAATTAAAGTTGAAGATAATGAAATAGACAAATCTATTAATGATTTAAAAAAGATGCAGGTTAAGGAAGTTTTAGTGGCAAGAGAAGCACAAAAAGGTGATAGGGTGGAAGTTGATTTTGAAGTAAGCCTGGACAAAGTGGTTATAGAAGGCGGCCAAGGCAAAAAATATCCGATTGTTTTAGGCGAAGGCCAGATGATTCCCGGTTTTGAAGAACAAATAGAAGGCTTAAAGAAAAATGAAGAAAGAGAATTCAAATTAAAATTTCCAACAGAGTATCAAAATAAAATGGTGGCCGGCAAAGAATGTGATTTTAAAGTTAAACTGCTTGCCGTTTATAATCAAGAACTGCCTAAGGCAACCGATGAGTGGGCTAAAGGTTTAGGCGCAGAAAGCCTGGAAGATTTAAAGTCTAAAATCAGAAAAAACCTTGAAGACGAAAGAAAATTTCATGAAGAGCAACGAGTAGAAATTGAACTTCTAAAAAAGATTGTAGAACAGGCAGAATTTTCTGAAATCCCGGAAAATTTAATCCATTCAGAATCCCATAGAATGCTCCATGAATTTGAAGACAGCATTACCAGGCAGGGTTTAACTTTTGATGATTATTTAAAAAGCATTAAAAAAGATAAAAAAGAATTGGAAAAAGAATTCAAGCCCAAGGCAGAAGACAGGGTAAAAACTTCAATCATAATCAAAGAAATTGGCGATGCTGAAAAAATAGAAGTTACAAAAGAAGAACTGGCAGAAGAAACTAAGAAAATTTTAACTCAAGCCCAAGGCAATCCAGAGGCAGAGGCTAATGTAAAAACAGACGGCTATCAAGGTTATTTAAAAACCATTGTCAGGAACAGGAAAGTTATTGAAATGTTAAAAAAGGAAAGTTTGAAATAAATAATTTAAAGTATAATAATAAATGGGGCAGAAATGCCCCTTTTTTGCTATAATTAATGAACCACACGACCGTCATTTAAGCAACGTAACGGAGTGAAGTGATAGAATCTGGTCGTGTGAGACTCTATCGCTTCGCTCCAGAGTGACAATAACTATGAAATTTGGTTCACATGTATCAATTGCCGGTGGAATTTATAAAGCACCTAGCAATGCTAAAGCTGTTGGAAATGAAGTTTTCCAAATTTTTTCACGTTCTCCAAGGGGCGGCAAGCCACAAGAATTAACCAAAGAAATTGTTAAAAGTTTTCAATCGGAGATGAAGGTAAACGGCCAGTCGGAAGCTTATATTCATACGCCATATTACATCAACCTGGCTTCAACCAATAACCGGATAAGGCACGGGTCAATTGAAGTTATTAGAGAAGAATTGGAACGAGCAAGCAAGCTAGGCGTTAAATATGTGATGACTCATTTAGGCAGCGCCAATAACTTACCTCGCAACCAAGCAGTCAGCCAAGTTATAAAAGGCATTAAGAAAATTTTAACCGGTTACAAGGGCGCTGCTACGTTTTTAATAGAAAATTCAGCCGGTTCCGGAAATATTGTTGGTGATACTTTTGAAGAAATTAATACTATCATTAATGGGGTCCCTCGTTCCGCTCGGGACAGACTTTCAGTCTGCCTTGACACCTGCCATGCTTTTGCTACAGGTTATGATCTGCGGGATAAAAAGTCAGTCAACAAAACTCTAAAGGAGTTTGATAAAATAATAGGCTTGTCAAAACTCAAATTAATTCACCTTAATGATTCAAAAACAGATTTCGGCAGTAAAGTTGATAGGCATGAACATATTGGCAAAGGTAAAATCGGTTTAGTGGGCTTTAAGGAATTTATTAATCATCCCAAGCTTAAAAAAGTTAGCATGATTTTAGAAACCCCGATTGATGAGAAGGGAGATCATAGTACGGATTTAAAAGTGATTAAAAAGTTAAGAAAATAAAATTTTAAAACGTCATTCTGAGGCATAGCCGAAGAATCCCACTACTTTAGCACGTGGTAAATTTAATGGGATCCTTCACTCCGTTTAGGATGACGTAGGAAAAATTTTATTTAGAATTTAACTATGACAGTCGGTATTTACATTATCATAATTTTAATCCTCGGCTACTTTAGTGTTTACCTTAGAGAAAGGTATTTAAAGGTAAAATGGATGAAGCCGTTAACTTGGCTGGGAATTTTTATCCATGAATCATCGCATGCTCTGTTTTGTATTTTAACGGGCGGGCGGGTAACCGGTTTTAGGGTAACTTCAACTGTAGGTTATGTAACCCATTACCGGCCTAAAGTACCAATTTTAGGGCCTATGCTTACAGCTATCGGCCCGATGATAGTAGGTTTAGTTGTTGTAGGCATTTTAAATTATTTTTGGTTGGAAACATCCTTAGCCATTAACACGCCAAACATTTGGGAAAATCTAATTGCCATTGCATCTGGTTTGAATTTATTAACTTGGCAGGCTTGGGTTTTATTGGTAATCTTTTTAAACATCGGAGTAATGCTGGGGCCTTCGGTAGCTGATTTAAAAACTATCTGGCCACTTATTGCTGCATCTTTTTTTATTAATAGTGAAGGTTTGGCTCAAGTTCTGGCTTTAGTGATAGCTATGATAATTGTAAATATTATTTTATTTTTAGTTATATTGTTGTTAAAAAAGTTATTAACTAAAAAAAATCGACCTGTTGGTCGATTAGATTTTCCCAGAGATTAAATCTAAGATCATGTTTTGTACGTTGCGGTTGCTTTTATACCACACCCCTTCAGTTTTAATAAATATTCCGTAAATTGTAAATTCTTTTACTTGGCAACCAAGATCAAACAGAGTGATAGTGAGAAAATTGACTTTACCTCTAATTTGGACAGAATCCAGTTTTAGCAAGTCTTCTGCCTCTAATTCGTTCAACACAAATTTAATCTTATCATTGCATATTACAGTTAGCTCAAAAGATTTACCCCTATTGGTTCCAAATGTAATCACTGTATCAGCTTGTGTCATCTTTTCCTCCTAGTATGTACTTAACTAAATCATTTTATAGTAATTAATAATTTTGTCAAACAATTATGAGTAATGAAATTTTATTTATAATAATGACCCTAGTTTCTTTAAGTTTTGTTTTGCTGGCTTTTAGGTTAGGTAGAGCCTGGCTGATTGGCTTAATAGCTGTCCAAGTGGTTTTAATGAATATTTTTGTGGTAAAAGGCATCTATTTATTTGGCCTGGCTGTAACCGGCGGTAATGTATTATATGCTTCTATATTTTTAGCTACTGATTTATTGTGTGAACACTGGGGTAAAAAAGAAGCTGTCCGTGCCGTTAGGATTGGTTTTTTTGTTTCTGCCTTCTTTTTAGTAATGAGCCAGTTTATTATCAGGTTTATTCCGGCAGATTATGACTTTGCCCAAGAAGCTATGCAAACTTTATTTACTTTGGTTCCCAGGATAGTTTTAGGTTCAATGGTTGCCTATTTAATCAGCCAGCACTTAGATGTTTGGATTTTTAATAAAATAAAGCAAAAAACCGGTGGCAAAATGTTGTGGTTAAGGAATAATGGTTCAACTCTCATTTCACAGTTAGTTGATTCTGCCATTTTCACTATTATTGCTTTTGCCGGAGTATACCCGCTCTGGGAATTAATGTTGTTTACTTATATAATAAAAGTGATTGTGGCAGTTTTAGATACGCCGTTTATGTATTTAGCTAAGAAGATAAAATATGGAGATAACTAAAGATCAGCTTAATAAAATAGAAAAGTTTGTAGAAAGCAAACTGGATTCTTTGAATTGGTATCATACCCAGGCCATGCGTCCGATTGCCAAAAAACTAGCCGGTTTAGAAAAGGCTGATAAAGATATTGTAGATGTAGCTGTTTTGTTCCATGATATTGTCAAAGGTAGCAAGGATCATGGAGAGAAAGGCGCCGAGATAGCTAGGAAATATTTAGAAAAAGAAAATTTTGAACAAAGGTTTGTGGAGGAGGTTGTTTATTGTGTTATTGCCCATCAATTGCCCTGGAAAAATCAATCCAATTTAGTTAACACACCGGAAGCTAAAGTTTTATTTGATAGTGATATGATCCAGCAAGTTGGCAGATTTGGAATTATTAAAGAGTCTATTAATTATCAAGATTTGATAAGAAAAAACCATAGAGACGGCCTTAAAAAGGTGCGGGATATTTTATTTGAGGAATATAATAACATTTTTACCAATAATGGCCGAAAAATGGCTGAAGAAGGATATAAATTTGTTAAAGATTTTTTTAAGGATTTATTATGAAATTAACTATTTTAGGTACAGGAACTATAATCCCATCATTAAAAAGAAATGCTTCTGGCTATTTTTTAAATATTGGAGGAGATAATGTATTAGTAGATTGTGGAAGCGGAGTTCTTAGACAACTAATTAAAGCAAAAATTAATTATAATGATCTGGATTATATTTTTATCACCCACAGGCATACTGACCATATAGCTGATTTGGTTTCTATTCTACACTCTCTTCATATTTTAAGAAGGGTTCATAATAAAAAATCTAAAAAAATTACTTTAGTTGGCTACAAAGGTTTTAAAAGAGACTATCAACATTTTAGGAAGGCTTGTTTTCCTGAAGGTAAAGAGCAATATCCTGTTAAAGTAGAAGAGCTGGTTAATAACAGAAAGAAATTTGGAAAATGGAAAGTTAAATCAAAAGACGTTAAACATTCACATTCAATTTGTAGCGCTTATAGATTTGAATATAATAATAAAAGTATTGTTTTTGGAAGTGATGGTTATTATGATCAAAGTTTGATAAAGATATGCAAGAATGCAAATGTGGCGATTTTAGATTGCTCTACACCGATTCAGAAGAAGGTAGACGTTCATATGTCTCCGGAAGAGTGTGGAAATACAGCCAATGAAGCAGGGGTTAAAAAGTTAATCCTTTCACATATTTCTTCATTAGCTGAAAAATATGATTTAAAAAAACAAGCTCAAAAATATTATAAGGGCCCGATTGTGGTAGCAAAAGATTTAATGAAGGTTGAAATATAAGAATACCTATTTTTTGAATGATAAGGCTTGACATTAAATAAAAAAGGTAATAAAGTAAGAATGTAAGAAAGTATTACTTATAAATTTATGACTATTATAGCTAAAGCGACAACTAAAGGACAAATTACCCTGCCGGCTAAATGGCGCAAGAATTTTAATACCGACAGGTTTTTTATTAAAGAAAAAAAAGATGTACTGGAAATTAGGCCTTTGGATTTGAGTAAGCTTGATAAACAAGAATATACTGTTTTTGATGCTATTAGGGATAATAAGGGTAAAGGTATTAAAGCTAAAGACCTATTAAAAGTTTTAAAGAAAATTGATGGATAAAATAGAAAAGCTTTTAAGAAAAATAAGTCAAGAAGATCGCCAAAGAATTTTTAAACTAATTAATGATTTGGATCAAGGAAATCAAATAGGTTTTAAAATAATTAAAATTAAAAACAGCGATTTTTATCGTATAAAATCTGGAAATTTTCGGGTTATTTTTCATTATGAAAATAATGATGTTGTTATTGATGCTGTTAAATTAAGAAATAAAGATACTTATAAAAATCTATGAAAATAGCCATAATTTCCGACACTCATGATAACGTGCCTAATTTAGAAAAGGCTTTGGCGTGGATGAAAAAAAATAAAATTGAACAGTTAATCCATTGCGGGGATTTGTGTGCACCGTCAATAATAATAAATACTTTGGGTCCAGATTTTTCCGGCCCGATTCATATGGTTTTTGGCAATGTGGAAGATCGGGATAAAACCCCGGAATTAGCTAAAAATTTTTCTCAAATAATTCATTATGGTGATAAGGGAGAATTTGAAATTGACGGCAAAAAAATTGTAGTAGTCCATTATCCTCACTTGGCTAAGGAGCTGGCAGAAGCAGGAAAATACGATTTAGTTTTTTATGGCCATAACCATAAGCCCTGGGAAGAAACAGTCGGCAAAACCAAACTGGTTAATCCCGGAACTTTGGCCGGCTTGTTCCAGCGGGCCACTTTTGCCGTTTATGATACAAAATCAGATGAGCTGGAATTGAAGGTTTTAGATCAGATGAAGTAATATCGCAGATAGTTCACGGATCAATCGCAGATATTTTAATCATCAATCATTAATTATATTTATGAATTTCAATAAAGAAAAAAAATTAGCCAAAGAAATGGCACAAGAAGTGGGAATTTTTCTAAAAAAGAATTTTGATAAGTTTGATAGGTCCAAAGGTTTAAAGTTTAAGTCCAAAGACCAAATTCAAACTTGGGTGGATACGGCGGCCGAAAAAATTATTCTAAATAAAATAAAAAAGAATTTTCCTTCACATAAAATTTTATCAGAAGAAATTGGCCAGAATAATAAAAAGTCCGATTATTTTTGGATAATAGATCCGCTTGATGGTACTACCAATTATTCCATGCACTTGCCGGCATATGGCGTTTCAATCGCTTTGGCTTATAAAAATGAAATGGTTTTAGGGGTAACCAATATTCCTGAACTTAATGAATTAACAGTTGCAGAAAGAGGCAAGGGCGCTTTTACCAATAGTAAAAGGCTAAAAGTTTCTAAACAAAAATTAATGAGTAAATCATTATTAACTTTTTGCCATGGAAGTTTGAATAATGATATAAAGCGAGCTATTAAACTTTATTCAGAATTTAAACAAAAGGGCTTTGATTACCGTCAGATTGGCTGTGCGGTGATGGAATTTAATTTTGTAGCCGCTAGCCGGACTGAAGCCATAATGCTGCCAGGCGCTAATTTATATGATGTAGCTGCCGGAGCTTTAATTGTAAAAGAGGCCGGCGGCAGGGTAACAGATTTCAAAAATAAAAATTGGACCATAGGGTCCAAAGATATTTTAGCCACCAACGGTCTGGTCCACGAGCAGATTTTAAAAATTATTTATAAAGCTAAATTCTGATATAGCCTCGGGAAATACGATTAAGAGAGTCATTTAAGAAGAGTATTAGATTAAAGGTGAATTTTTTAATTAAGTATATTCTAGTTATTTTTTTAACTTCTTTTTTTAAAATAAATAAAACCTCTTTATAAGTTTTTTGATCAACAACTTCTTTGTATCCTTCTATAACTTTTCTATATAAATCAAGTGCCTTTTTCTTAGGAAGGCTATAAAATAATTGTTCTGAAAGGTATCGCAAGTCATTACTAAAATCATTTATAGATCCAGTTTTTGTTAGAAGTTCACAGTCAATAAAAGTAATATTTTCTGACTTTAAATTTATAAAAGTGTGTTGAGGTTTTAATTTTCGGTAGGTAATATTTAAGAGATGAAGTTTACCTAAGTGCCTGCCAGCTCTTTTAAAAATTTCAGTAGTTTTGTCGCAATCATTTTTTAAGGCCTTCTTAAGAGGTAAATCCTTGATGTATTCAGTTATTATAATCCTCCGGTTTTTACAGAAAAAAAGAGGTCGAGGCACTTTAATACCCTGCTGGAAGATAAACTTATGTAAATGGTAGTTATGATCTTTTAGGTGGGAAGTCCCTTTAAATTTAAATGGGGGCCGTGCCAGGCAAAACCATTTTAGTTTTGTATTCCTTTTTACAAATAGCTTTAAGGGGGGGTTGTTATTAAAATTAACTTTAACTAAAAAAGAGCCACCATCATAGGCTCTATAATTCATCCCATCTCTAATTGTAATTAATTCAATTGACCGGTAATTTATTTTTTTTGATTTTAGATATTCCTTAACACATTGCTCTGTAATTTTCTTAACCTTTTTCTTGTAGTCAAAGAGTGTTAAGCCCGTAAGCTTATGAATTGTTTTGACCCAAAAGTTAGGCAAGTCTGATTCCATAATATTTTGAAATACCCATGAATAATCAGCTACCTCCCCATCTATTAACTTATATATTAAAATTAACCTTGTCAACCCAGCCGCTCGCGAGTAGCTGGGTCAAGAAAAATGACAAATACATAAATGACTGAAAAAATAGTAAAAATTAAGGTAATTTCCAGATCCAGCATTGCATATATTCAGGAGAATTTAATGGGTGAGCTAAGGGTGAAAGTTAAATCCCCTCCTGTTGGTGGCCAGGCTAATCAGGAAGTTGTTGAATTATTGGCAAAATACTATAATGTTTCTAAGAGTAATATAGAAATAATAAGGGGAAGAATTTCAAAAAATAAAGAAATTAGAGTTATTTATTAAGGTATTTACAAATAAGTAAATTTTGGTTATAATCGCTAAAGATTAAAGAAAAGTGATTATGTATTATGTATATATTTTATTAAGTTATGAGGATTTTGGTATTTATACAGGCTGTACTAGTAATTTAAATAGAAGGCTGAAACAGCATAAATTAGGGCTTGTAGAATCAACTAAAAATAGATTACCCTTTAAATTAATATATTTTGAGGGATATTTATTTAAAAATCAGGCTTTTAAAAGAGAAAAATATTTAAAAACTGGTTGGGGTAGATATTATATTAGTAAAGTTATTGGAGGTACAAAGAGTCATCTAGATAAAGATGGCCCGCTCGCCTAAATTTTCGCAGAGCGAAAGTTTTGGCGAGCGAGTGTAGTTCAGTTGGCTAGAACGTTTCCTTGCCAAGGAAAAGGTCGCCGGTTCGAATCCGGTCACTCGCTCCATCGGGTTATTATTCACTTCAGGTTTCGCATCCGAATAAATTCGAATGCTTTACCTTTCGTGAATATCCCCCTCTTCAGCCCGCCTATAGGTGGGCTGACAAAATTTACCTTTGGTAAATTTTGAGAGGAATAACCGCGTGGAAGCTGAAATTATTGGCTCTTAAGCCAAAAATGAAAGCTGGAGCACGGTTATGACGAGCCGTGGTGGCGGAATTGGTAGACGCGCTGGACTTAAAATCCAGTGGGAGCAATCCCGTGAGAGTTCGAGTCTCTCCCGCGGCACCAGCGAATTATTTTAATAATTTCCAGTAGTAATACTGGAAAAATAAAAAATCTTCCTATTTTAAGGTTTGACCAATAATTGGTTATTCCGGAAGGGAAGTAAACATTGTTTATTTGCGTGAAAGTTCTCTTTTTATTAATAAAGGAGTTGAGCTACGCAAATATAAATAGTTTATATGGGCACCTCGCCAATTTGGCGGGGTGTTCTTTTTTTAGCTAGCTTTAGTAACATTTGACATTTTTTTTGACATTAACTAAGATAAAGATAGCAATAAGTGACGGCTCTAAAAATTGCGCCGTCGCATAATAGTTAAATTACCTATTTTAAAGGAAAAAATGACTAAAGTTAGGGCTTTTTTCAAAAATAAGTACTGAATTATAGTCAAAATAGAATTGTTAGTTATTTGTTAAAAACAAGATATATAGTAATAAACAGCACAAAGTAGTTATTTTTTAGAGTTTATTTGATCTAAAAATAGATTATTTAAAATTTTATTTATGCAAAATAAAAAAATAAGCTTTATAAAAAGCTTAAAAAATAAATATTGGCTCAATAAAATGCTGAAAGATGTTAGAAAAAGTTTTTATAAAAACCAAAAATCCCATTGGGTTACCTCAGGGATTCCTGGCGAAAAGCGATTTTGATGCTTTCCTCCAAGGTATAAATACTTTGGAGGATAGCCTCAAGTACATTATAGATGTCATTTTAAAGATGTCAAGAGTAAAGTTTATCTTTAACAGAAAGGGTTACATAATAATTAAAGGTTATAAAGTAGGTTTGCTAAAATTAGTCTCTTTATAGCTTAAAGGAAAAGTGATTATGAATTTGAACAAAG
>CAZPMS010000006.1:0-68015 GCA_964588165.1 uncultured Gammaproteobacteria bacterium
GAGCCAGGTAACGGAAGTAATACATAGCTCTGGATAACTAAAAAATTCGGCTTAAATAAGCCGTTTTTGATTTGTTGAAAGCGACACTTTATTGTTGACGGTTTTTTGATTTAATTAATGGGAATGTCCTAGTTTAAGGTAGTGGAGTTTTCCACAAGTTATGCTCTTTGACAATATTCTACAATATGATATTGTACCAGTATAAGGTAGTTTAATTATTAAATAACTAAAAAATATGAATATTGTAGAAGTTTATAAACGATTTCCTAGCCATAATGATTGTTTAGCTTATTTGGAAGAAATAAGGTGGAAAAGAAAACCTACTTGTCCTTATTGTAAATCCAAAAGGATTTCAGCTATGCCTAAAGAACATAGATACCATTGTAATGCTTGTAAGACTTCTTTTAGTGTACTGGTTGATACTATTTTTCACAAGACTAAGCTGGATTTACAGAAATGGTTTCTAGCTATTAGTATAGTTTTAAATGCTAAGAAAGGTTTAAGTTCGCGCCAACTATCAAGAGATATTTCAGTCAACAAGAATACTGCTTGGTATATGTTAATGCGTATTCGGGAAGCTATGGTTGATGATGACGGTTTGTTAAGCGGTATTGTGGAAGCAGACGAAACTTATGTTGGTGGTAAAGAAAAGAACAAGCATAATAATAAAAGAGGCGGTGGAACAACTGGTAGAAGTACCAAGGAAAAAACAGCTGTAATGGGAACATTGGAAAGAGGTGGAAAAATTAAAGCTAAAAAAGTAAAAGATGTTGGACAAAGTACGCTTCAAACTATTATTAAACAAAATATAATGAAAGGCTCTACTCTAATGACTGATGATTGGGTTTCTTATAAAGGGCTAACAAAACAGTTTAATCATTTAATTGTTTCTCACGGCAAGAGTGAATATGTAAAAGGTAATATTCATACCAACGGAATTGAGAGTTTCTGGAGTTTATTTAAAAGAGGTTTAATTGGTCAGTATCACCAAGTTAGCGATAAATATCTTGATAAATATCTAAATGAATTTTGTTTTAGATTTAATAATAGACAAAATTCATCTAGTTTTGAATTACTTTTACAAAAAGCATTAACCAATTAAAATTATGGCTAAAATCATTAAATCTCAATATGAAGATAGTCCAATCAAAATTTTGAATATGAAAATTGATTGTGCTGTTTTAGAAGATGAAACTAGGGTTATTTCACAAAGAGCGACTAATAAAGCTTTAGAAATTACAGAGGGCGGAACCGCGCACGATTTACCTCGTTTTTTAGCTCTAAAGGCATTAAAACCCTTTATTTCTACGGATTTAGAAGCGCGCGTAAAAAATCCTATAATTTACAAAACCTTAAAAGGATTAAAAGGCTTTGGAATACCTGCCGAATTTATGGCAGATATCTGTCAAGTGTGGATAGATGCCTCAAACGCTGGTAAGTTAAATAAACGACAGGAAATTACAGCGGCAAAAGCCAGAATGCTTCAAAGAGGCGTAGGAAAAATTGGTTGGATTGCTTTAGTTGATGAAGCCACTGGATTTCAAAAAATTAGAGATAAAGATGCTCTTCAACAATTATTATCATTATATGTGGCAAAAGAATTTTTACCTTGGCTTAAAACCTTTATAGATGTTTTTTATGAAGAAATTTATCGTATTAAAGGTTGGCAATATGACCCTAAAAAGAATAAATATCAAGTTGTTGGTAAATATACCCTTAAATATGTTTATGGCTGTCTTCCTAAGCCAGTTGTAGATGAAGTTAAAAAGAAAACTCCTAGAACAAAAAGCGGTAATTATACTAAAAAGTTATTTCAAAGTTTAACAAAAGAAGTTGGCAAGCCTCATTTAGATAGAGCTTTAGGTGGTGTTATCGCGCTTCTTAAATCGGCAGATACTTGGGAACAATTTGAAAGGGCTTATGAAAGGGCTTATGGAGACCAAAAAAATCAATTAGCTTTAAAATTAAAATACTTGGAAGAAAAATAAATTACTTCTTAATTTATTAAATTATTCTTACTACCTTAAACTAGGACATTCCCTAATTAATTAAACTTGACATAAATATAAAAGTATGCTATATTTTCTTATTGTGATCATTAGATTCATCAACAAAGAGGGGGTGTAAAATGCCGGTAAATCCTTTGCGCATGAATGCCGATGAATTCGAAGGTGAAGTTAAGAACGTGGCAGAAAAAGCAAAAAACCCAAAGGATGCAGAAAATCTCCTCAGAGAACATTTTTCTGGCGGGTCACTTTTCATTGTACAGGAAAGTGGAAATCTATTTTCGATTCTCGCTCAACAATACCCCGGTAGAAATAATACTGTTATTACATGCCGCCATAATTAGCTACTCGCCACATTAGAAAAACGCAAGCCAAAGCTTTGTCTTACGACAAAGTGGCGGCTTTTTTATTTTGGCTAATGATTTTTAGAAAAAAAATCAACTAAAAAACTGATTCTTTTGGAATCAATTTGTTATTAAAGAAAAACTAGCCGATAACCTCGCCACCTAAAGTATTTAACACCTCATCTATCATCCCGTCATTATCTGATGGAGCTTTTTGCGTTGGTGAACTGCTTGCTGAAGTAGCTGGCTTAGTGGCTTCATCAATATTCCCTTCTAAAGAAAGTTTGGTAAAAAAAGTTTTTTCCAACACCTCTTTTACTATATCCAAATTTTTAGGTTCTCTTATTCTTTCGTAATGAAAGTTGTATTTAAAACTGACTACGATTTTATTCTCCCTAACATCAGTTGGATTACCCACCATTAAAAAAGTGGCTAAAGAATGATTATAGGCTTTTAAAGCTTCTATAATTTCCGGCCATTTCTGTTTAACCTGCTTTAAATTAACTTCTGACTTAGCTGTATTTGGTTTAGTTGGTTCTGGTTTAACGGAACTTTTTGTTGAAGAATCTAATTTTGGTTTAGCAGTAGTGCTGGGCGGTTGAGGTTTAAAATTATCGTCTTCTGCTTCTTCTGACTTTTGAGTAAGTTCTACTACGGCCATCTCTAAAGGCAGTTGGATGATCCTGGTTTTTTTAATATTAGAAAAAGCTTTTAAAAAAACTTCAGTTATTTCTACCAGCCTGGTTGCTGAAACATTTTCTACATTTTTAACTAATTGCTTTAAATTATCTTCACCAAACTCCCAAGAAACTTCTTGCCAATCAAGGGTTATTTTAGCCAATAAAATTTTCCGCAGGCTTTCTATGGTAGTATAAGTAAAATGTTCCAAATCCACACCTTCTTCCACCAGTTGGTTGATTAATAGGACTGCTTCTTTGGTATTATTTTCAAAAATAAAATTTATAAAATTTAATACCTGCTGCCAATCGGAACGCGGAATCACAATAGAAGCTTCTTCTTCAGTAATTTCTTTTTCTCCTAAAGCCAAAATCTGCCCCAGCAAAGAAATTGCGTCCCTTAAATAACCTTCCGAAAGCCTGGCGATATTTTCTAAAACTTTGCTTTCTACTTTAATTTTTTCCTTCTTGGCAATATATTCCAAGTGGGTGGCGATATCGCCTATTGGCACCTTTCTGAAATCAAACCGCTGGCACCTGGAAATAATGGTTTCGGGAATTTTATGAATTTCGGTGGTGGCTAAAATAAATAAAGCATGAGCCGGTGGCTCTTCTAAAGTTTTTAACAAGGCATTAAAGGCCTCGGTAGTTAGCATGTGGACTTCATCTATAATAAAAACTTTATATTTGCCTTTTACTGGAGTATATTTTGTCTGCTCCCTTAGTTCTCTAATTTCGTTAATGCCTCTATTGGAAGCAGCATCAATTTCCACTAAATCTAAAAAGTTGCCCTCTCTTACTTCCTTGCAACTATCACACTCACAGCAAGGTTCATTGCCTTTCCTGTTAGTACAGTTTAAAGTCTTAGCCAAAATTCTGGCAATAGTTGTTTTACCAATGCCCCTAGGGCCGGAAAATAAAAAAGCATGAGCCAGCTTGCCAGACTCAATTTCGTTTTGCAGGGTAACCTTAATGTGGTTTTGGGCGATAACTTCAGCAAACTTACCCGGCCTGTATTTTCTATATAAAGTGGTAGACATAAGCTATAAAATTTTAACAGAACGGATGATAAAAATCAACCTACAAAATTTACCTATTTCCATATTAAATTTAGCAGAAAATAAAAAACCCCGCACGTTTTGTTAATATTACGTGCGGAGTCAAAGCTCTAGAAGCTGGACGTTACACTACAAAAGCCGCGGGGTCGCCGTGGCTGAAGTCATAACCAAGCCAGTGTCCAAGCCAGCCCCACCTGTCGTCGTCCCAGTAGAGGAAACGAACGCTTAGGTCGCCATTTGGGTAGCGATATATGGTACCCCAGAAGAAGATACGTTTACTTTTCCATTCCTCAGGAATAAGGTACGGATAAGCAAGTAGGTAGTCAAGGACATTGGCGTTGAAAACGGGCTTACCTTTCAGCTCCTTGTAAAGCTCATTGCCTTCAATTGCACTATCACCTTCTTGCTTCTTGGAAAGATAGAAAGAAACCCCGTTGGGATCCCATTCCAGCTGTCCGCCATTGGTATGCTCTTCGACTTTCCAGTCTTTGGGCGCGAAAGGTTTGGCATCGCAATCAATAATACTGGTACCTCTTAGTAAAATCTGCAAGCCGGCCTTGGTAATTCTTCCGCTCTCAATTTGAGCGAAAAACTCTTTTAGCTGAGCGGGCGTTGGAGCTTTTGGACCCCAGTCAGCAGCATGTGATCTATGCATCACACACCTCCTATTTTAAACACTTTGCTAGAGGACTACCCCTTGTAGTCATAGCCAGAAATTACCATCCTTCGACAAAATATAGGATAACAAGTAACTTTTGGCTATAACTACTAGATTAAATGAACTTAAAGAATATATTATACTAGCATATTTTACTTATTTTGTCAAGTTTTTATACCGTCTCTATTAATCATACTTATTATGGTCATGCTATGACTTTAGCTTTCACCTAACCAAACCCAAAGCCAATAAAAATCAACTAGTGGAATTAAAAAAAGCTTTTCCTCAATTGTCATTTCGAGCTCCGTCGAGAAATCCCGTTATAAACAGTACGTTTTAATAACACGGGATCCCTCCGCTCCGGTCGGGATGATAAAAATCAAATCAAAAAACGGGGAATAAAATCCCCGCTTTTTTAAATATCTTATATCTATTTTTTATTGATAACGTTCTCTATGGCTGCCCATTGGCTATCGGCTCCTTTGGGCACCAAAATTACCACTTCATCGCCCTCGCCACCTTTAAAATAAGTAACCGAGGCCAAAATAACTTTAAAGGCTTTCTTTTCTGCTAAGGCACTATATTCACCGGTGGCTTCATCCCTAATAAGCTTGCCTACTAAACGTTCTCTTTCTACCGGGCCGATTTGCTTGTAAATAAAATTACCGGCTTCATCTATAGTTAATTTTAAAATATCTCCCTCAACCAATTTTGATTTAGAAATATAGTTGGCAGGAACTGAATATTGCTTGCCATCCGGGCCGATCATTTTTTCACCATCAAACACGCCTTCTATTATTCTTTCATCGCCCTTTTTAGTTTCCTCGCCTACTACAGAAGCTTTTTTGGTAAAGTCAGTTTTATCTGTCGGGCCAATGCTGCCCCCTTCTAAAATAACTTTACATTTTTGCACTTGGATTTCAATATTATCCAAAATTTGTTTTAGTTCATTTACGTTTTTCATATTTATTTTTATTTAATTTTATTTTGTTTTATATCTATTTTTGATAGTATTTTAAATATATCAGTAACAATAAAGCTGTCAATTAATATCTTGTTAATAAATTGTGAAAAAATAACACCAATAACACACGATGCTCACGAATGGCTCACAGATAGCGCGAGGATATATGTGCGCTATTAGTGTAATATCAGTGAGCAACAGTATTATTAGTGATTATTCTGTTACTTATTAGCAGTGTCCTGCGAAAGCTTCATCCTTTCCAAAATCTCCTGTTCTACAATATTCCTGTCTCGGCCGTACTTTAAGCGCGAAGCTTCTTTAACTTTAAAAACGATTGATTTATCACCAGGCTTTGGCGGATAAGTTTTAATGTTAAAAGCCGGCACGTTCTGGTTATCTATTAATAATTTTAGATAGGCGTTAAACTTAGGAATATTTATTAAATCATATTCATTAAAAACAGGGTTAAACTGTTTAGCCACTAGTTCGGCATCATCCGGGCCTATCCTAAAGGAAGCCATTGTACCTACATTGCCAAAAACAGAATCCCTGATAGAAGTATCGTTGCCTTTTACCAGCTGGCCCACATATTGGTGCGCCACAGTTAAACTTAATTTATATTTTCTGGCTTCTGATAAAATTATAGAAATGCTTTCGGTAATGAAATTTTGGAACTCATCTATATATAAATAATAATCGTGCCGCTTTTCTTCTGGCAATTCTACTCTGGAGAGGGCGGATATTAGAATCTTGCCAACAACTACCATGCCCAATAAATTTGCGGACATATCACCAATGGTCCCTTTGGCCAGTTTAATTAGCAAAATCTTTTTCTTGTCCATTACTTCTCTAAAATTAAAAGAACTTTTTTGCTGGGCAATAATCGGCCTTAATAAATCGCTGGAGACAAATGGAGTTAATTTACTGGTGATATAAGGAACCATATTAGCCAATGATGCTTCGCCGCCGGCTTTTTCTGCCTCTTTCTCCCAAAAATCCCTTACCACCGGATTTACACATTTAGAAAGCTTGTATCTCCTAAAATTAGGGTCGGCTAAAACCTTGGGTACTTCCAATAAAGTTGAGCCGGACACAGGATCTTCCATCATTAGCAGCATGGCATTACGCATATACTGTTCAAACATTGGGCCACCGGTGGCTTTAAGGTCGTAGAGCTTATCAAAAATATTTATCATTTCGTTTATCACGAAAGTTTTTTGTTCCGGCGTGCTAAACTCCAGCATATTAAGCCCGATAGGCCTCTTGGTATCAGCTGGATCAAACAAAATTACATCGTCTACTCTGCCTTCGGGGATATGCTCCATTACTGTTTCTATTAAATCTCCGTGGGGATCTATAACGCAAACGCCTTGGTTATTTTTAATGTCTTGGATTATCATGTTGGACATAAAAACAGATTTACCGGTACCGGACTTGCCAATTATATACATATGCCTTAAGCGGTCCGAACTTTTAATTCTTATTGGCGCTTTTATTCCCCGATATAAATTCTCTCCCAAAATAAGGCCCTCTTTGGGTAAATTAAGAGGCGGCGTGGCCTTCCTGGCTTCTAACCAATTTATATTAGGTGTTTCTGAAGAAGGCAAAGGCAAGTGCCATAGGCTGGCCATTTCTTCAGCATTTAAAATTAAACTTTTTTTTGGAATAAAACTTCTATGGATAAAATTGGAGATCAATTTGGGAACTTTAATAAATTTTGCTTTTTTAAATCCATTGCCATATTCATAAATATTAAACTGAGAAAAAGCATTAATAATATTTTCTAAATAAGCCTCGGCCTTTTGCCTGTTTGGAGCAGAAACCACTACCCTTATGTTTGCTTCCATGCCTGCCTTGCTGGTTTTTTCTTCAATACCTTTTACCACCTCTGCTTCCATGGGAGAAAGCATTCTTCTTTCATCTGCTTCTTCTATATTTTTAGAAGCATCCTTTTTAGTTTTAAAAAAGCTTAAAGTGCCAACCACAGCGTTGGTTAGCTTATCAAAAATATTGCCTAAGCCTGCTTTCCTTAAAGCTACACTTAATTTTTTACCCTGTTGCATTTCTCTTGCTACAATTACTCCTTTGCGATGCCAGCTTTTATAAGCAGACCTAGCCACCAGCTGAATGGCTGCTCCTGATTCTTCACCTATTTTTGAAAAAGCATTGGTTAAAGCATTTAACGGATCGCTATCAGACTTTTTGTAAGTTTTAATTGGAAAAATAAAATCTCTGCCAAACTTTAAATAACTGCCAACCACCACGCCCTGGGCAGAAAAAATATTATAGTCTTCTAACTCCTCTATCTGTGCAAAAGGGTAAGAAGCATGGATTTGCTGTTCTAGGGTATCTTTTAAATAATCAGGAATGGCTACATAAAAATTAATCTTGCCATTTTGGGTTACGATTTCTACAGAAAAATGGTCTGATCTGCCAAAGATCCAGCTCTTTGTCCCTCTCTGGGCTTTAAGGCCGCCTAAAACAGAAAAAATGTTTTCCGCTACACCTATTTGTTCTTGGATTGTTTGGGGGGAATCATCGGCACCTTCTTTTTTTAAATTTTCTTTAGGCACGGTAATGAGCAAAATTTTCATTTTTAAAGCAGAAGGAACCTTATTGCTTTTGGCTAAAAAACTTCTAACAATTAAAAAGGCGGTTATTAAAACCACCAACAAGATAAATATTAAAATAAAAGCTAAAAACCAAGTATTTTCCAAAAGGGCATTAGCCTGGGCAGTAAAAGGCGAATTTGACTCTATAACTATTTGCAAGGCAAACAAAGTTAAATACATATATAATTTTACTTTCTATTTTTTAAACCTAATATCCTATCAGCTTTTATTTTAGCTTCTTGTTCTAAAAAAAACCTGTTTACTCCAGGAATAATTTTAAGCCAGTTTATAATTAGTTCAAATATTTTTTGTGTTTTAATTTTGGCAGCGCCTAAGAGTTGTGAAATTTTTGTAGCTGTTTCTTCGCCGGCCTTTCTAAATTCCTTCTGTTTTTCGGGCGGCATTTTGCTATAAACTTCAGCAAGGCCAGTTTCTAAAACACTCTCTATTTGCTTAAAATAGACTCCTTTAGCAACTACTGGCTGTGTTTTTATTGGTTTTGCCGGAACTGAGATTGGCGGTTCCTCTTTTTTGCCTTTTTTAAATTCCTGGTCAGCCGGCAAAGCCTCTGTTTTAACCTCCTGTTTTTGTTCAGGAACTAAATCTGGAATTTCTAAAATCTCGGGCTGTTTTTTTATAGCCTCTTTTTTAGGCAACTCTGAAGCAACTTCCAGCCCTGCCAGCGGATCTTCTATTTTATCTTGATTTTTATCCATCTTAGCTTTTATTATACAATATTATTGGTTAATCTTCAATAAAATGATATAATTTAAATGTAAAATACTACACACTACCAACTACAAACTAATACCATGCCAAAATCAAAAAACATCAAAGAGATTAAAACCAATAAAATGAAATGGATTTACTTAACCAATAACTCAAAAAGGGAAATTGATTATTTAAGGAACCATTTTTCTTTCCACCCATTAGATCTAGAAGATTGCCTTTCTCCGGCTCAACGGCCAAAGCTGGATGAATACCAAAACTATATTTTTATGATAATGTCTTTCCCCTATTTTAACCGTTCTACCAGAGAAATACTGGCATCGGAAGTGGATTTTTTTATTGGCCCAAATTATTTAGTAACCGTTTCTGACGGCAAGCTGGCACCTTTAGCCAATTTTTTTGAACAATGCCAAATTAATGATTCTTACCGAGAAAAGTTTTTAGTTGATAGCCCGGCTTTTTTACTTTCAGAAATCTTAAATAAGCTTCAGCTTTACCTCCACCCAATGCTGGACCATATTCATGTTGATATCGAAAATGTCCAAAAAGTTATATTTGCCGGCTATGAAAAAAAGATGGTTAAAGAAATTTTAATGGTTAAACGAAATATTATCAGCTTTAGAAAAATTATGCAGGCCCATAAAAACGTTATCCGCAAGCTCATTTCTAAAAAAGAAAAATTCTTTATTCCCAACACGGCTAATGTTTATCTTTCCAATAATCTGGAACAATCTAAAGATGTTTGGGATAATCTAGAAAGCCTTAAAGAAAATGTAGAAGCTTTGCATACAACCAACGAATCTTTAATTTCATTCAGGTTAAACGACATCATGAAAATTTTAACCATGATTTCTGTGATACTCCTGCCGATTAACTTAATTGCTTCCATTTTTGGCATGAACACGCCAATTATGCCTTTTATAAATAATCCAAACGGCTTTTATATTATTTTAGGCCTAATGTGCTGTTTGATAGTGTCTTTCTTCTTTTTCTTTAAAAAGAAAACTTGGCTATAAACTAGGTGGTAGTTAGTAGTTAGTAGATTCTTGATTAATTAAATATTGTTATATTAAAAAAGCCGTCCCGGATAAAACCGAAGGGCGGTTTTTAATTTTAATCTACTCACTACAACCTACTCACTAAATACAACTATCTCCTCATTAGTTTCTTCCAACATATACCTTAAAGTATATACTTGGCCGTCGGACCAATAATAATAAGAAATATTTTCTGAAGCTGATGGATCTTGAGGAACTTCACCTAAAGCATTAACTAAAGCTTCATAACCATTGCTGGCTTCATCATTTTGGAAAGGAAAATTGTTATTTTGGCTATTATACTCTGTTAACTTGTTTTGAACAGCTTGAATATCTTCTTTTCTCTTAATATCTCTTTGTTTTACCAATTCTTTTTCATGATCTATGCCAGCCATAACTCCAGTACTAACCAAACCGATAATAGCTAAAGCTAACGGAATAACTAAGATAACAGCACCTTTTTTATCTCGCCATGAGTAAATTTGAGAAGCGGATTTATTAGTTAAATTCATATTTTATTAGCTATATTTATATAGGTAACTGAGGCATTATACTCTTTCTAAGAAAATCGTCAAGTTATCCTTGAAGTTAATTAAAATACATCCACGAGCTATCTGCGGGTAATCTGGCGGGTAATCTGTGTTATCTGCGACAGCATTGACAAACCTGCTATTTTATGATAAGCTGATTTATTAAATTCTTTAACAACACCAACAAAACATAGAGAGGTCTACCATGAGAAGAAGGTGGATAAAAATTGACGGTACTGATACCGTTATCCGCGGTAAAACGGTAACTTTGAATTTAGAGTTACCGAGTGAATTCCAAAACGTTCACAGTCGTGATTTGGTGATAAACTGTGATGAAGGAAATGTACTGATTTGTGAAAGGGATGGTATTCACATCGCACCGACCATTGAAGTTTTTCCTGATACTCCTGATGTTCTTACTTTGGAAGTTAAGGGTAAGCTCATTCATCAACCAACAACAAGGACTGATTCTGCAAAGGAAACCGGCAGAGGAGATCCTTACAAAGTTGGCGAGCCACAGGTGGAACCGATTTTCGCCGATCCTGATCCGGAAGCTGAAGAAGAAGCAGAACTGGAACAGATTGGTGAAAGAATTACTATCACCCAAGAAATGCCGGTATACGAAACCACTGAAATCCATCACTTTGAGGCTGAAGAAAATTATTCTGCACGCTTTACTTTCAGGGTGATTGATTCTCGGCCGCTGATCAAACGTAACGAACTCACTGAGCTTCGGTTTGAGCTACCTGATGGTTTCGGCAAAATCAATGAACATCATCTACCAAAGATTTTGGGAAAGGGCGCCTACGTTACCGAGTGGCAACAGATAGGCCAAGCCTTAACTGTTTCGGTGAAGACCAAAAAGTCTTCACCCGAGGAAATTACTCTGCGGGTTCGCGGCATGTGTGAAGGCGAACATACTGAGGAATTCTTCAAAATTGATGTAGAGCCGGAAACTGAAAAGGTTAAGAGAAAAACTCTTATAGCCTTGGCAATACTTCTGCTGATAGCTGCCAGCTTTGTTTCGGGCATATACATTTCTACTCTTTTCCCTCTGTTATTTCAGTAGACCAAGTTAATTTCATTCCGTCGGTTAACACTAATAACCGGCGGTTTTTTATTTAAAAAAACTTAAAAATAAAAAATAGTAGATAGATATCCGCGGACTATCAGTGATTAATCAGTGATCGTTCCGCGAATATCAGTGAATTATCTATGAAAAACTTGACAAAATCAATAAATTATGCTAAATTACAATGTTAAAAATGTTGTTGAACATTGACAAAAAAACGCTAAACATAGACAAAACAAAGGAGTACTGAAAATGGCTACCACCGCAAAAGAAGTAGCTGGCGCAGCCACTGCTACCTCAGCTGCCGCAGCCAGAGAACAATTCCGTTTGGAACTGTGGCAAGTTTTCCGCGACATTCTTATCGGCAAAGACAAGTGGGTTGATGAAGTTGCCAGAACCCATTACGAAAACCAATTCAAGGAACAGTTTTCGGAGAAATACGACCTACTTCTGAAAATGCTTCATCCCGACAACCTAAGTACTACCGACCAGCATTGCCTGGATATGGTGGCCTTGGAACATGCCAAGTTGGCCGATAAATCTTTGCACGAAAAGGATACGGCTAAGCTCATACCAGGGATGTTTAAAATCTTCTGCGACAAGTTGGAAGAAGTTATTGACTTGGCTACCGAAGGTGATGAGTTTGACGTCATCAAAGCGCACACACTGCTCCGGGACAAACGCTGGATCGGTCAGGGCTTCTGGGCTCAAAGGCTAAAGGAAAACATGGGTGAAATTCTCAAGCTGGGTTGGATTTCTGAAGGCCTGAGAAGATTTATCCAATCTCCTATCGTTCATGACTTCATGGAAGGAGCTGAACAGCCTTCCATCGATTTCTTTGAATGGGCCCAGCAGCATTACAACCTCGCAGCCAAAATACGCAGCGGAGCACCCAGTAATCGCCGTTACAGCAACAACCCCTTCAAAAACTTTTTTGTAGGGCTGCAGTTGATGATTGGTGTTGCTTGGAACTATCTGATGGTAGGCTTGGGCAAGGTGAACAAGTTAAGGCAACAGAATTGGCACAGGATTGGCAAAAGGACCTTCTGGACAACCATAATTGTTCTGGGTGTGGTCATTGCTTTCCTGATACTGCTGGGATTAGGAATCCACAACAGCTACTTCAAAAGTACCAACTACCTTTGGCTTATTGCGACTGCTGGAATTCTACTGTTCATCATCTTTGCTACACTCAAGATTATTGAGGCTGCACTGGGATTGGCCATCTTCACGGTACGCTTGGCTTTTGCTGTTATAGCTAGGCCGTCCCTCTGGACCGTTGAACAAGGCGGTAAGTTTATCTGGCAAGTTGGTACTTGGCCAATTGAATTTGGCTTTGACGCTATAACCGACACCTTTAAGGGGCTATTAATGTTCTTAGGGGTTGATATTGAGGACATTGAACGGTTAAGCGACAGAAAATTCGAACTGACTGAAGCTCAGAAATCTGCTTGGGGAGATTTAAGTAAACGAACAGAAGACTTGATGAAAGGCGCCCGCCAAACCAGTATTTTCATCACTGTCGGCTTCAAGTATTTTGCGGCGCTGATAACTTCCACTTCTTTCCTGATCTTGGCCAAATGGCAGTTTTCTGGCGTAGACTCCAGTGCGGTTTTGAACAATCCGGTTTTTGCTCTGCTGATTCTTTTCCTGCTGGGCTCGCTTTTCACCCATTTTGGAATCCGTGAATATCAGGCAAGAATTGCTAAAGCTACCGGCTTAGATGACAAAAAGCGCTCCTGGCGAACAGTTAACCGGATTGCTTTTGCTTGCCTTGTTCTGCTGATTCTGGCTGAATGGCGATTTGAAACCGTCACTAACGTCTGGTACTACAATGCCAGGCAATCAGCAGCCATAACCGAACACGCAAACCAAGAAAGGAGGCTTAAAACTGCGATTTGGGAAAAAAATCGCAGTGCAACAATTCATCGTGGAGCAACTGTATTTTTGGCAGAAACCGATACAGAAAACGATGATGAGTCTTACATCGTCATAACCGACTCAACTTTCAGCCGGCCAAATCCGAATGTGGTTTATGTGGTAAAACCTGCCCTTGAGCAAAACGGCCAGGTATTTACTATCTACAACCCCATTGACCAAAATGGCATCAGGCAAGCAAGCCTGCAATACGCTGTTTTGGCTCAATATCTGGATCAGGTTACTCCAAACGAGGCAGCCCGCTTGCTGGCTACCAAAACTGAGGCAAAGCCATCATTAATGCCTAGCTCCATTACTTACAATCCGAGCAAAGGCATGGCAGTGCTTGGGTATGTTAACACCGATGATGTTCTTTATCTGGATCCTGTCCAACTGTCACTACTTAGCTGTCCTGAAGAAAGCGATATTGGACTGAAAGGTACCCATGGTACACCGCGTAGCCGCCATGAAGATTGGCCTGAAGAATTCGTTGATCAGCGCATGCGGCTTGGCGCCCTGTTGGTGAAATTACCAGCTTATGGTTGGCAACCTTTGTACCAAGCCGAGTCATTCAACATCCGTGGCAGCGGAACAGCCATGGTCTGCGTTAATACGCGGCGTGGGCTTTTTGGCCTTAACGAAGGAGGAATGGTAGATATTGCTATCAGGCTGGAAACCTATGCCGAAATGGCACAACGTTAACAACAAACAACCCCTTATCATTTTTTCAAAAT
Organism: uncultured Gammaproteobacteria bacterium; assembly: GCA_964588165.1. Lineage (GTDB taxonomy): Bacteria > Patescibacteriota > Patescibacteriia > UBA1558 > UBA10009 > CAZPMS01. The sequence goes on from CAZPMS010000006.1 coordinate 14,339, forward strand.
GATAAGGGGTTTTCTTTTAAATAAATTTATTCTACAAACTACCAACTACAACCTACTCACTATATTATAATCCTTCTTTTTCTAAATCTTCCAATAACTTCTTTTGCTTCCGGCTTAAATTATCAGGCACTTCTACCTTTACTTCTACAATTAAGTCTCCCCTGCCTCGGCCTCTTAATTTATGGGAGCCTTTATTTTTAATATTAAATTGGCGTCCAGTTGGCGTACCAGCCGGAATTTTTAAACTTACTTTGCCGTCTAAGGTTTCTATCTGGACTTTATCGCCCAAACTGGCTTGAGAAAATTTAATGGTTTTAGTTGTATGCAAATTATCGCCTTCTCTGTTAAATATTTTATGGGGCAAAACCCTAACTGTTATATATAAATCTCCGGCTGTGGAACCTTTTAAGCCAGCTTCGCCTTTACTGGTTAGCCTTACAGTTTCCCCGGTAGAAATTCCGGCCGGAATACCAACTTTAACCCTTTCTTTGCCTCTTACTATACCATTACCGTGGCACTTAGCACATTCTTTTTCCGGTTTTTTACCTTCACCCATGCAGGCTTCGCAAACAGCTGCTGTCCTAAAAGTGCCAAAAAAAGTATTTTGAGTTTTATTTACCTGCCCGGAACCGCCACAGGTTTTGCATCCGCTGATTTTAGTGCCTGGCTCTGCCCCATTTCCCTTGCATTTTTCACACAAAATATTTTTAGAAATATCCAAAGTTTTTTCTATACCAAAAATTGCTTCCTCTAAAGTAATATTTATGCCAGCTTCAATGTCTCTGCCTTTATAATTCCTTCTGGTTGCTTGTTGGCGTTGGCCACCGCCAAAAAAATCGCCAAAGATATCGCCCAAATCATCAATATTAATATTATAACTACCTTGTCTAAAACCACCTCCACCTGCTCCACCTTGCCTAAAGGCATCAGACCAGTTAAAACCGGCATCATAAGCTGCCTGGCCGCCCATGCCCTCAAAACTGGTTCCAAACTGATCATACTGCTTTCTTTTTTTATCATTGCCAAGAACCTGATAAGCTTCGTTTACTTCTTTAAACTTATCAGCATTGCCGTTGCCTTTATCCGGATGATGCTCATGTGCCTTTTTCCTAAAGGCTTTTTTTACTTCATCGGCAGTGGCGCTTTTCTCTACGCCCAATGTTTTATAGTAATCTTTTCCCATTATAATATGTTAAGCCGACGGTTTTTAAACCGCCGGCCTGAACGTTTATTTATTATTTATCTTCCTTGTCATCCGAAGAGGATGATTCCTTTACTTCTTCAACTTCTGCTTCCACAGGTTCGTCTTTCTTTTCTTCTGATTGGTTTTCTTGACCTTCCTGACCTTCAGTTGGCTGTGCCTGCTCTTGCTGTTGTTTATACATGCTTTCACCAATTTTCTGGACAGTCTGGTTCATATCTTCCAAAGCCTTGTTAATAACTTCAGCATCTTCGCCATCTTTAACCTTTTTTAAGGCATCCATTTTTTCGGTTACTTCGGTTTTTACATCTTCCGGAACCTTATCAGCTGATTCCTTAAGTAGTTTTTCTGTTTGGAAGATTACTGAATCGGCATTGTTTTTAGCATCAATTAAATCCTTTTTCTTTTTATCATCATCAGCATGAAGTTCAGCATCCTTTTTCATCTTTTCTACTTCATCTTTAGAAAGTCCGGATGAAGCGGTAATGGTAATTGACTGTTCTTTACCTGTGGCTTTATCTTGCGCCTTAACGCTTAAAATGCCGTTGGCATCTATATCAAAGGTAACTTCCACTTGAGGAACGCCCCTTGGTGCCGGCGGAATTCCGGAAAGGATAAATCTGCCTAAAGTTTTATTATCTTGGGCCATTTCTCTTTCGCCCTGTAAAACATTAATTTCTACTGATGACTGGTTATCGGCCGCAGTAGAAAAAATTTGTGTTTTAGAAGTTGGGATGGTGGTATTCTTTTCTATTAACGGAGTCCTTACGCCACCTAAGGTTTCTAAGCCTAGAGTTAAAGGAGTTACATCCAATAACAGCACATCTTTAACATCGCCTTGCAAAACACCAGCCTGGACTGCAGCTCCAAGTGCTACTACCTCGTCTGGATTAACTGAAATATTTGGCTTTTTGCCAAAATATTCCTCTACCTTCTTTAATACTAAAGGCATTCTGGTCATGCCGCCAACTAAAATTATTTCGTCTATATCTTCTTTTTTAAAGCCGGAATCTTTTATTGCTAATTCAACCGCTTTAAACGATTGTTCAACTAACTCTGTAGTTAACTCATCAAGTTTAGCTCTGGTTAATTTCATTACCAAATGTTTTGGCCCTGCCTGATCGGTTGTTATAAACGGCTGATTAATTTCAGTTTCAGTGGAAGTAGAAAGTTCTACCTTGGCTTTTTCTGCGGCTTCTTTAACTCTTTGCATGGCCATGGCGTCACCGGTTAAATCTATACCCTGGTCTTTTTTGAATTCAGCAATAATCCAGTTAATAACCTTCTGGTCAAAGTCATCACCACCTAAATGAGTATCGCCATTGGTGGATTTAACTTCTACAGTATCTTCAGAAACATCTAAAATAGAAATATCAAAAGTTCCGCCGCCAAGGTCATAAACTGCCAGCTGCTGATTTTTCTTTTTATCAAAACCATAAGCCAAAGCAGCGGCTGTTGGTTCATTAACAATACGCTTTACTTTAAAACCGGCAATTTCTCCTGCATCCTTTGTGGCTTGACGCTGTGAATCGCTAAAATAAGCCGGTACGGTAATAATGGCTTCTTCAATTTTTTCACCCAGTTTCTCTTCAGCATCAGCTTTTAGCTTCTGCAAAATCATGGCCGAAATTTCTTGGGGCGTATATTCCTTATCTCCCATTTTAACTTTAACGCCAGCACCTGATTTGACGATTTTATAAGGCATGGTTTTAATGTCGTCTTGGACTTCTTTATCTTCAAACTTTCGTCCAATTAAACGTTTTATGGAAAACAAAGTACTTTCCGGATTGGTGACGGCTTGCCTTTTAGCCAGTTGGCCGGCTAACCTTTCGTTGGTTTTGGAAACAGCCACCATAGATGGGGTGGTTCTGTTGCCTTCTTTGTTTTCTAATATTTTTGGCTGTCCGCCTTCCATAACAGCCATGGCTGAATTTGTTGTTCCTAGATCAATACCTAATATTTTTGGCATATTTTTATTATTAATTATTAATAATTGATGATTAATGACTTATGATCATACTTATAATTAATTGATCATAAATCATAGTCCATAAATTAATTTCAATATCTGCGAATAATCTGCGCGTCATCTGTGACCAATCTGCGTATCTCTTATTAACTATTGACAAATCCTGTAACTGTTGTTAAATTAACTTGAAATGTTCAACAAAACTTAACAAGGAGATATCTGATGGACCAGCATGTATTTACTTTGAAAGGACGCTTCTGGTGCCTTGGAGGCCTTAGCGTTCATAGGGCTTTATTAAGGCCAGCTGACTACCTGCAAGATCCTAGGCCGACTCTGGGCGAAATGACCAAGGCATTCTTTAACCTGATGCATCTGAAACTTGGCAGGCTCGAACTTCCTATCCAAAAGGGTGGCCATGGAGAAATCTGGATTTTTTATCCTAATGGATCTGGATTTAAAATTGAATTCAGGGAAGGGAAATTATGCCTCATCCGTTTTGGCAAATTCAGTGATGATAGTCTGGATGTAAAATATCATGAAAATATTCTCGCCAAAATACCAATAGGCTCCCTGCCTCCAGAAGCAATAAAACAAGATTTTGTGCTTGACAATGGAATGATACTGAATCACGATTCAATATCTCAACTAGGAACTGTCTTTACTGGCCTAGCCGCCTAAAGTACATTTTCATCCCAATGAAGAGTTTAACCGCTCTTCATTTTTTTTCCTTAAAATCCTTTCAATTTTTCTATAAAAGAACTATCTTTATTAATTAACTGATGAATCTCTAAAACATTATCAGAAATAATTTCTGGCTCCAATGTATAATCCATAACTTCTATTGCTGAAAGATCTGTTAAAATTGCATTGCCGATTAAACCGTGCGGCATGGTCATAACCCTTACAATAATACTGGAAGAACAGTGGCCACAGGTTAAATATGCCAAAAAGCCTTGTTCGTTTTCATCCAATATTTCAATCTTGCCTTCGGTATAATCATGGTTGCAAACCGGGCATTTTTGAACCAATTTCAAACTAAATTGTCCTTTTTGACTGTTATTCATTTATTTATTTCTTATTTTTCTTTTTAATTTCCACTTTAACGCTTTTTGGTTTTAATTTCTCTTGTTTTGGAATACTTATCTTTAAAATACCGTCTTCATATTCTGCCTTGGCCTTATCACCGCTAACTGAAACAGGCAAAGCCACGCTCCTATGGAATGAACCGGTTCTGACTTCTTTTCTATAATAACTTTTATCATCAATTTCAGTCTTTTTTTCAATTTTACCATCCATGGTCAAAATATCATTTTCTACCGTGATATTTACATCCTCTGGCTTAACTCCTACAAGTGGCGCTTCTACTATTAAATTTTTTTCATCTTGATAAATATCCAAAGATGGTGCAAAACCACTCTGTCTGTTACCAGGAAAATTGGTTATAAATTTGTCCATTTCATCAAATGGTTCAAAGAATGGACTCCATCTTATTAATGTCATAGGATTATTAACTATTAATTATTTTTTTGAAACGATAACTTGGGCTGGCTGTAAAACACTATCCTTTATTTTGTAGCCAGACTTTATCTCTTTAATTATGATATTATCAGTTTGATCTGACTCTTCCTGGCCAACTGCCTCATGAAATTCGGGATTAAATTCTTCTCCCACTGTTTTTATCTCTTCAATAGCAAACCTTTTTAAAAATTGATCAAATTCAGCTCTAATATGTCCAAGACCCTCTAACCATTCTTGGTCTGACTTTTCTTTAGGTTGATGGTTTAAGGCTAATTTAAAATGGTCATAAATTGTTAAAACTTCCAATATAATTCCGGCGGTAGAATATTCAACCAGATCTTTTACTTTTTTATCTGATTCTTTTTTTAGATTTTCATAATCTGCCTGAGCTCTTTTCCAGCCATTTAAATATTCTTCACATTTAGACTGAAGCTCCTCAACTTTATCCTGATCCTTGTTTATGGATCCTTGTTTATGAATTTTATTTTTTTTTGTCTTTTCCATTTTACCAATTACTTATTACTAGTCACTAAATTAATTAAACCTAAATTTTTCTCATAATCCATTCTTATGGGCCCCAGGATTCCTAAAAGGCCAGTTTGCTTATTTAATTGCCATCTGCCTATAACACTGCTGCAATCTTGCCCAAAAGGATTTTCGGAACCTATCAATACTTGGGTTTGGCTAATGTCTTCAAAAATATCGGAAACTACTTGTTCTAAATGGTCAATTATTAAACTAATATTATAAACCATCTCTGTTTGTTTAAATTCCGGCTGCGAAAATAAGTTAGAAATGCCGGTATAATATATATTACTGTCTGAGAAAGCCACAATCACGGCATTATTGGAAAACTCAGCCATTTTTTTAGCAATTGACTTTATTGACTGTTCAACTGACTCTTTTTTAAAAATATTAATTATTTTTTGAATTTCTTTTTGCTCGGTTGAATTTATTTTGCCATCCTTAATATGATTTTCTAAAAAATACTTGTAGCCTTTTTCGGTAGGAATTCTGCCGGCCGAAGTATGTGGCTGGATAATATAACCCTCTTTTTCTAAATCAGCCATTTCGTTCCTAATGGTAGCTGAAGAAACTCCCAGTTTGGATTTATCTTCCAATAATTTTGAACCTACCGGGCTGGCTTGTTTAATATACTGTTTAATTATTTGGCTAAGTAAAGCCTTTTTTCTCTCTTCCATAGACTTGAGAATTAACTAGCACTCAAGCCATATGAGTGCTAAATTAGTATAACATTTTAAAAAAGAGTGTCAACACTCTGTTCAAATAATCATAAAAGATTACTCGTTCCTTAAAGCAGTAATAGGATCCATTTTAGCCGCCTTTCTGGCTGGCACAAGGCCGAAAATTAAACCAATGGCGATAGAAACACTGGCCGCTATTAAAAGTGATTCCGGTTTAATTATAAACTCCCAATCCATACCCTGGCTTTTGGCACCGATTGATGTTATAAAAGATATTAAAATTCCTAAAATAATTCCCAAGACTCCCCCGCTAAAGGTTAACACTACCGACTCCCATAAAAATTGCGATAGGATGCTTTTATAACTCGCGCCAACGGCTTTTCTTAGGCCTATTTCATAAGTTCTTTCCGAAACAGAAACAAACATAATATTCATAATGCCCACTCCGCCAACAATTAAGCTGATGGCTACAATAGACATTAATAATAAAGTTATACCGGCAAAAATAGCATCCCAAATTTCCATCATTTCTTCCATGGTAATTACGCCAAAATCATCTTTATTAGGATCGGTTATGCCATGCCTATCTCGCATTAATAAAGTTATCTCCTCTGAAGTGGCTTTGCTTAATTCTTGATCTATCAAATTTCCCATAATAAACATAACGTGGTCTATGCCCATTACCAATTTTTGCAAAGTCCTCAATGGAATCAAAATCATATCATCCATATCCATATACATTATGGCGCCCCTTTCTTCCATTACTCCGATAACTTTGTAATTATTCTTGCCTATTTTAATAGTTTCACCAACTGCATCACTTTCACCAAAATAGTCCTCTTTTATTTTTTTACCGATCACAGCCACCTTAGCTAAACTTTTATCCTCTTGGTCTGTAAAAAATCTACCTTCAGCTATTTCTGAAGTGTCTATATCTAAATATGAAGACGTAACTCCCCAAATCTGCTTCATATCCGATTCATCGTATTTTGTTACCATAGCCTGCCCGATTATGGCCGAATAGACATCAGAAATATTTGGGTGCTTTTTTACTGCATCAGCATCAGACTCTTTTAAAGTGGTTATACTTACGCCCATAACCATACTGGTGGCGTTTTCTGATGAAGCATGCGAGGTGCTGGGAGTTTTAACTTCTATTTCAATAAAATCAGATCCCCAGGCTTCTATTTGTGAAAGCATTAATCCCTTTAGGCTTTCACCAGCCGAAAATACAAGTATCACAGAAGTTATACCTATAACGATTCCTAATATAGTTAAAAAACTTCTTAACTTATTTACGGTTAAGGCATTATAGGCGATCTTGATTGAACTTAAAAATCTCATTTTTCAAAAATTCTAAGCGCTAAATCTTAAATACTAAACATTTAATTAATTAGAATTTTGAACATTTGAATTTGTTTAGAATTTAGAATTTAGAAATTATGATTTAACAATTATTCATGTCTCAAGGCTTCTATAGGATCTAATTTTGCCGCCTTTTTAGCAGGGAAATAACCGAATATTAAACCAATAGCGCAAGAAACAACAAAACCTACAATAACTGACGAAGGAGTTACAACATAATTCCAACTATATCCTAAATAATTAGCCACCATGGCTACAGCTCCAGAAAATATAGAGCCAAATAAAATTCCTGTTATTCCGCCAAGGATTGTAATAATAATAGCCTCTATTAAAAACTGGCTTAATAAATTTTGTTTTGTGGCTCCAACAGCTTTTCTTAAGCCTATTTCTTTGGTTCTTTCTGTGACTGAAACATACATTATATTCATAATGCCTATCCCGCCAACTAATAACGATATGGCAGCAATAGCTGCTAAGAAAAATTTAAGCGCATCGGTTATCATAGTTAACATTTCCAAAGCTTCTGCCTGATTCCTGACTTCAAAATCATCCTCTTTAGGATTTTTAATGCTATGCCTGTCTCTTATTACCTGATTAATTGCTTCGGTGGCAATTTCCATATTTTGGCTGTTATCTATTTTAGCCCTGATTAAACTAACATGGTTTATGCCCAATAAAAGCTTTTGGGCCGTTTTAAGCGGAATAAAAACATGTTCGTCTACACTTTCAAAAGCTACAGTTCCTCTTTCCTTCATTACTCCAATTACTTCAAAACTTTCCCGCTTAATTTTTATTTTATGCCCTATGGGGTCTTCGTCCTCAAATAATTCTTTAGCTGCTTGGAAACCCAAAACCGCCACCCTAGAAATTCCCTTTTCTTCTTGCTCAGAAAAAAAATGGCCGTTTATAACAGCCGTATCTTCTATATCTAAATAGCTTGCAGTGGTGCCTACAAAAGTTGTATCTAATTTCTGATTCTGCCAAGAAAGAGTTTCTATTCCCCTAACAAATGAGGTGGCCGCTAAAACTTCCGGTACTTGCCTGGCTATAGCCAAGCCATCTTCATATTTTAAAGTTGTAACTGTTATGCCAAAAGCAGCAGCCGGCGGCCCATCATCAGAGGCATTGCCCGGCATAACGCTTAATAAATTAGAGCCTACTTTTTCTATTTGAGATAATATTAAACTCTGGGCTCCGGCCCCAACAGACATAATAATAATTACCGCCGAAATGCCAATAATAATCCCTAACATAGTTAGGGCACTTCTGGTTTTATTCGTTTTTAAACCAATAAAAGAAATATTGATTATGCCTCTTAAATTCATAATTCTATTTAACTAATTTTCCGTTGGAAGTTGACCTCCTACTGGTAACTTTAGAATCGCTGACAGCTCTGCCGTCTCTTAGTTTAATAATTCTTTCGGCATGGTTAGCTGTATCTTGCTCATGAGTAACCAAAATAATAGTTTTGCCGCTGGCATTTAACTTTTCTAAAATTTCCATTACCTGGTCACCTGATTTTGAATCTAAATTACCGGTAGGTTCATCCGCAAAAATAATATCCGGATCATTAACTAAAGCTCTGGCAATGGCCACTCTTTGTTTTTCTCCACCCGAAAGTTGGTTAGAAAAATGTTCTAACCTATGTTCCAAGCTAACAGCCTTTAAAGCTTTTTTGGCCTTTTCATCACTTACACCTTGGCTACTATAAACTAAAGGCAGTTTTACATTTTCTAAAACCGTAGTTTTAGGCAGTAAAAAAAATGACTGAAATACAAAGCCAACTTCTTTATTTCTAATTTCAGCCAATTTATCTTCATCAAAATCTTTTGTTTCTTTATCTTTATATAAAAAATTGCCCGAAGAAAGCCGGTCTAAAAAACCAAAAATATGCATTAAAGTGGATTTGCCAGAACCAGAAGGCCCCATTATAGCCACAAACTCTCCCATACTAATTTCCAAATCTATGCCATGCAAAACTTTGGTGACCACTTCATCAGTTATAAATTCTTTCTTTAAATCTGTAACTTTTATCAATGACTTGCCCATAAAATTCTATTTACTGCTCTTTATATAGGTAACAACTTCATCTCCCTTATTAAGTCCATTAATTATTTCAATTAAACCGTCGTCTCCTCTTAAGCCTGTGGCAACATCTTTCTCTATCATCTGGCCGTTTTCCATTGTTCTAACAAAACGCCTGCCATAAGCTTCTATTACTGCTCTGGCCGGAATATAAATAGCATCTTCACGCTCAGCTGTAGTAACTGATAAATTAGCTGTCATACCCGACTTAACCTCGTCACTAATCTCGTCAAAAATTACTTTTACCTTATAATATACAACATCGTTAATAATGGTTTCGGCCGGATCAACTAAAGTTATATGTCCAACGAATATTTTTTCTTCGCCAAAAGCATCCAAGGTTATTTCTGCCGCGTCGCCTGCCTTTACCTTAGCAATATCTGATTCCGGCACATCAACTTCAATTTCAAAATTACTTTCACCGATTATGGTTAAAACAGGCTCATTAGAACTTATATATTCACCTATTTCATAATTTATCTTGGTTACAATGCCTTCTAAGGGGCTTTTAATAGTATAATCGACTAAATCAGCAACTGCCTTTTGCAAACTTGCCTGAGCTTGCCTTAATTTAGCTTCATACAAATCCACATTATAATCTGTTGGGCCGGCCTGTTTTAATTCCAGTTCCGCCTGGGCAACAGCTAAAGCAGCTTCGGCTTTTTGAATTTCCGCCTGGGCAATTTCTACATTATTATCATATTCCAAAACTCCTGTTTGTAGATCGGATTTAATGCTTTGAACGGAAGAGATGTTAGCTGAAACACTGGTTTGGTCAGCTGCTATATTAGTTTTAAATGTATCAATATTTGCCTGGGTTAAACTGCCACTTGGTAAAATATTAGAAAGTAAATCAAAAGTATCAAAAAGAGCTATACTTGCTTTGGTTAATACTTCATCAGTTTCTGTTAACAAAAATACCAGTTCATCAACTGTGCTATCCATTGAATAATTATCAATTATATCTTCTAAAATATTCAGTTCGGCTATTCCGCTGTTATAACTGGCTTTGGCTTTTGTATGAGTTACTGGATGATTGCTAAATTGGATAGTATAGGAATTATCATTAATAAAATCATCTATATCTTCTAAAGATTCCTTTGCCACAAAGATTGACTCATTAGCCTCATTAACAGCCTGCTCTTTTAAGGAAATTATATTCTGGTCTCTTTCACTTATGGCATGGCTTAAGGTGTCCTGTTTAGCGGCTAAATCTGCTTGAGCCTGGCTTACTTTAGCACTAGCTACAGCTATCTCTTCTGCTGTAGAACCGGCTATAATAGTTGCTAAATCAGCTTCGGCTTGGCTAACCCCGGCCTGGGCATTAGCTACCTGGCTGGCAGCCTGGCCAGATTGCAGTTCGGCCAGTATTTGACCTTTTTTAACCTTATCTCCTACTTTTAAATAAAGCTTGGCTAAATTACCGCTATTGGTAAAATTAAGGTTTGTTTCGGTAGCAGATTCAACTTTGCCAGTGGCTGAAACAGTTTGCACTAATAAGCCTTTTTCAGCAAAAGAAGTAACTATTTCTTCTGTATCTGTTTTGTTTAAATTACTATATATAATGCCTCCTGCAACTATCACAATTATAAAAATTATCCAAAAAACCTTGCTCTTAAATATTTTTTTCATATGTTTATTATTTTATTATTTACGTTTTAAAAATCCTATAGAGTCCAAATGGTATAAATAATGCCTCCAACAAAAATAAGGGAAAGTAAAAAAACTATAAGAGGACTTTTAGAAAGTTGATACTCTGGTTGGCGCTCTTTTTTATCAGCAACTTTTAAATACATTAAACCAATTAAAATACCTTCTATGCCGCCTCCAATGGCTCCAACAGTTCCCATCACCTTAACAAAATTATTTAACCCTAGTAAAAAAACAATGAGCGGTATACTAATTGTTAAAAACCAAGCAAGATTCCTATTAAAGTTAAAATCAAACCGATAGGTATTTTTTAGAGCAAGGCCCAGAGTTAAAAAACTGGTAGCCATAGTAAAAAAAGCAAACAGATTGGCAAAAATTAACATAGGCCTGCCCATAACATCGCCCAAACCAATGGTGGCCACTTCTGTTATCCTACTGCCAGCCACGCCCACCACAATAATTGTAAAAACCAAATAAACAATAAAGGGAATACTGGTACCTATGATTATGCTTTTTTTCACCAAATTCTCACGACCTTTTAAAACCCGCCTTAGTTGTGGTACAGCTGAAGCACCGCCAATAGAAAAAAAGATGACTCCGTAAGGTATTAATAGTTTAGACGCATCAAAAACTGCTAAGTTAGCCCAATTTAAATCTTTAATTCCCCAAAAGGAAATAACCACAACAATAAAAAGAATGGCTATAGTTAATAAAAATTCAGTTTCCTTAATTATAACTAATCCTAAATAAACCAATAGCGAAGCAAAAGCGAAAAAAATTAAACTGTAAATAAAAGGATTGCCGCCCGTTAAAGCTGCCAAAACTTTTCCTTCGCCAATTAGATAAGCAAGCATTGCTCCGTAAAAACCAAAAACCACAGAGCCAAACATTAAATATTTCCCTATCTTGCCTAAATATTTTTCAGCGTAACCTGTAAGTTGGTGGTGCCTCTCGGTGCTTAAAACAATCTCGCCAAGATGTAAGTTAATCAAAAGTACAGCTAAAAATATTACCAACATTAAAATTCCCCCGGTAATAAAGCCAGACTGGTAAATTACATAAGGAATTCCTAAAACGCCGGCGCCGATAATAGTGCCGACCAGAATTGAAATAGCTTCAAAAAATGGTAGTTTCTTTTTCATTTACTGTTGCTCCTTTGGTAAATTACCATTTATCTTAGGAAAGATGTCTCCATTTATATCACCTTGTTTTTCTTCTGTGGTGATAACTTCTTTTTGATAAATCTGGCCTGCTTCTAATATTGGTATGATTGTCATTTTTAGATTAACGGAACTACCCAGTTCCTCCGAAAGCTGGTTGGTTAAACTATCCATCTGTTTGGGGGTTAAATTATTTTTTGCCCTAACCACAATTTCAATAAATAAAACATCATCTCTACCGGATAACTTAATATCAGAAATTTCACTTTGGCTGACTCTTAAGTTTATTACCCCTCTGACTATTTTAATTTGTTGGTTGTTTTTTAAAGTATCGCTGGTGATTATAATAAGCGGAATAATTATTATTATTAAAAATACTACGGACCAAACTACATTATTGCGCCTTCTTTCTAAACTTTCCTCTCCTGAAAGCGGCTTAAATTTAGCCAATACAAAAAACAAGGCTGCCGAAAGGATCATGGCGATCAAATTAGAAACAAAAAGTAGAAGCGAACCGGCCGCCTGGCCAAGATTTTTTTCTGCTAAAGAGAGGCCTACAACGCATAGGGGCGGCACAACGGCAGAAGCAATAACCACACCGGCGATAAAACTGCCCAAACCGGGATAAGAAATAACAAAAGCGGCTACAAAACCGGCAGCCAAAGCAATAAACAATTCTAAAATAGTAGGTTGGGTCCTAGAAATAACTTCCATGCCAAATTCATTAAAAGGCAAAATTAATCCCATTAAATAGGCTACTAAAAGTATGGAAGCTGTAGCCTTAAATAAAGTGAATAGCGACTGCTCGAATAATCTTAAGCTGCCTCTTATCATACTAAGGGCCATAGCCAAAATTGGCCAAACCAAAGGTGCCATTAACATGCCGCCGATAATCACAGCGCTGCTATTTAAAATCAGCCCCAAGGTGATTATTATTCCGGCAAAAATAGTTAAAGTAAAAAAATCCAAATCTCCTTTGGCACTTTCTTTTATCTGTTCTAATACTTTCACGTGCCTTTCATCAGAAAGCCGGAAAACATTAAAAATTTTTCTAAAATTTAATTGCATCTTACTTATATAATAACACAATTTATAAGATTATCTAATCTAACCAAATATTGGCCGCAGCCTGCCAAATATCCACATCTCCTTGCTGTTTAAGCCAATACCACCACTCAACTCCCCATAAATAGATAGGGCTTAAGCCTGTCCTTTTGGAGTAACTTAAATTCTTACTAAAAATAATAGGATCCATAGAATGTTTTTGTTCTTCCAAGGAAGTTAAAAGTATCTGCCTAGAAACCCAGGGTTCCATTTGCATCTCTGAAATGAATATTGAATCTACATCAGTTACAGCCCTTGCTAGTAAGCTTTTTAAATAATAATGAGCAGGAGGCAAGGGATAATAAAAATAACCAAACCATTTATTCCAAGTTATTCTATAAATACTGGAGCCTACCATATCACCCAAAGAGGAGCCCCTAAGCCAAGTGGAAAGTTCTCCGCTCTCGGTAATTACCACCGGGCGATCATCAAGTGATTTAACTAAAGCCACCTCATTTTTATAAAAATCCTTATCCAGCCTAGGACATTCACCAAAAACAGCCAAGTAAGGTTCGTTCTCTACCTGCCAGGCAATAATAGATTTATAATCTTTAAAATGATTAACTGTTTTTTTAAGCAAGTTTAAAATATGTTCTTGGCGTTCTTCTTCATTGGAGCCAAAAATCCAGGTTGGCCAATGGCATTCCGGCCACCTGGGAACCCTATTGCCGATAGTTAACAATATTTCGCCTCCCCTTTTTTCCACCTCTTTGATTTGCCATTCCAAATTAGAAAAATCATACTTCCCTTTAGCTGATTCAATTTTATCCCAATAAGCAATTAACCTAAATTTTTTAACGCCTAGATCATCCAAGATACTGGTAAATGTTTTTTGCCAATCAAGCTCTAATTCTTCAGCATACTTTTGGCTAAAAGTAACACCATATTCTATTACCTTGCCTTTACTAAAATCAGCTAAGTAAAGCCAGACTATTGAAAATATAATTGCCAAAATAATAAATAAGGAAAAAACTTTTTTATAATAATTTTTAATCATAAATTTTAGCTACTAGATACAACCCCAGCCAAAGGCTGGTGAGCCTACGGCTCATACTCGCTAGATTAGAATTAATACGATTCCTACAAACAAAACAGAGCTCCAAAGCAATTTTTGGAAAATAAATTTCTTTTTAATACTTTCTTTTAATACTTTGGGATAAAATTTTGACATCAAGTAAACCAAAAAGATTATAAAGAAAAACTGTATTCCATTTAAAGCCGATACTAAAATTACATTGCCTAATTTAATAGCAACCTGCTGCAGAATTACTCCCAAGCTTCCAGCCAACTGGCCCAATAAAAAAGGCGCCCAAGGCTGCTTCTTTTTTTTAAACAGCTTTTTTTTCTTTCTTATTAAAACTTTAGACCATTTATTAAATAATGCCACAAACAAAACAGCGGCCATCACTGTAAACCATCTCATCCAAACAAAAGCAGTAATAAAGGAGAGGTTATCATAGGCGATTTTACCAAAAACGTTAGAAGCACCCAACATTAAACTGGATACTATTACAAAAAGCCAGGTTTTTTTGTCCAGGTGGGTTTTTTTAAGCCCTACCTGTGAAAGCAAATAACTTCCGGCTACAATTAGCAGGGCACCAGCAACTCTTTTAACAGAAACAAGCTCTATTTCTAAAAACCAAGAAAGAGCAAAAACTACAATTGGTATGAAACTTACTACAATAGGGTTGGATTTAGAAACTTCTGACCTGGCTATTGCTAAAAACAGATAATAAAGTCCAAAAAATAATGAGCAGCCACCCGCCAATAGCACAGCTAACCAGCCGACGGGAAGATAAAAACCTTTTTCAAAAAAAATAAAAAAACTGCTGAGAACTCCTCCCAGCAATGATATGTAAAAAGCGAAAGAAACCGGCACTATCTTAGTTTTAGAAAGTAAATATTTATCAACCACAGCAGCTACCGCCAGAAGAAAAAAAGCAATTATGGATAAAATAAACCACATATTTAATACTGTGAAATAGTTTCTAGTTTTTTAGCTTTGCCAATTTGCTTAGCCAATATTTTTTCTATATTATAGGTTCCCATTTTAGGGGCTTCTAAAAATCCTTGCGCGGCAGCCTCAGCCAGCCAGCCACTCCTAATGGCATCATCCAGCCATTCACTTGCATACCTTGGATCTTCTTGTTTTATGCCGGCGCCCAAATTAATCAGCCATCTTTGGTTAAATTCCTCTTGGGAGCCGATCGGCGGGGCAATTATAATTGGCAAACCAAGAGCGCAGTAAAAAGAAAGTTCCGAAGGCTTTGTCCATAAAATATCGGTTTTGGAAAGCAGGCTATTAAACTTTTTAAAATATTCTTCTTTTTCTCTTTCATAAAGGATGTTCACCCATTTGCCTAATTCATTAGATAATCCATTTTTTTTGATTGCCTGTTTAAAAAATTTATTTACCAAAGGGTGGATACCGGCTATAAGATTCATTTTTAACTCATGATTTTTAATTTTACCAGCCAGCCGTTTAATTATTTCGGCTCCCAGTTCCCTTTGTGCCCCAGCTCCGCCAACTGCAAAAGTTATAGTTAAAGGATGATTGCATTTTTTAGGAAAATTCTTTACCTTAAGTGTTTTTAATAAAGTATCTCGGTATTTATTGAGATAGTTTTTATTGGGATCCAAATTTAATAATCGATGTTTTAGATCATCTCTAACCTTTTTAAAACTTGGCGCGCCAAGGTTAGCATCCGGCAAAGGAAAGCCGGTTAAAAAAATCCTTGATTTATCTACGCCATAAAGCTGCAGCCTATCGTAAACCCTAACATTTGGCACAAAATATTTTATCTTGCTCTTACTGGGCTCTGCCGAAACCCAGGCCCGGCTGATATCTGCATCGCAGATTATGCAAAAAATGTCTCCAGGGTATTTGTGGACCTCCGCCATAATAGCTGTAGCAAAAAAAGAAGTTACATATGGCAAATCAGATCTTTGGGAAACTTTTTCAATTAAATGCTTGCCCCATTTCTTATCTTTAATTACTCGAGTAGCCGAAAGTGTCTGGATTGAAGGCTTGGAAAGATCTCGCCTAGGATAAAAATTAGGAATTTCCTGAATTTTATTCATAATGCTAAAAAGTAGGTCCCCAAAAAAAGGTACTTTTTTAAAACGCGAGACAAATTCATAAAACTTTCTCTGGTTTAGCCAGATTTTCCTATCATATCTGGGAATGCCATTATAACTATTGGCATTAATAGTCCCCTGGTAAGCTTTTTTTCTTAACGGATGAGTAGCCCTTTGATGGCCATAGCCCATATCCACTGTAACCAGCCAATATTTTAATTTTTTTTTCTTTTTTAGAGGCATTTTTTAAACAAAAATTATGAGAATATTTCTTCCCTTTGTTATCTTTAATTATAACATTTTTTTGCTATTCTTTAAAATAATTTATCCCACAAAGTTATGAAGGAAAATAAGCCAAAAAATAGAAAGGCTATTAGAAGTATTATCTTACGATATAATTTTGGATGAAAAACTTTAGGCAGAGTTTTAAAATTCATGATATTTACTAAAGCAATGTGGATAAACATGGCGAAGGCATTAATAACTGCTCCCAAAACAATTAGCATTTTGGGTTCATAAATATTAAAAAGAAAAAGAATAATGCCAAAAGCAATTTGTGACCATAAAAAAAGATAATAGATCTTGGAAAGATTTATTTTTACCTGTTGAGTATGGTCTGATCTTTCTAAAGCGAAATTTTCAGCCATTACTCTAGAGGTTGAATCCATTATTCCTAATTGTGTTTGAAAAAGCATAACCGAAACCATTAGCAAAAATAAAACACCAACTATTGGAACTAAACTTTTACCGATAGCTAAACCTTCATTTATAACAAAGTTAATTCCAGTAGCATTAGATTCCAGGCCAAAAGTGGTGGTATATGAGAGAATCATTAATAAACACATGGCCACAAAACCAACTAGCCAAAATACTAACAGATGTTCGGTATTAATCCTTTTCCACCAAATTTTAAACCGGCTGATGTTTTCTTCATTCAATTCAAATTTTTCTCCGGTAAGTTTTATCTGATTTTCTTTCTTGCTCTTAAACAGGCCTGATATTTTTTGTGAATACTTGCCCATGCCATAGCCTTTTTCCTTAATATAAATTGACTGGGTAAGGTTTAAATTGCCTCCGGCTCCAGAATAAGCAAAGGCGCCAAAAAATGTGCCGATAGCTATGCCCAAGGGCAAAAATTGATAACCCTGCCCTATGCCTATAATCCCCCGCCCCAGTTCTACCCAATCAGCATTTTTGCTAAGCATTACCGCTAAGACTAAAATAAAAGGCACGCCAATAAAGATTATAGTTTTGGTAACCCTTTCCATAACTCCATAAACTGTTTTTCCCAAACTTAGAATTAAGCCTACTACTATTAAAAGTAAGATGGCAATCCATTTAAAATTTTCTATGCCAATAACAAAAGCAAAAACCTTGGCCGATGCCGCTACAATTCCTGGCAGGCCAAAACCAACAAAGGTTGAAAAAATAAACCAATAAGGCGCCAGTTTAAATATTTTATTTAATCCAACAAAAACGCTTTCTCCTTTTATTAAGGCGTAGCGCTCAATTTCCATATTAATAAAAAACTGGAAAGTAATTCCCAACAGCGCTCCCCAAACAAGCCCTAAGCCGTAATTTGAAGCCAAGTAAGGCCATAATATAACCTCTCCCGAGCCCAAACCAAGGGCTAAAATAATAAAGCTCGGTCCTATGAGCTTTCTTAATCTGACTGGTTTAGGAAATTCTTTTGTTTGCTTCATCGCTATTATTATATCACTTTTTATGACTTTCCCTAAAGACTTCCGCTTGATAAGTATAAATTTTAATTTTATCCGACTGCCAGCAATCAGCATACCAGCCTCCTTTTAAACACAGGCTGGACAAAAATTCATCTGTTGAGGAAAATCCATGCCAAACCTGGGGTAAATAGGTTGACCCCTTGTTTCCTTGTTTTAATATTACTCCATCAATACCCGGCCTAAGCTTACTGACATCTTTAAGCCCTTGCGGAGCAGATAAAATTGATATTTCAACAATAATATTACCAAGCTCATTTAAAGACAATGGCAAAAACCTATCATCATAAAATCCGGCAGCCACGGCATTTTCTATAACACCCTGATAAAGTGGCTTAATAGGTTCGATATAACCAACACAGCCCCTTAGCTTGCCTTCTTTTTCTAAAGTGACAAAAACGCCCCTTTTTTCTTTAAGAGGCTCTGTAACTTCTGATTCATTAACTGACAGTTGTTGGCCGGTTTTAAAATAATACTCAATGGACTTACGGGCCAGTTTAAAAAGTAAAGTTATGTTATTTTTATCAATCAATTCCATAATTTAATTATATCAAAAAAAGACGCAAAGTCCTTAATTTGAAATTTATTTATAATTATACTTTTAATTTTTCTTTCACTTTATTTACAACATCTTCTAATTTCCAGTCGCTTTTAATTAAATAATCATAGGCGCCACTTTCTAACATTTCAGCAATCTTTTCCCTATCATTTAAAACTGTTAATACTATTACCTGGACTTTACTACCCCATGTATCTTTTCTTAATTCCTTTAACATCTTTACTCCGTTCATCTTCGGCATAATAATATCTAACAAGATAATATCAGGATGCTCTTTAAATGCAATTTCTAACCCTTCCTGGCCGTTTTTTGCCTGAAAAACCCCGAAGCCGTCAATCTTTGGCATAACCAGATCTAAAAAAAGCAAATCAAACTTTTCACTTTTTAACAAATTTAATATTTCTTCACCATTATAAGCAACTTTTACATCAAAACCGGCACTTTTTAGTTTTAATTCCAAAGCTTTAGCCATGGGCTTTTCATCTTCTCCTATTAAAATTTTCTTATTTGGCATAAAAAATAAAATTATTGTTGATATTATACCATTTTATATAATTTTTGTAACTAAAATAACTATTTCAGCTATTCTTCAAAAATAAAATCCGGATAATAATTTCTGGCGTTCCACAATAGCCAGCCAGCCGTACTAGTGGCTGCTTCTGTTACATTAATCTGACTTTTGATTTTCTGATAGTCATATGTTGCACCTAAACTGAAAGCTTGGAGCCAAGGCCTTAATTTGCCTCTTTTTTCTTCTAAGGCAGGTGAACTTATATTTAAGCCATAGCTGACTACTTGGCCTGGATAAGCAGCCGGATTATCAAAACCCAAATAATTTGGCGGATAATGCGAAGGATAAACCATTGGGCAAATAAAATCAAAACTTTCTGCTGCATCAACTAGAACCTGTCCTATGCCTAAATCATAGCCCGTTTCCACGTTGTCCAAAACTAGACCGAACAAATCAACGGATATTTTAGTTTTATCCGAAAGTTGGCTGGAGGCATAAATAAAAAAATCTTTTAAGGCATCTGATCTGGTTTTGCCTTCTGGTAAATTATAGCTTAAGTTCCCAATAGGGCCATCGCTGGGATAGCGGATATAATCAAAATTAATTTCATCAAAGCCTAATTCAATTGCCTCCTTACTGATAGATAAGTTATAATCCCAAACTTCTTGCTTTTGCGGGTCGGACCAAGGCCTGCCTGCATAATTATGCCAAGTGTTGCCATTATAAGTTTTTAAAGCTAAATCAGGATTGCTACCAACCAGCTTAGGATCCTGGAAAATAACCTGCCGGGCAATAACGTAAATTCCTGCTTGATGAAAATCATCTAAAACTTTTTCTACATCAGGCATATGTAAAGTAACTGCTCCAAACTGTTTAACTTCTTCTATATCTGTATTATATAAAACCCGTCCATAAGCATCTTTAATATCAATAACTACTGAATTAATATAGCCAGCTGACATTTTTTCAATCAACTGGCTGCGAAAGTCGTCACGGCTGGCTGAATATGCTGTTAAATATATTCCTCTAACATATTCGGGAAGCTCAACATGATTTTGTTCTTCTTCTATTGGTTTAATAGTTTCTAAAATATTCTGTATTGGAAACTGGCTGAAATTAATAATTTGTTCAAATTTTAACAATTGACTTTGTTGTAAAATAAAAAAGCCACTGGCAATTACTGCCACAGCAAAAATTGAATAATAAATTATGGTTTTATGTTTGTTTTCCACCTCTTTATCATATCTTATTTTTGCTGGTTTGAAAACTAAAAAACCAGCCGACAAGGCGGGTGAACTTTTTAAAAAATACAAACCTTATCCTTTAAAATCGTTTTTATATATAAAATCTACAATATTTCGTATTTGACTCATGTACGGTAGATACATATCATGTAAAATGACTTTCTTTAATTGCCATTTTTCTATGTTTATATCCCGTTCAGATTTGTCACGATATTTAGCTTTCAACAATGCAATATTTTCAGGTGTATCAACCAAAATATTAAGATTGGATTGATTCTTAAAAATTATAGATGATAATAACCCCTCAAAAAGAACTAATTTACATTTAGAAGCATCAATGTAAATTTCTTTATCTAACTCTCCGTTACTAATATTGTAACAATTTTTTTCTACAAATTTCTGTTTTTGTTTAATTTTTTCTAACACCTCCTGTGCCTTTTCTTTATTATACCAATCCATCAAAACACCTTTATCTTGCTCAAATTTATCTTTCCACTGTGTTCGAGGGATCTTGAAAAATAAATCCATCGTAAGTAAAATGGATTCTTTAAGGGAATATTTAATAATCTGATCTGCAAGATAACTTTTACCACTTCCTACAATACCCTCAATAACTATAATAACTGGAAAATTTGTTTGCTCCTGTAAACTAATTATTTTTTGCTTAATTTTTTTAAATGTTACTGAGTCCATAAAATTCCCTTTTCAGTAATTAATATCTTATCATGCAAATGGCAGGGATTTGCCCCGCTTTTCGTGAAAGGCGGGATAAAAACCCAGACCAACGGTTTTGGACCCAGCCCTTCGCGAAGGGCTGGGTGGAGACCCTCAAAAATCATATTATTTTGGCAGGAGCGCTAGGATTTGAACCCAGACCAACGGTTTTGGAGACCGTCATGCTACCATTGACACCACGCTCCCATCAAAAAAATATGATTATCTTAAATTTAATCTCTTTAAAAGACCATGATAAGCGATCCATATTGTTTTAGTTTTCTTTCCCTCACTTTGGCATCTATTTCTTTCTGATACGCTTCATAATAAAACAATTTGGGATTTTTCATCCGTTTAGTAGTATACACTTTTCCACTTTTATGTTCAGACAATCGTCTATTTAGGTTATTAGTATACCCTATGTATATTTTCCCATGATCATCAAGTTGTAAATAAACATAATACATAATCGCTTTTCTTAATTCTTAAAAATAGATATCAAAAAACACTACTTACCGATTACTGTTTACTAATAACTAATTTCTCAGATACTGTTCAAGATTTAAATCATCAATAAGTTCTGGAAATTTCTTTAGCAAATAAACATGGCGATCTGTTCTTTCACCGGTAGCCTCATTAAACAGTGGGTTGCTGCCGGTATATACTGTATCTTTACTGTTACCGTATTTATTCAGGTTTTTTTCTTCCAGCCATTGGTCTATTTTTTCTTTGCCTTGTGAAGTGAGTTGAGCCACGAAATCATCAGCCCATCCTTCACCCTGTTCTTCCCACCAGTTTTGAGCTTCATCCAAACCTTGGTTGATTAGTAAAGGAGTTTTTTCTTCAACTTTAGTTTGCCAAGAAGCCAGCCAGGCAGAAATATCTTCATGCCAGATAAGGCCGACTAAAGCACCCATTATTATTATGAATAAAAGCGTCTTTATCATACTTTTGATAAATTTAGCTTATTTAGTTTCTTTGTGGAGGGTATGTTTTTTACAATGTTTACAGAATTTCTTAAGTTCCAATCTTTCCTTTAAAGTTTTTTTGTTCTTTCTGGAATATTGGTTGACTCTTTTGCACTCTGTACATTCTAACTTTATCAAGTTATCTTGCGACATAGTATTTTTAGTTAAATTACAAATTATTTAATGGCCGCGCCATGAAGTTTATGAGCGCAGCGAATAATACTTCATGGAGCCGAGAAGAGGAATCGAACCCCCAACCTACAGTTTACAAAACTGTTGCTCTACCATTGAGCTATCTCGGCGTGTATCTATTTTTAAAATGTTCCTACAGTTTATGCCGCCTTTAGGAGGTGGCAAAACTGTTGCTCCCTGCCCCGTTTACTCCAAACAAATGTGAGGAGTTATGCGGGGTACCATTGAGCTACAACGGCTCGTTAGACTCACGATGCCTCTCAACTTCGTTCGAGACACTCGACTTCTTCTTAATATATCTCATTATATATCTCATTAATAAATTATGGTCGTAGGCCACGAGCGTAGTATCGAACAAAGTGAGATACGAAGTCGAGTGGTGGGCCGGGCAGGATTCGAACCTGCGAAGGCAGAGCCAACAGATTTACAGTCTGTCCCGTTTGACCGCTTCGGTACCGACCCACAAATTTTTAACTAGCTCCTTAAAGGCTCTTCCTCCTTTATAAGATTTTATCAGAAGCTCTCTTTTATATGCATCTTGTTTAGAAAAATATCTTTCCGAATAAACCAACTTCCAAGGGACACCTGATTTTGTTGATTTTACAAAACCTTTATTATGTCTAGCTAAACGATTAAATAAATTCTTACAATGACCTGTATAGTATCTATCTAAAGATTTACTATGCAATATATAAACTATAAACATCACTTTTCATTTAAGATTTATGCCCGCCTATGGCGGCACCCCGCCGTAGGCGGTGGCAGTCTGTCCCGTTTATCCCGCCAAAGGCGGCGATTTGACCGCTTCGGTACCGACCCGATGGAGCCGTTGTGCGGACTCGAACCACAAACCCCTTCCTTACCCCCGCAAGATTTCGTTTCACTCAATCTGCGGGGCAAGCATGGAAGTATATCCTGCCAATAGCCTGGAGCCGAAACGGGGATTCGAACCCCGGACCCCTTCCTTACCATGGAAGTGCTCTACCAACTGAGCTATCTCGGCGCCTGGCTATTGGCAAAAAATAAAAGTGCTCCCTGCCCCGCTTACTCCGAACAAAAGTAGGAGTTATGCGGGGTACCAACTGAGCTACAACGGCAATAATGTTTTTTTAAAAAAACATATTCTTATGGCATAACTTCTTTCTACCCCAGCCAAAGGCTGGTCCGCCTCTGACGGAAACTGAGCTATGTCGGCACGTTAGGCATTACTTTATTTAACTATAACTTCTCAATCACTTCCTTAAATTCTGATAATTTTTGATTTTCAGGATTAACTTCCTTTAACTGGCTAAAAGCCTTTAAAGCAGCACCTTTATCTCGGACTATTATACTGACTTCTATCAAAAAGTCAAGAACTTTGGGGTTATTAGGCTCAATACTGGCAGCACGGCTAATTATTTCAAAGGCCTGTTCCGGCTCATCTAAATTTAAATATACTTCGGAAAGGTCCAAATAGCTGGAAATATCGGTTGAATCTAATTCTAAAGATCTCTGTAACTCCTGCTGGGCCTTTTTTAAATCACCTTTATCTGAAGCAATTTCACCCAAGCTCCGATAAACAGAAGAATCCTGATCGTTTAAATTTAATAGGAATTCAAAGGTTTCTTTAGCGTGTTCGTAATCTTTCTGTTCTAAATAAAGTTTGCCTAAGCCTTTATAGGCAATAGTGTTTTTATTATCAACCTGCAGGATTTCAATATACTTTTTTTCCGCTTCAGCATATTTGCCAAGTTTAGCTAAAGTTTCTGCTTCAGTTAAAAGCTGGTTAGTAAACTGCTGTTTATCAACTTTATCTTTAAAGCTTGATTTGAGCGTCTTGTGCCTGTATTTTTCCTCCAACTCTATCAAGCGCTGATACCAATTTTTAGATTTACTTATAATTAGTCTGCCCAAGGGTTTTAAAAATAATAATGATTTATCCAGAGTTCCTTTAAATCTTCTATCTAACCTTTCTTCTAAAATTTTTCTTTTTACCTGAAGCTGCTTTACCATGGGGGTTGCCTTAGAATTTACAGCTACTGCCTTGGGTACCTTCTTTAAAAAAATGTAAGCAATAACTCCCAAGCTAACTATAATGATTACTATTAAAACGTAAAAAAACATATTTCTTAAATATTAAATAAATTGGCTTTTTTTTCAACTACTTGGCTTACTGCTTCTATAGAAGGTTTTATAACTTCACGGGGGTCAACTAAATTCCCTTCCATTTTTATAGTTTGTTTTAAACTATTGGTAAAGGCAATTCTTAAATCGGTATCCACATTAATTACCCTAACGCCGCCGCCGATTGCCTTTTTAACTTGTTTATCTTCTACGCCAGAACCGCCATGCAGAACAATGGGAATATCAATTTCCTTAGTTATTTTTTTTAATCTGGCAAAATCAATATTTTCTTCTCCTACAAAATTACCATGCATGCTGCCAATAGAAACAGCTACAGTATTAACCCCTGTTCTTTCTATAAATTCCTTAATCTGTTCTGGATTTGTCATTAACTTTTTTAAATCTTCTCCTTGCTGCATCTTTATAAGCCCTTCTTTGCCGTAAATGTTGCCCAATTCTCCTTGAACCCAAACTCCTTTTTCTTTAGCTATTTCCACTGCTTCTTTGGTTAGCTTTATATTTTCTTCAAAAGAATACTCTGAAGCGTCCATGTGGACAGAAGAAAAACCCAGTTCAACACAAGCCCTTAGAACTTCCAAATTTTTACCGTGATCTAAATGAATGGCTATAGGCACATCTCCACTTTCTTTTTCTATGGTCTTCTTAATTAAACAGTACAAAGCCTCTAAACCGGCATACTTTATGGATTTTTCAGTAACTTGAATAATAGCGGGTAAATTTGACTTCTTTATTCCACTGACAATACCTTGGGTAACTTCTAAATTAAAAGTATTAAAAGCGCCTGCTGCTGTTTGGTTTTTTACTTTTTCTTCAACTATTTCTTTAATATGAGTTAACATAATATGATGATTGAAAACTGTTGATTGATGATTGATGAATAATGATTAAAAACTAATCAATCATTAATTTTTAATTATTAGTTATTAGCTCTGTTTAACTAATTCAATAAATGTATCCGGCTTTAATGAAGCTCCACCAACTAAAATACCGTCCACCGTTGGCTGAGAAGTAAAACTGTTAACATTTTCCGGGTTAACACTGCCGCCATAAGTGATGCTGGTTTTCTTATCGGCAATCTCTAAAGATAATTTATCCAATAAAACCTGCCGTATTACCCTGTTAGTATGTTCTGCTTCTTCTGCCTGAACAGCCTGGCCAGAACCAATTACCCAAACAGGTTCGTAAGCAATTACCAAATAATCATCCGATAAAATTTTAACATCTGCCAATGCCTTATTAATCTGCTCCATAATCACAAAATCTTTTCTGCCTTCTTTCCTTTGTTCAAAAGTTTCACCCACGCAGATAATGGGAATTAAATTATTTTTAAGGGCAGACAAAACCTTTTTATTAACCATTTCATCTGTTTCTTTTAAATACTGCCTCCTTTCGGAATGGCCAACAATAACATATTTACAACCCAGCTCCTTTAAAACTTTAGGTGAAACTTCGCCGGTAAAAGCGCCTTCATCGTCCCAAAAGCAATTTTGGGCGCCTAAAGATACTTTATTTGAATTTTTTACAACCTCGCCAATGGAAGCGATTGAATCAAAAGTTGGACACAGTATAACTTCCACTTTTCCTTCTGACCATTCATTTTCTTTTTCTACAATTTCTTCTGCCAGCTTAAGGCTTTCGGAAGGTTTAAGATTCATTTTCCAATTAGCAATTATAATTGTTTTTTTCATAATATTAAAATTTAAATTTTTAGAAAAAACTAAATATTCCCAAAGTTGCCAAAACCACCAAAACTGCGGAAAGGATAAGGCCGGTTATAATCAATAATAAAGCTCTATTTTTTGGAATGTCAAACAAATATGCGATTATAGCACCGGTCCAAAAGCCGGATCCTGGCAAAGGCACGGCCACAAATAAAATTAACGCCCACTGGCCATACTTCGTATATTTCTTTACCGCCCTATCTCTGGTTTTTTCAAAAATCCAGTTAAAAAATCTTTCTAAAAAACCAATATGCTTAGATAATAACTTAACCGCCGGATCAATAAACTTAAGCAACAAATAACTGCCGATAAAACTGCCCAAAAGCGACCAAAGAACAGCTTGAAAAACAGACATTTTATAAACAACTATAGCCACAGGAATAGAAGCCCTAATTTCCCCTATAGGCAAAGCTGAAAGTAAAATTGTTAGTATTTCTGGTGGTAAATTCATCTTTAAAATAGCTTAAATTGCTAAATATGTAAACATTTTAGGAGGTAAGGATGTTAGAAGGTTAGTTAAACCGACATCTTAGCATTCTAACTTTCTGACATACTAGTTTCTGGCCAATAATAGTTATCAAACGACCATTGTGATAAGGCTTTCACCTCTTGGAAACGGCTATCTTCTGTTTCGCTGCCTAAAACAACCACTAAAACCTCATGGCCATTATTATCAATATTGCTTACTAAGCAGTAACCGGCTTCATCCAAAAAACCTGTTTTTCCGGAAACCACATTAAGGTAACTATTTAATAACCGGTCGGTATTTTTTAAGGTGTAGTTTCTGGGGGCATTTATGATGCTAAACTTATATTCTTTCTGTTTAGTGGCTGCCGCAATATCCGGTTGGCTTAAAGCCGTTTGGGCAAGTTTGATTATATCAAAGGCAGTAGAAACATTAGCGGGATCCAACCCAGTTGGTTCAAAAAAAATTGAATCAGACATGCCCAATTCTTGAGCCTTCTGGTTCATGGCTTCTACAAACCCTTCTTCTGTAAGGCCAGTGGACCTTGCCAAAGCCATAGTTGAATTATTGGATGAAGCAACCAGCGAAGCATTAAACAAATCCTTTACATACATTTTTTCTCCATTATAAACTCTTACTCGGCCACCTTCTCTGGAATCTGATTCTTGAATTGTAACTTCCGTTTGCCAGCCGGGATTATTATCCAAAAAAACCAAAGCTGTCATTAATTTAGTAATACTGGCAATTGGACGGGCTTCTTCCGGGTTCTTCTGCCACAAAATAGAGTTGGTTCTTTTATCCACTACCATAGCCGAGGCAGCAGATATTTTTATACCCAAGGAACTACTATTTAATCTGTAAGGAGCATCTTTTTTATAAACAGCGCTGATTAAATTAATATTGCCTTCAACATTGCTATCAATCGTTTGGGTAACAATGGCCGGTAAGGTAACCAGGCTATATAAACCTATTAAATTAGCTAAGATAGATAGTAACATTAAAAGGTCCTTTAATTAAATAAAAAATACTTTTAAAATCAGTAAAGATTAAAGAGAGCCATAACAGAATAATTCCAATTATTGATAAGTTTATAATCATAAAAATAAACATCCAAACAGCTGCCACATAATTGGTTTTTAACAAAGTCTTGGCAATTGGACGTGCCGTTAATATAATCAACACAACAACTAAAATTATATAAAAAAACTTTAAAGCAATCTGCAAATTATTCATCCCTATATTGTTAAGCAGACGTGATAGGACAAATAAAACAATCCAGCCAATAATAGCTACTACATAAACTTTAACGCTTTCAGCTAAAGAAATCTGCCATAGTCTTTTTAATTTATTTTGATACTTTTTACTCATATGATTTTTCGTCAGCGGTTAGCGAAAAGTCTGCGAAAGTTCGTGCGATATGTGATGTTAGCGAATTACGCATACCGCGCTGACACAACTGACCAATCGCAAACCGCGAACAATAATTTATTTATTGATCACTACTTACCTCCACCTTAACAACCTTATCTTCTTTTGCTTCTTGCTGGCTGACTTTACTATCCAGCAATTTATGTAAATTCTCATCACTATTTAGTTTTTCAAAATCGGGCAAATCTACCACTGAATTTATGCCTAAGTGTTTAAGGAAGTCCATAGTGACTGAATAAACGGTTACGCCTTTTTGCTTGCTGTATTCCGCTTCTACCAAACCTCTAATCATTAAGTTCCTTAAGATTAGGCTGCAGTTAACGCCCCTTATCTGTTCCATTTCGGCTTTGGATACCGGCTGACGGTAAGCAACTATAGTCAAAGTTTCCAATGAAGGTTCTGTTAGTTCACCGGTTATATCATCTTTTAAATAAGTTTTAACCAAATCGGCATTGGCTGGATTAGAAGCCAGCTGGACTGAATTATTATTTTTAATCAGCCTGATTCCCCCGCCATTTTGGTTGTATTCCTGATTTAACTGGACTAAAACTTCTTCTATCTTTTTTGGTTTAACTTTTAATATTTCTGCCAGTTTTTTTACGGAAATTGGTTTTGAAGTTACCAGTAATATACTTTCCAGTTGTGACTTTAATTGGTCTGACATTTTAATTATTGATTATTTATTTTAATTATCATCTTGATGGCCATTTTTTTGAACAGTAATATCAGTAAATAAACCGCTCTGATCTACACTGATGGTTCGCTGTTTAACCAACTCCAGCATAGCTAAAAATGAAACTATCACTTCTGTTTTATCACCATTATTTAAAATATTCTTAAAGTTAAAAGAAAACTTTTCCATAATCATATTTTTTATATGTTTGATCTTCTCGCCGATGGAAATAGTTTTTTTAATAACATCTTTAGGCAAATTTACAATTGGCTCTAATCTTTTTACAATTCTTTCAAATATTAATCCTAAATCCTTGGACCTTAGCTTTTCCGGTGGACTAAACCTAGGTGTAAATACCCTAATTGGCTTAGCTCTAGTAAACATAAAGCTCTCTTGCTTAAGCATCTGTTTTATTTTTTTTGAAGCATCAAAATATTCTTTATAAATTTTTAGCTGGCGTTCCAAGGAACCCTCGTCTTCATCTTCAAAATCCAAACTTGGCATTAAAACTTTTGACTTTAATAGTAGAAGTTTTGAGGCAACAACTAAAAAGTCTGCCACCTCGCCCGGATTCATTTCTTCTGCTTCATTTACATAAGTAATAAACTGGTCAGCTACTTTAGCCAAAGAAACTTCCGTAATATCCATTTCCTGGTCTTCTATCAATTTCAATAAAAGGTCCAGAGGACCCTCAAATTGTTCCAGTTGTATTTTATATGTTGACATATCGCAAAAACGCAAAAAATTGAAAACGCAAAATTTTTCTACTATATTTTTGCGTCAAAAGTTGTTTACAACTCTTTTAATCTCCAATGTTGGTTTGGAAAAATTTAATAATAATCCTAATTTCAATCCAGTTGTTTTTAAATATGATAATAACTGCGCTTTATGTACAGTTATCTTTTCTTTTTCACTTTAGTATTTTTTCTCTTTGGCTTTTTTGTGGTTCTGCGTTTTTGCGCTTTTGCGGTCTTCGCGCCTTTGCGTTTAATCTTCTTTATTTCTGAAAATAGATGGACTATTGGCTCTTCCAACTTTTTATAATCATTAACTGTCATTTTGATGCTTTCCACCAATGAACCTCCGGAAAAAATTACTTTCTTTACTTTGTCAAAACCC
This sequence comes from uncultured Gammaproteobacteria bacterium, assembly GCA_964588165.1. Lineage (GTDB taxonomy): Bacteria > Patescibacteriota > Patescibacteriia > UBA1558 > UBA10009 > CAZPMS01. Next base: position 44,132 of record CAZPMS010000006.1, read on the forward strand.
TTATCTAGAATAACTTCAACTTTATGGATAGAACCAAATCCGGTTAATGAACCGGGCTTAATTTTAAAAGCTTTAATAAGTTCCGCTTCTTTTGGAATAACCACTTTTTTGGCCTTAAGGGCTTTTTTTAATTTAGATAAATTTACGTTCTTGTCTGAAGCCAAAATTAACAAATAATAGTTCTTATCAGCTTTAACAACTAATGACTTGGCGATTTCATCTAATTTGACTTTAAGAGTTGCCGCAGCATCAAAGGCAGTATAAACTTTTTTATGCGGTACAATTTCGTATTTTACTTTTTTATCATCTAAATGTTTTAGCACTTTCTTTGAAGTTGACATATATTTTAATTTAATTATCTGCGGAATATCTGCGTGTCATCTGCGCCTGCCCGCCTATTGCGGGGTCAATCTGCGTTATCTTTTTCCCTTTTTAAATTGAAAACTTTTTTGTTCGCCTAATAACTTTTTAGCAATTAAACGACCTTTAGGTGTTAGGCTTACTTCTTTAATAAACCACTTATGCTGAGTTCTTTGGCCATAACCGACCATTAAACCCTTATCAATTAATCTATCTATGCTTTTTGAAATTATTTTAACCTGTTCTAATTTTGATGGAGTTTTTTTGCCGTTGTAATATTTATGGTAACGGCTGCGTAAAATCTTATTCCTTTGCCCAAAACTTTCTTTAAGTATAAATTTTTGTAGGGCTGAAAGCTTCATGCTAATTTAAATTTATTTATTTCTAAGCTGAATTTATAACCTAAATATTCTGCCGAATGCCGACAATAAACCATCCTGGCGGTAAATATTTCAAAATAATTCATTGGCTGGGTAAACTTGGTATCAATTGTTAAATCAAGAGTGATGGTTTTTTTGCCATTATTTATTTTAAGTTGGTTGTCCTTAACAGCATAATTAACTCGGTCATGGATATCCGCTTTTATTTTATCCATCTTTTTAGTTAAAACCCGGCTACGATGAACATCGGACTTATCGGCAATTATGGCAGCTGCAGAAACTTTACTCATTATATTTATATCTTCTTTATCATGGGCCACAATGGCTTCCATAATGTCAGAAACCTGTTTAACATCTTTGTTATTGCCAAAAACCTGATGGAATAAAAGCCCAGCCCAATAATGATGGTAAGTCCTGCCTAAAAAATTACCCATATCATGGCAATAGCCGGCTATCTTGGAATTTTCCGTATCAACTTTGCTAAACTTTAAATTCCTGGCAATTTTTCCTGCCCTATCGGCCACAATGCCCACGTGCCTAAAACCATGGTCAGTATAACCAATATCTTTTAAATATCCAGCTGACTGTTTTATAAACTGCTGGATTTGCGGATTAGCTTTTACTTGTTCAAAGGTTATCATGATTTAATAATTGATGAATAATGATTCATGACTGATTATTTAATCTTTATCCCTAATTCTTTAAGTTGGTCTTTATCCACTTCCGATGGTGAATCCATCAATGGATCTCTATTATCAGAAGTTTTTGGAAAAGCCATTACTTCTCTTATGCTGGTTTCGCCCGCTAAAATTGCGATTAATCTATCTAGGCCAAAAGCAATACCTCCATGAGGCGGAACACCATATTTGAAAGCCTCTAAAAGATGTCCAAACTTATCTTTAATTTCCTTATCTTTATGGCCTAAAACTTCAAAAATTTTATAAAGAATTTTAGGATCAGAAGTTCTAATAGAGCCGCCGGCAATTTCTTGGCCGTTTAAGGCTAAATCATATTGTAGGGCCCTAACATCTTTTAAGTCACCTTTTTCTACTTTATCTAAATCTTCGGAATTAATAGCGGTAAAAGGATGATGAGCTGCACCCCAACGCTTATCGCCTTCTTTATATTCAAACATCGGAAAATCAGTTACCCAAACAAAGGCTAATTCATTATCATCTTCTTTGTTTTTTCTAACATCTGGCTTGTCAGACTTATACTTTTCTATAGCTTCTTTATGTGTCATTCTAGAAATACTCATTTTGGCTTCTGGCTTAACTTTGGCAACAACTGACTTTATCAATTTTTCTATCAAAGAAATAATTTCTTTTTGATTTACAAAGCTCATTTCCATATCCAGTTGAGTAAATTCCGCTTGCCTATCGCCTCTTTGGTCTTCATCTCTAAAACATCTAACTATTTGAAAATATTTTTCCATCCCGGCAATCATTAACATCTGTTTGTACTGTTGTGGGCTTTGAGGCAAAGCATAAAAATTTCCTTTAAAATTTCTTGAAGGAACTAAAAAATCTCTTGCGCCTTCGGGTGTAGACTTAGAAAGAAATGGGGTTTCTATTTCTAAAAAATCTTCTTTATAAAAGAATTCTCTAATAGTTTTAATAACTTCGTGCCTTAATTTAATATTTTTCTGCATTCTTTCATGCTTTAAGTCTAAATATCTGTATTTAAGCCTAAGTTCTTCGTTAGCTTGCCTATCTTCATTATCAATCTCAAATGGCGGAGTTACTGCTTCTGATAAGATTTTGACTTGCTTAGCCAATACCTCAACTGTACCGGTTGGTATATCTTTATTAACCTGCTTATCACCTCTTTTATTGACGGTGCCGTTTATTTCTAAAACATATTCAGGTTTTATGTTCTTGATAATTTCGGCTGAATCTTTATCCAGTTCTGATGGCACCAGGACAACCTGAACAATGGCAGATTTATCTCTAAGGTCTACAAACATTATCTTGCCCATTTTCCGGACGCTATGCGCCCAGCCGGCCAGCAAAACTTCTTTATTAATTTGTTTAGTTGTTTCTATATTATTTATTTTCATATTTTACCTCTACGTCATTCCGAGCGAGGCTAAACCCTCGCCTTAACGTTTAAATTATTAAAAAATTGTTTAACGAAGAATTCAGCTTATCATTCTAGTTTTTATATTTTTAGTTTTCATAAATTATTACTCAACTGATTGACGTTCAATATCTTCCTCATGACTGGTAACAGTATCGCCCCAATCTCCATCTGTTTGATCAAGAGTTGGCTTGGTTCCGGTAGCCCTGTCTTTTTTAGGGGGTTGTTGAGTATCTTCCAAAAAAGCAGCGGCAACCTCCGGATCATTTGGTACACCAGATTGATCTAATAAATCTTTAGCCTCTGGTGGTATCTCCCCTCCGTTTTCAAATGATTTTCCGTCAAACATATTTTTATTGGTTAATTAATTATTATTTTTTTTGTATTCTACTACTACGCCATTCCGAGCTTGTCGAGGAATCCCGTTATTCCGGAAAGACGATTTTTAAATTCTTATTAACTCGCTTTATTAAATCCAATTTTTTAAAACGACTCCATTTTTTTAACTGTTTTTCTCTATCAATCGCTTCAATAATACTTTCATAACTTTCAAAATAAACTAATTCATCAACATTATATTTTTTAGTAAATCCTTTTAATTTTAATTGATGTTCATCTAATCTTCTAGCTAAATCATTGGTAACTCCTATATAAATCACTGTTCTCCTATGATTCATTAAAAAATAGACGTAAAATTCTTTTTGTAACACATTTTAAACTTTCCTACCCTGATACATTTATTAACGGGATCTCTCCACCTTGGTCGAGATGACGTCTGAGAAACTACGGTTTTAATCTGGTAATCATTCTAGGAAATGGAATTGTTTCCCTAACATGTTTAGTACCGCAGATCCAGCCAACCAGCCTTTCTAAGCCAACGCCGAATCCGGAATGAGGCACACTACCGTATTTTCTTAAATCCAAATACCATTGGAAATCTTTTATAGGCAATTTGTGTTCTTTAACTCTTTTGAGTAAAGTGTCATAATCATCCTCACGTTGACTGCCGCCGATAATTTCACCAAAACCTTCTGGGGCTATCATATCATCACAAAGTGCCAACTTGCCGGACTTATCGCGCTTCATATAAAAAGCTTTAATGGCTGCCGGCCACTTATCTACAAACACCGGCACATCTGAATCTTTGGTTAATAAAGTCTCATCATCGCCGCCTAAATCCTCGTTATCTTTAATATCTGATCCAAGTTTTTGAAGTTTTTTTACAGCCTCTTTGTGTGTCATTCTTACAAATGGAGCTTTGATTTTTTTAAGCTTAGCAGTATCCCGTTCTAAAATCTCTAATTCCTTTTTATTTTCTGAAAGTACCTTTTTAACAATATATGAGACTAACTCTTCCTGGATCTTCATATTTTCTTCATGTTCAACAAAGGCTGCTTCTGCGTCCATCATCCAAAATTCTGTAAGATGCCTGCGGGTTTTGGATTTCTCGGCTCTAAACACTGGGCCAAAGTCAAAAACCTTGCCTAACGAAAATATGGCCGCTTCTATATATAACTGTCCTGATTGCGAAAGGTAAGCTTTGCCTAGGTCAAAATAATCCAGTTCAAATAAAGTTGTGGTGCCCTCACAGGCGTTGGGAGTTAAAATCGGCGAATCAATCTTAATATAGCCCTGGTTATTTAAAAATTCGTAAATTGAGTTTATGATGGTGTTCCTAACTTTTTGGATGGCCCACTGTTTGTTTGAACGTAGCCATAAATGACGATTATCCAATAAAAAATCCGGTCCATGCTCTTTTTTGGAAATCGGATATTCTTCAGCCACCTGGACTAATTCAATATCGCTGACTTGGAGTTCATATTCTTCCTTTTTTGGATGTTTACTTATTTTTCCAGATAATATAGCTGACGATTCTTGAGTGATTTTCTCAACTTCCTTCCATACCTTGCCAGATACTTCCTTTTTATTAACAATGGCCTGAATAAAACCAGAACCGTCTCTAACCTGTAAAAAATAAAGGCTTCCGGAAGATCGGAAGTTATAAATCCAGCCCTGAATTTTTGCTTCTTTACCCTCAAATTCAGAAGCTTTCGTAATTGTAATTTTTTCCATAAGTTGTAGATATTATACTATTTTTTGACTATTTTGTGAAGTTAATGATTGTATTGACTAAACTAAGTTAACGTGTAAAAATATCCCTATTGTACATTACAAAACATACATCGTTTAACTAGCTGGAGATTAGAACCATGAAGAAAGTTTTTGGAGTCTTAGCCGTTCTTTTATGCTTTCTGCTGTTGGTAGCTACCTTTGCCTTCCCATTCTGGAACGATAATCGGTTGGCCGTCAAAGAGCGCAGCGAAGCCATTGTAGCTGCTCAGGAATTCACCGTTGAAGGCCAATTGCTGGCTACCGTTCACTATTCACTGGAAGGTATTGAAACCAAGGGAGAATTTAACCAGACTTTCATTGAACTGGTAAACCAACAAATTCCCTCCTACAACGACGCCGGCCAACGGCTGATAACCTATTGCTATATAGCCGGCCAAGAATCGTCTTCACAGCAAGAAATCTTATTGGCCAAACAGAACCTTAAGCCTTGCCAGAATTCGATTATGATATTTTTGGCAAATTCCGAAGGGAAAACAAATTGCTACTTGATTATTGATAATTATTGGTCGAGCAACATGCCTGCAATTATGGGAATGTTTATGAAGCCGAATACTGGACCGCTAACAGAGACTTTTACAGCTTTGATGATTGGCGCAACAATAAAAATTCCTTCAACTGTTTTATTGACCGGTGGCTGGATTCCCAATAACCTGGTGTATTTCTCCGATGAACAAATCCCTTATTTAACCAGTTAATTATTTGACCACCTCTATCCGCCAAGCTACTTATGCCTGGCGGTTTTTATTTTTTTATAAAACTTTTAATTTCTTCTGAAGTTAATTCCCGCCAATTTCCAGGCGGTAAATCTTCCATTTTAATGCTACCAACTCTGATTCTTTTCAAACTGACCACTTCATAGCCTATATTTTCTACCATCCGCCTTATTTGCCTATTCCAGCCCTATTGACAATATTTTTAATATATGATATTATTTATTATTCGATCTTTCTTTATTGACCATTTAGTACTAATAGTACTAAACTTCAAAAGAGTGAAAAGTGCCAAACCACAGTGAGGGAAATTATGAGGTATCCGAACTCTTTTCTGAAGAATGGTCCGCTTTATGTGGTCATTCTAGCTGCTCTCGTTTTCGTAACGGGGTTTGTTCAGTACAACAGCGACAGCCATCACTTCAGCATTCAGCACGAAACTTTCGTCGCAGGCGACAACCAGGCCTCATTGATCGGCTACACAGTTGCTGATCTGGAAAATTATGGGCAACGTTACCTTGAAGCCAAGTATCCTGGGACATCCCAACTGCCACGCTTCGTAAACGTGGCATTAGGAATGATACCTGTACTACTTCTTCCACCAAACATTTTTTGGTCGCCAGCAATCATTCTTACATTTATGCTATGCGGAATCTGCGGAATATTGCTTACCGGAATAATTTCTAACCGCAATATGAATTGCCTCAAACCAACTTTATCACAATAAACAATGAGAGGTACAAATTTTCTAAACGATCATCCTCTGAAAGCCTCGGCAAATGCTGAGGCTTTTTCTTTTTCTGTAAGATTACGCCACTTACCGGGCGGTAAATCTTCCATTTTAATGCTACCAACTCTGATTCTTTTCAAACTAAGCACCTCATAGCCTATATTTTCTACCATCCGCCTTATTTGCCTATTCCAGCCTTGGTGGACTACAATTCGTAATTTATTATCCGAAACTCTTAAAATCTTATCGGCCTTGGCAATTCCCTCCCTCAACTTGATGCCCTGTCTCAATTTTTTAATTGACTGTTCATTAATTACTTGTTCAGTTTCTACTAAATATTCTTTTTCATGTTTGAACTTGGGATGCATTATTTTATTGGCAAAGTCGCCGTCATTAGTAAGGATAATCAAACCGGATGATTCTACATCTAACCTGCCAACCGGATAAATTCTTTCTTTAATATCAATCTTTTCTATAATATTATCTCTTTTTGTCTCATCAGTTGTGCAAATAACACCAACCGGTTTATGGTAAGCAATGTAAATTGATGACTGATGATTAATGATTAATTTTTTTCCGACCTTAACTTCATCAGTCTCATCAACCTGGCTACCAAGTTCGGCTATCTCATCATTAATAAAAACCTTGTTTTGTTTTATTAGTTCATCAGCTTGCCTGCGTGAACAGTGTCCGCTTTCGGCTAAATATTTGTTTATTCTCATATTTAATGATTGATGAATAATGATTAATGAATTATCTGTGAGTAATCCCTACCTTCCGGCAGGCAGGCGTGGGTCATCTGGTGGGTAATCAGTAAATATCTGTGACTTATCCGTGTTGACCCTATTTTAACAGATTTAACTATATAAAACTAATTTTTTCACATATAACACGAATGCTCGCTATTCTTTTACAGATTACACACTAATCCGTGCGCTATTAGTGTTTTATCCGTAAGCAACAGTGTTATTAGTTATTTACGCATAAATGAAAAAGCCACCCATTATAGAGATATGAGCGGCTTATTATGTTCTTCTTTTGAGTTGACGTTTTACTTTTTCAGCTTCTTGCCGAAGCCTTCATTGTCAAGAAATGTGAGCGCTTCAATCCAGAGAATGGCCTTAGCCATTTCTTGTGCGACACACTTCACGTTTCGACCACCAGGACCGTAAGTGAATTTACTGACACCCAGCGGGTATTGAGTACTGAAAGAGGCAATAATACCCTCAGTCATTTTCTGTTTTCCGCTGGTCTCGATAATTTGAGTTACGATTGGCCACTTAAAGTCATCACGGGTATGGTTGGATACCACTGCCCCGACTACCATCCCAAGGTTCCAGTTGACATCGCGTAGATGATCAAGCCCTTTGCCCTCAGCAAGCCACTCGTTGACCACCGTTTTTACTATTGGCCAGCTCCATTGCCAGCAACCAACTCCCACCAGAAGCAAATCACGATTGTCATGTACTCGAATGCCAGCCTTAGAAAACTTTATAAAGTTTTCTTTTAAAGCCCTTTCCTCTCGATTCTTCTCTTTGAAAGTCATCTTCTCCTCCTAACAATAAGGGGATTATGCTGCGCCACCATTAGCACAGTCTGTTTATAATGTAACATATTTTTATATTTATGTCAAGTTTTACTGGATATCAAAAAACTCAATAAAATTGAGCCTTTTTTATGGCTGCCGGGGCTGGATTTTCACCCCGCCGTATTGGCTGTGGAGACAGGACTCGAACCTGTAACATTCGCATTAACAGTGCGACGTTCTACCATTGAACTACTCCACAACTAATGTAGATAGACGAAAATACTGCCCGCCAAAGGCGGGTCCGCCCTTGGCGGAAACTACCCGGCAAACTTGTTCGCCGAAGAGGCGAAATAAAAAACCCGCCGAACTTGGCGGGATTATTACTTTTTACTAAATAACAACTCACCAAGTTCTAAACCGGTTATTATTGTTTAAATTGTTGTCTTTTCTTAACATATTAATAATTTATCAGATTTAATCTATTTGTCAACTCTTCCTAGTTACTAATTACCAGTTACTAATTACCAACTTATGGCTGCAAAGCAGACTGGCTATCCCCTTCTACCTGGATTTCCACCTCTTTAATTTCTAAATCAGTAACTTCATTTAAAGACATTAAAGTTTTGGCTATCTGGCTCCTGCGCATTTCCATTAAACAACTGCCTCCGCCTTCATTTAAATCAGCATTAAAATTAACAATGGCCTTATTATCTTCATAACCAAATGACCTGATCCTGGTATTAATTGGGATAGCAGTTAATAAATTTTCCTGTTCCAGATCTTCCGGAACCGAAAGCTGAATTAACAACTTTATAATTTCCGGGATTAAACCTAAATCTTCACTAGGCCTTCTAATTGTGGCCGTTTTTACGGCTGTAGCCTCACAGTTAAAATTTTCTAAACTGGCACTATCAAAATAAAGTTTAACTGTAATATTTTGGCCTTTTTTAGTTGAATCAAACTTAGCAAACGAGAAGTCGCTTATAAACTTGGCAAATTCAGCTGAGCCCGGTTTGCTATTAGTAACTAAAATTATAAATTCTCCGGTTTCAATTATTGCACCTTCAAACCTGTTATTATCATTTGTAGTACCAAATAAACTTGTGGCCAAACTGGCAAAAACTTCTGTTTGGCTTTGGCTTTCTATATTATAATCTTTTAAGACTTCGTCTGCCGTTGTTTGATAAAAAATCTCTACCTTGGTAGTTTCTTCTAGATTTGAAAAACTGACTTTATCGTTAAAACCCTCTAAATTTCCAGTGGAAGTTTCTTCAACTAAATTATTATTCAAATACCTGGCAGTAAAAGAAAACTTTTCAAAAAGCTCACTTCGATAAATCTCGTAGCTAATTTCAGTCTCTTTTAACTGATCATCTTCTTGTTTATTTAAAAAACAACCACTTATTATCAGTGGCACTATTAATAATAGCAATAAATAATATTTCTTCATATTTAGTGTTTAAAAGCTCTAATTTTTGTAAAGACCATAGCCATTTTAAGTTCATCTGCTGCGGCAATTACTTCTTCATCTTTTATTGATCCTCCAGGCTGTACAATAGATTTTATCTCATTTTGGGCTAACTTGTCAATACTATCTCTAAATGGAAAAAATGCATCAGAAGCTACTGCACAGCCCTTAATATTTTCAGCTGCTTTTTTAATAGCCATATCCACAGCGTCTACCCTGGACATTTGTCCGGCACCTATTCCTACTGTGGCTCCTCCTTTTACCAAAACAATAGCGTTGGACTTTACATGCTTAACAACTTTCCAGGCAAATAATAAATCTTTTAATTGATTTTCTGACGGTTTTTCTTTAGTAACGATTTTTAAATCTTTTTGACTAAGTTGATGGTTGTTATAATCCTGCTCTAAAATCCCACCAACCACTTTTTTATAATCTTTTTGATTCTTGATTATGGATAATGGGTTATTGATTTTCAAAATCCTAATATTCTTCTTTTGCTTTAAAATATTGAGTGCCTCAGCTTCATAATCCGATGCTATAACAATTTCTGCAAAAACTTTGTTGATTTCTTCAGCAATCTCTTTGGTGCATTCTCTATTTAAAATTATAATTCCGCCAAAAGCTGAAAGAGAATCAGCAGCATAAGCTTTTTTAAAAGCTTGGGTGATGTTATCAGCTACCGCACAACCGCAAGGGTTAGTATGTTTAATTACTGCGGCTGCCGGTTCATCAAACTCTCTGATTAGATTTAAAGCACCATCAGCATCTAAAATATTGTTATACGAAAGTTCTTTTCCATGAAGTACCTCCGCATTAATAATGCCTTGCCCCTTGTTACCTGCCCCTTGTTCCTCAAAAAGAGCAGCTTTTTGATGTGGATTTTCACCATACCTTAAATTATATAGTTTTTTAAAGTTAAGTGACAAATTCTTTCCTCCTGAAAAATAATCGGCAATCATAGCATCATAATCAGCCGTATGACAAAATGCTTTATAAGCCAATTCCTTTCTTAAATCTTTCAGTCTTTCAATCTTTTTATCTTCAACTTCAGACAAAGCTTCCAAAATCATATTATAGTCCTCAACATCACTGACAACTGTAACGTCTTGATAATTTTTAGCTGCCGCTCTTAATAAAGTAACACCGCCAATATCAATATTTTCTATGCCTGGCTCTTTGTCAAATTGATATAAATTACAGACTACTAAATCAATAATAGGTATCTTATTGTCTTCGGCCTGATTAAGATGATCTTCTTTTGATCTATCAGCCAGAATCCCGCCAAATATCTTGGGATGTAAAGTTTTAACCCGGCCATCCATAATTTCCGGAAAGCCGGTAATTTCTTCCACCTTTTTTAGATTTTTGATGCCTTCCCCCTTTAATAATTTATACGTACCGCCGGTAGAAATTATTTCATAATCCAAAGAAACCAAACTCTTGGCAAATTCAGCTAAACCTTCTTTATTGCAAACGCTGATTAAAGCTTTTTTCATATTTGACTGATTTACTTATTTTTGATAATTTTTAATTATACTGTTCTTTACTAGGAGTTTAAGATGAGCGATGAAAAACCAGATACCGAACAAGATGAGCCCACCCCAGCAGAATTAAGTGGAATGGGACTAGCACATGATTTGTGCGGCAAATAACATCTACCCAGGACCGCCTCTTTACTAAGTTGCGGTTTTTATTTCGCCTCTTCAGCGAACATTTTAATGCCTTCTAAAATAACTTGCTGTTCTAATTTTTGAACCTTATTTCTTAATGACTCTACGGTTTCATTTTCAACAATTTTAACTTTTTTTTGAATAATGGTTGGGCCCCCGTCCAAATCTTCATTTACAAAATGCAAAGTGCAACCGCTTTCTTTTTCTTTATTAAATAAAACTTCTTTATGAACATCCAAATCCATACCCGGATATTTAGGCAACAGCGAAGGATGAATGTTCATTATTCTATTTTTATACGGATTGATAATAACTGATGTCATTATCCGCATATAACCAATTAGTACTATCAAATCAATTTTATGCTCCTGGCAAACCTTTAAGCATTCTGCATCAAATTTTTCTCTGTTTTTATTTTTTTGATTAATGTAGATGGTATTAATACCGGCTTTACGGGCACGTTCCAAAGCATAACAATCTTTTTTATTGGATAAAACAAACTTTAAATCAGCAAACTCAAGATTACCAGATTCCTTAGCGTCAATTATAGCTTGTAAATCTGTTCCTTTGGTTGAAGCAAATACTGCTAAATTGATTTTATTCATAATTTTATCGACGAGGATAAATTCCTCGCCTGCGGAATATTATATTTATTAGCGAGGCTAAACCCTCGCCTGAACGATCTACTATCCCCAAAGTTGAGCAGAGGGTTTAGCCTCTGCATAAAATCCGTAGACTATAAATGTAATAAATTACTTAACAAAATACCGTAACAGAGGAATTTATCCTCTGCAAATTTAAGACTTTAATTCTTCCATCATCTTAATTCTTTTTTCTATCAATTCCTTAGTTCCAATATCCGGCCTATAGAAAACCGGACCGGTTATCTTTTTTATTTCTGCTTCTACCATTTTTTCTGCTTCATATAAATCTTCATGAATACCCACTAATGCCACGGCCCTGGAACCGGCTAGATACAGGCCGTCTTCTCTTTGATCGACTGAGGCATAAAAAACTTTAACTTTAGACTGGTCTACTTTAGAAACATCAATCTTTTTATCTTTGGTAGGATTTTCCGGATAACCTTCTGGCACTACATATTTACAGACTGTAGATTTTTTTTGAAGCTCTGGCTTTAATTGATCTAAATTACCGTTAATAATGGCTGAACATATTTCTAAAAAATCTGCTGATTTGTTGGCGGGAAAAGTTTTAGGCGGGAAAAGTGGCAACACATTCATGGCCTCTGGATCGCCTAACCTGGCATTATACTCAATCAGTTTGACTCCATTCTTAGTTAGCATAAAACCGCCATACAAAAATCCCTTATAGCTTTTACCAAACTTCTTTTTTAAAGCAACAGCCGTAGCTTCATTTACCCGACGGGCTTCTTTAATATCTTCTTCATCTAAAAATGGTAAAGAAAAATCTGCCATAGAATAAGAACCCATGCCACCGGTATTAGGTCCTTTATCATCTACTAGAGCTCTTTTATTATCTTGAACCGCTGGCAGATGTAATAAATGTTCGCCATCACAAAAACTCATCAAACTAAATTCCTGGCCAACCAATTTTTCTTCTATAACAACCTTATGACCTGATTCAAAATGTTTTTTTATAATCTCCAGGCCTTCGTTCATATTTTTAAAATGGTCGCCAGCCACAGTTACTCCTTTACCGCCAGCTAAACCGTCTTGTTTAATTACAAAATTTTCTTCCAAATGTTGAATCCAGTCTTCTACCCCTTCCATATCTTCACCCAGTCCTTCGCGAAGAGCTGGGTCAAAAACCATAAACTCGGGACTGCCATTTATTTTATAATCCTTAAATAATTCACGAGTGAAGGCTTTACTGGTTTCTATCTGGGCTAAATCCTTGTCCGGGCCTACTGATGGAATGCCAACTTGGGATAAAACATCTACTACTCCTTGGCCTAAAGGAGCTTCTGGACCGATAAGGCAAAAATCAATAGATTTTTCGGTGGCATAACTAACTATAGAAGTATTATTTTTAAGCTCGCCAACTTTATAATCAGTTGCCAGCTCTTTAGTGCCTGGATTTGTGGATGAGGCAAATACATAAAGCTCTATTTCTTCTTTAGAAGATTTTAAAACAGAAGCCATGGCATGCTCTCTGGCACCAGAGCCAACTAACAAAACTTTTTTCATAATAATGAAGATTTACCGTGGTTATTATTAATATTTGATCTTTCTTGCTTTCTTCGTTTTTCTATTTCAACTAAAACTTCTTCGTTTATCTCTTCGGTTGGATATTTGCCATCAAAATAAGCGCAGTGCGGCCGGCTGAATTTTAGTTTTCCTTTCCTGGTTACTGCCTCTATTAAATCATCTAAATCTTGATAAATTAAAACATCTGCTCCAATACTTTGCTGTATTTCTTCTACACTGCGGTCGTAGGCAATATATTCTTCTCTGGTAGGCAAATCTATGCCATAAATATCCGGCCATCTAAGAGGCGGGCTGGCTGAGCCAAAATAAACTTTTTTAGCTCCATTCTCCCTCATTAACTTAACTATATGCCTGGATACATTACCTCTAACAATACTATCATCTACTACCAATACGTTTTTATTTTTGATTTCTTGCTTAATGGCTGATAATTTATATTTGTTGGCTTTTTGCCTGGCTTCTTGGCCCGGCATTATAAATGTCCTGCCAATAAAAGGATTTTTGTAAATACCCTCTGTATATCTAACTCCTAATTCATTAGCGCAAGATAGGGCTGCTGTAGTAGCACTTTGCGGTGCCGGAATTACCACATCAATATCTAAACCGGGATGTTCTCTTTTAATTTTTTTAGCTAAGTTTTGGCCCATTCTTAATCTGGATCTATATATGCTAACTCCGTTTAAGAATGAATCTACTCTGGCAAAATAAACATATTCAAAAATACAAGGCTTAAATTCTTTCTCTGTAACTCTTTTAGTTTTAACTTCTCCGTTTAAATCAATAAAAACAACCTCTCCTGGTTCTATGTCCCTATAAAAATCGTAGCCTAAAATTTGCAACATGGTATTTTCGGAAGCAAAAATATGTTCAGTTTTAAAACTGGTTTTCCTCTGGCCCCAAATTAGCGGCCTGATTCCATGAGGATCTCTAAAAACAACCATTCCCTTATCGGCAATCATAGAAACTACAGAGTAAGCCCCTTTTACTCTTTTATGAACACTGCTCACTGCCTGGCAAACTGAATCAAAAAAATCACGATGGCAAAACCGCGAAAGTTCATAAGCAAAAACATTTAAAATTACCTCCATATCACTGCTGGAATTTGTATGCCTTAGATCATTTTTAAACAACTCTTCCTTAAGCTGCCAATAGTTATAAACATTGCCATTATAGGCCATAGAAATTCCATAGGGAGAATTAACGTAAAATGGCTGGACTTCTTCTTTAGTAATAGCACCTACTGTAGGATACCTAACCTGTCCAATACCCATATTGCCTTTGAGATCAAAAATATCTTCTTGAGAGAAAACCTCTCTTACCAAGCCTAGCCCCCTTTTTTGATGAAAACACTTATTATAGGTGGAAATGCCAGCACAATCCTGGCCCCGATGCTGCAAGGCCAATAAACTTTCATATAATTCTGTAGAAACTTGACCATTGCCAATTATTCCGGCTATTCCGCACATAAATTTTATAATTAATGAACCATGATCAATAATCAATTATTATCATGGTTTATGGTTTATAGATTATTTAATATACTTATCTACCAGCTTACTGGCTAAACCGATATAATTTTCCGGGGTAAGCTTTAGCAGCTGATCCTTTGCCTGTTTGCTTATCTTTAAACTTCTAATGAATTTATGAAGCTCAATTTTATTTATAGTTTTTCCTCTGGTTAATTTTTTTAAAGCCTCATACGGTTTAGGATAGCCTTCTTTTCTTAAAACCACCTGGATTGGTTCGGCTAAAAGCTGCCATTGGTCTGATAATTCCTCTGCTACTTTTTGTTTATTTACTTCTAAACGTGATAAGCCTTTTAAAGTTGATTTTAAGGCCAATAAACTATAGCCAATGGCCACGCCTTGGTTTCTCAATACTGTACTATCAGAAAGATCACGTTGCATCCTGGAAACTGCTAATTTTTCTGCTAAATGATTTAGAATTGAGTTGGACAGCCCAAGATTACCTTCACTATTTTCAAAGTAAATTGGATTTACCTTATGGGGCATGGTTGATGAACCGACTTCTCCCTTAACTTTTTTCTGTTTGAATATGCCACGACTGATATAAAGCCAGATATCTTGATCTAAATCTTTGATAATATTATTAACTCTTATTAAATGATGGTAAGCTTCAGCTGATCCGTCATGAGGCTCTATTTGAGTTGTTAAAGGATTAAATTCAAGGCCGAATGATTCAATAAAATTTTTGCTAAAGCCAAGCCAGTCTACTTTTGGATAAGCAACCAAATGGGCACTCCAATTACCAACTGCTCCGGAAAATTTTCCTTTTAACGGCAACTGATTAATTTGATCATTGATTCTCTTATAAAAAACTGCTAACTCCTTGCCAATGGTAGTTGGGCTGGCTGGCTGGCCATGGGTTAAAGCCAGTAGTGGAGTCCTGCGATGCTTGACTGCTGTTGACCTTAGTTCTTTCAATAATTTATTTAAAGATTTTTTATAAGTAGCTAAGCCATCTTTTAACATTAAGGTGTAAGCCAGATTATTTATATCTTCTGAAGTTAAGCCGAAATGAATAAATTCCTGATAGTCTTCCAATCTTTTAATCTTCTTAATCTTCTCCTTCAAATAATATTCAACCGACTTAACATCATGATTAGTTGTTTTTTCTATCTTCTTAACTTTCTCAGCCTCCTTTATATCAAACTTTTCATAAATAGTTCTAAGTAGCACTCTTTCTTCGTCTGTGAATTCCCGCACTTCCGGAATTTTTGATTCGTTGGATAAGGCGATTAAATATTCCACTTCAACCTTAAGCCTGTACTTCATTAAAGCACTTTCAGAAAAAATTGAGTTTAGTTCTTTAACCTCATTATAATAACGACCATCCAATGGAGAGATTGATGTTAAATTTGACATAAATGATTAAATTACCAATTAACAATTTCCAATAACCAATAAAATTCCAATTCTAAATTTAATAATTTTTAATTTATTGGATATTGGTTATTGTAAATTAGATATTATTAAAAGCTTTCTTTTATTTCCTTGATCTTATTTTTAACTTTATTTTGGATTGACTCATCGGCCAAACCAAATATCCTAGCACAGGCAGCAGCCACATTTTTAGGATCCAAAACTGTAAGTACCGGCGTATCAGAAGGCATTTGCAAAGTTGAATTAATGTTTACCATCATGTCTGATTTATCTTTAAAAGGCGGACAGGCAATAACCGGATGGACGGAATTGGCAGCCACTACTCCGGAAAGGCCGTTTGACCTACCGGCAATAGTTACGTAGACCAAATCTTTTTCCTTATTATTATTTTTTACAATTTCAAAAACCTTTTCCGGCACTTTATGGGCCGAAGCTATAATGGTTTCTGATTCTAAATCCCATTTCTTTAATTCCGATGATATTTTGTCAGCCCAATCTTTATCGGACGGACTGCCCATTATTAGAATGACTTTCATAAATTTATGAATAAAAAATGTTATGGAAAACTTTACTTCTATCTGTCATCCTGAGCTTGCCGAAGGATCCCGTTACTTTTAGTACGTGCTATATAATACGGGATTCCTCAATGTAACTCAGAATGACAAAAAGTAAAGTTTTACCTGATTATTATACAAGATAACCGCTTTTTTTCAAATTTTCTTCTATTCTATCCTTAATACTACCCTCTTTGGCCTTAAACTGTTGGCCAGTTATCATTTCATACAGTTTTATATATCTGGATGAAAGTTCCACGACAAGCTCTTTAGGGGCTTCTGGCAGTTTTTCGTCATTATACGGATCACAGTGATCTTTAAACCACAATCTTAAAAATTCCTTATCAATATTATCAGGTTCTTTGCCATCTGATATTCTTTGTTGATAAGACTCTGCCAGCCAATACCTGGATGAATCCGGCGTATGGATTTCATCTATAAGCATAATATTACCTTCTTCATCCTTTCCGAATTCATATTTGGTATCAACTAAAATTAAGCTGTTTTTGCTGGCTACTTCTTGGCCGAATTTAAAAAGTTCCATAGCTTTTTGGGAAATATAATCCCACTCTTGGGCAGTAGCAAAATGTTCCAACAAAATATCATTTTTGGAAATATTCCTGTCATGTTTTTCAAATTTAGTGCTGGGCGTAATTATTGGTTCCGTAAACTTTTGATTCTTCATCATACCTTCTGGAAGTTTATTGCCGCAGAATTCCCTAACGCCTTTTTGATAATTAGTCCAAACTGCTGTATCAGTAGAACCAGTCATGTATCCCCTAACAATTACTTCAAACGGAAACACTTTACATTTTTTACCAACTACTACGTTAGGATCAGGAATATCTAAAACAAAGTTGGGAATAATATTTTTAGTTTGCTTAAACCACCAGGCGCTTGTTTGGTTTAGAACTTGGCCTTTAAACGGAATTGAGGCTAGCACTCTATCAAAAGCTGACTGCCTATCAGTTGTAATTAAAATTATTTTATCTTCTGCTTGTCCTGAACCAGCTTTAGCTTGGTGCTGGATAAAATAGGTATCCCTTACTTTACCTGTCTTTTTTTCACCAAGGCCTTTAAAGTCAATCTCGGTTAAAACGTTATGAATGTTTTTTTCAATAATTTTTTTATCCATATTATTATTTTAATTATTTTCTAGCTTGTTTAAGGGCTCCTGCATACCATTCCAGTTCATCTAAAAAATTAACTACCCGCTTATTATATTTTTCATCCAAGGCTTTGCCATTTTCATCAAAAGCATCATTAATCCCGGAAACCATAAAGGAAGTTGGAATACTAGATGCGCCAAGTTCACCCATTACCGCCCTCAAAGGATTTAAAACTCTAACCCCAGCAAACGGACCTGCAGAATAAGTTACAATTCCACTGGGCTTGTAATGATATTCAGCTTGAAAATGGTCTAAAATATTTTTTAAAACCGGCGGCACACCATGATTGTATTCACCGGAAACCAATACAAAACCATCGGCCTGCTCTAAAACCTGATGGACTTTTTCTATGGGCTCTGGAGCTTTGCCAGCATCATATTCCTTATACATTTTATCTAGCATAGGCAAATTAAATTCCAGTTGATCAACTAGTGTAACTTCGTGTCCGCGCTCTTTTAACTGGTTGGTAATAAATTTTGCCAGTTTAGTGCCCTGGCGTTCGGTCCTTACGGAACCGTAAATTACTGCAATATTTAAAGACATAATTTTATTGGTTAATTTTTTTTTTCACTGAGAACTTCTTCTATAGTTCTCTTTTTTATAATTAAAGGATGATAATAAAAAACTGATTGATTATTAAATTCACCTACAAGATATATTTTCAACTTCTTATCTTTAGCCTGAAGCGCTAAAGCCATTCCCAGTTCCACATACTTTCCCCTGCCTTCAGCAGGATCGGTAAATAAAATAAATACATCTGCTTCCAATAATCCATCTAAATCCCTCACTGCTCTAAAGCTGGCTTCTTCTGATTTGGCTTCCCTTTCTTTAGTAGAAATCGGCACGTCATTGAACCACTCAACAACGATTTCATGTCCTGATTTTTTAACCAGATCTGCTGCCTTAACAACTTCTTCTTTGCTTTCTAAAGTTCCGGCCAAATAAACTTTCATAATTAATAATTTTCAATTGATTGAGAAAAAGGATTTGCTAAAATATTTGATTCTAAAATTTTCTGCCAGTCATCTGCTGAACATTCAACTTCCCACAAAACTCCATTTTTTATTGAACTGATCTCGGACATATTTAATCTATTATTTAATGTATCAAGTTTTGCCTGCCCCGTAAAATCGTCTTTGTATCTAGTGAGTAGTTTGTAGGTGGTAGTGAGTAGTTTTGATTTGTCATTAATATAAGGAATCTCCTTATTGGTATTTAACAGTTCGTTTGATTTTATTAATTGGTCCACAAACTGTTCTGACTGATCAATAGATTGAATTTCCCAATGAGTATAACGTTTAACTTTGACGCCACTAAAACCAAGGTTATTTAAAGCAGTTTGAAGGGTTTCTGCTTCATTGTCGGTAATTATAAGTTCAACCAACATTTCCATAGCCTCTTCCGGTTTTTTATATTCCCCATTTTGAATTTGATTATTAAAATTTTGTATCTTGTCTGTTTCTTGCTTCTTGTTTCTTGCTTCTTGTTTATCTAAATAAGCTTTCATTGATTCAAATATAATCTGTCCATCATCCGTTCTTTCCGGATGAGGCATTAAAGCTAAAACATTACCAGCCGGATTGCTAACTCCGGCTAAATTATAAACAGCACCATTGGGATTAATAGGAAATTGATCTTTTACTTCCCCATTTTTGTCACAATACCTAAAAACTGTCTGGCCATTTTCTTTTAATTGATTTAAGACATCCTCATTAATAACAAACCTGCCTTCACCATGGGCAATGGGTAATCCAAAATGATGGCCTTGTTTATAATTATTAAAAGCTGATCTTCCTGACTGAACATCATTTTTAATTCTAACCCAAATATTTAAATAACCATGGTTATTCCAAGCCAAGGATGATCCTAAATGGTGGTTTTCTAATCCAGGAATCAATCCAGATTCAACCAAAATCTGAGCGCCATTACATATACCAATAACCGGCTTGCCTTTGGCTGACTCTTGTTTAACAATATCCATCAAAGGATCCCGGCCGGCAATAGCGCCTGACCTTACTCTATCTTCGTAACTAAAACCACCGGCAATAAAATAACCGTCAAATTCCTTTAATTTATTATAATCATCGTTCCATCTAAAAAATTCCGCGTCCATACCGGCTTTTTTTATAGCCCGAGCTGACTCGTACTCACAATTAGTGCCGGGAAATTGAATAATAGCTATTTTATGCATAATTAATTTGTATCAATATTATTTTGTAGTTCTTCATTGGAAATAAATTTTGGCCAATTCGGAAGTTGTTGATTACTGTATCTGATAACCTCTGCTTGTGGGGTTTTCTTTTTCCTAATTTCTTCTCTATCTTTTATTTCATCTAAAATACCGAATAACATTCTAAAGCTTCCATTATGCCCGGAAACTAAAATTTTTATTGGTCGGTTATTTTGTTCTTGAAACTTTTGGGCTAATTTATATACATCATTTAAAAACCAAATAAGTTTCCCCAGCACCATTGAATAATTTTCACCGCCTGGAAAAAATCTGCCATAAGAGAATCCCTTAGCTTTTTCTTCGGCTGCCAATGAATCTTTTTTCTGGCCACCATATTCACCGTAACACCTCTCATTTATTCTTTGATCGATAACAAACCTTTCTTCAGGAATTTCTATACCAGCTGACTTTAAAGTTTCTCTGACAGTAACATCAGTTCTGCTCAAACCAGATCTAACTACCAAATCAAATTCTTCTCCTTCTAAATTTTTACCCATAGCCTGAGCCTGTTCATAACCTTTCTCGGTTAATTCAGCATCAACTGTTCCGGTAAATTTTTTTGCCTCATTATGGGTTGTTTGGGTATGCCTGATAAATGAAAAATCTATTGCTGTTTTACCAATCTCTTCTTTTAACTTTAAATATTGCTGATATAAATATTCTATTTTGGGTAAAATTTCTCTTAAAATATCCGGAGTGGGAATATCTTCTAAATTTTTAGACAAGGTTGAAGCACTTTCCCATAGTTCTCTAATAGAAATTCTCTCTTGCTCAAATTGTGGACCCTCTTCGTTCATGTTTAAATTAATTTATTGCTGACAGATTTTAAATCTTTTTTATATGATGCGGACAGATTTTAAATCTGCCCCTTTCTTACCGCTAACCACTTTACCTATTTCGAAAACTTTCTCACCTGATTTTTCCAATTCTGAACGAACAGATTTTAAATCTGCCCCGACGATTAATACCATGCCAATGCCCATATTAAAAACTCTATACATTTCTTCTTCTGCCACTTCTCCAACTTTTTGGATTAATTTAAAAATTGGCAGTATGTCCCAGGAATGTTTTTTTATCTCAACAGATAAACGTTTTGGCAAAACTCTGGGAATATTATCTATAAATCCACCGCCAGTTATATGAGCAATACCGTTTATTTTTTCAACTAAAGGCAAAACTGACTTTACATAAGATTTATGTGGCATAGCCAACTCTTTGCCTAAACTAAAATTCAGTTCATCAAAATGGCTATCGGCCGTGTAATTATTTGCTTCAAAAAATATCTTTCTAATTAAAGATGCGCCGTTAGTATGCATGCCGGATGATGCTAATCCCAGTAAAACATCACCTTCTTTAATTTTTTCACCGGTGATTATTTTATCTTTTTCTACAATACCCGTAATACAGCCGGCTACATCATGTTCGCCTTTAACGTAGACTCCCGGCATTTCTGCAGTTTCTCCGCCAATTAAACTGACTCCGTTTTCCATGCAGGCTTTGGCCATGCCTGTAACTATTTCTTCTATTTCTTTAGGATCAAGCTTATCGGCAGCTATGTAGTCTAAAAATGTTAAAGGTTTAGCTCCTTGGCACAAAATGTCATCACAGCAATGGTTAACAATATCCTCACCAACAGTTTCTAGGTTACCAACCATTTTGGCAACTTTAAGCTTAGTGCCTACGCCGTCTATGCTTTGGACTAAAATTGGTTGGTTATAATCTTTTAATTGGCTGGCATCATACATGGCTCCAAAGGAACCTAAACCGGTAACCACATTGGCATCAAAAGTGGCCTTTACTTTATCTTTTATTTTATTTACTGCTTCATTACCGGCATCTATGTTAACACCAGAAGATTTATAACTAATTGACATATTTTTTACTTATTAAAAATATTTTAACACCGGCTTGTCCGCCGAAGCCTTGGCGTAGGTGGGCATCAATATTAACGCCTGATGATTTATAATCTATTGACATATTTTATTTATTATATAATATATATTAATTCGTACCTTTAAACCAACGAGGATTAAAAAAATGCGTTTACGCAGCAGTGTTTTTCTAGCTTTATTACTGTTTTTGCTGTTTGGTTGTGGATTTATGTTTGAAGAACCGGAACAACCGACCTTTGAAGAAACCCTGAATCTAGTCCAACAATATACCTTTGAAGGGACGGTAGAAAAAACAGAAATGCCCATATTTGATACCATTATCATATCTGCAAAGTCTGGAGGAAGAATATACACAATAGGGGTAATGAATCCCAACTGGATCTACTATAACCAAATGGATCCTATTGCCCAGTTTGAAAACCCCTTTGATTATGAAAATGTTCATAATCTAAAAAATCAGTTAACAACTGGCTCCCGAATCCGTATTGCTATTAATCAAGCTCTACCAATTGAATGCAGTGTCCCTTTCAGACTAGTTTACGCAAATAATGATAGTATTCCTTATATCGACTATTTCCTCGAAGGTTTTACTATTCCAGCATATTTTTCTCCAACTGGTATTACTGAAATACCAATTCCTTGAATAACTCATTTTCCAAACAGATAGCTTAGGCTGTCTGTTTTTCTTATTTAAAAAACTAATTATTCATTTTATCCCTTAAACCGTTCAACCATTTATCTGCCATTTCTTGAACTGATAAATTGATAATTTCTTGTACCGACGCAATGTCATCCTGAGCGGAGCCAAAGGATTGCGTCGCTACCTTTAGCGACTGACCACCAGTCTTACCTATTTCAATAGCTTCAATATTATATTTCTCACAAATCTTCTGTACCGACGCAACATCCTTAGTTTCTAAAACAAAGCCGCCTGTTTCGGAAAATAATTTCCCTGACGGATAAATTCCGTCAGCTGCGGTTTGGGTGAATTCTATTTCGCAGCCAATTTTATTTTTCCCATTCCCGCCAAAACACATTTCAGCAAGAGCAACTGCCAATCCACCGTCTGATATATCATGGCAAGCCAACAGTAATTCATTATCAATCATATCTGTTACTGCATATATTTGATTTTCTGCCTCTTTAAAATCAGGCTTTGGCACATTGGCACCTAACTCGTTATGGATTTGATAGTAGACCGAACCGCCCAGTTCATCTTTACGTTGGCCAATTAATAAAATTGACGAACCGGTTTTTTTAAATTCCATAGTAATGGCCTTATTATAATCCTGAATTCTACCCAGGCAAGCAATAATAGCAGAAGGGTCAACCGGACCTTTAACCGATTCATTATATAAACTTACGTTGCCTGATACTATTGGCACTGGGCTATCTGGACGGACTTTAAGGTGAATATGCCTGCAAGCATCTGCTACTCCTCTTACGCCTTCGGTAAACTGCCACATCTGTTCTGGTTTTTCCGGATTGCCATAACACAGGCAATCAGTAGCTGCCCAAGGAATTGCTCCCACGGCTGCTACATTTCTCATTGATTCAACTACAGCATTAACTGCTCCCCAATACGGGCTAATTCTGGAATAAAAAGGATTACTATCTACTGATAAAGCAATACCGACTTTCTTTAAGTTATCCGGAAGATCTTCATCAATCAGAGGCGACATTACGCCGGCATCAGCTCTGCCAGGCTCTATAATGGTTAAACCTTGGACTGTTTTATCATATTTTTCATATATGCAATCACGTGAAGCAATATTTTCATGTTCTAATATCTTTAAAAGTATTTGATTATAATCATTAGGCTCTGGAATATTAGGTTCTTGATAATTTTGGTCAGGCTCTTTTGTAGGCCTATCATATTTTAAACCTTT
>CAZPMS010000007.1:0-30003 GCA_964588165.1 uncultured Gammaproteobacteria bacterium
TGGCTCGGGGAGAGGGATTCGAACCCACGACCCATTGGTTAACAGCCAATTGCTCTACCACTGAGCTATCCCCGAATGTATTGATAATTAGTAATCGGTAACTGGTAACTGGATATTATTTTTGTTTTTCGATTGACCTGATCATACATTAATTAGTCGTGCTACTTCGTTTGTTTTATCTAATAAATTTTGACTTAAATTTGATTCTATATAGCCTAAATCTTTTGCTAAGATAATAAAATTTTGCACCTCGGCATTTGAACCCCTGGATTGATAATAAAACTTGGCTTTATCCTTATAATGGTACCGAGCAAATCCTTCAGCAATGTTTGCCGTTACAGAAGTTGCTGCTCTCCTTAGCTGACTCACAATTCCATATAACTCATCTTTAGGAAAATTTTTAGTAACCCCATAAACCTCTAGAACTAAATTATGTCCTTTTTGCCAGGTTTCCAAATTAAAAAAATTCATAAAATCGTCTTTTCAATATTTAATTACTAATTACCAGTTACCTATCACCAGTTACCATTCTAATAATCCCTAAGTTTACCCATGTCTCTGTTCTGCTCTATCTTTTCCAAAGCCTTGGCCTCAATTTGACGTATTCTTTCTCTGGTAACTCCAAATTCCTGGCCTACCTCTTCCAGAGTATGTGCCACGCCATCAGCAAGGCCAAACCTCATTTCTAAAATCTTTTGTTCCCTGGGTGAAAGATGGGCAATAATTTCTTTAACATGATCTTTTAAAAGCTGGAGCGAGGCCACTCTATCCGGAGTAATGGTTTTTTCGTCTTCAATAAAATCACCTAGAGTGGAATCTTCATCATCTTCGCCTACGGAAGTTTCTAATGATACAGTTTCTTGCGATATTTTAACGATTTGCCTGACTTTGTCAAGGTCTTCACCCATTTCGGCAGCTATTTCTTCTGGCAACGGTTCACGGCCTAAATCTTGGATTAGCCTTCTTTCGGATTGTTGAAACCGATTAATGGTTTCTACCATATGAACCGGAATCCTAATTGTTCTGGATTGGTCAGCCAAAGCCCTGGTAATGGCCTGCCTAATCCACCAAGTGGCATAGGTTGAAAATTTATATCCTTTCCTGTAATCAAATTTTTCTACCGCCCTAAACAAGCCTATGTTGCCTTCTTGGATTAAATCCAATAATGAAAGTGATCTGCCGGTAAACTTTTTAGCGATAGAAACAACCAAACGTAAATTTGCTTCCACCAGCTTCTGCTTAGCTTCCATTTCATTCTTTTCTTTCCTTTTGGCCAGCTTAAGTTCCTCATCGCCTGTAAGCAACGGAACTTTGCCTATCTCCCTTAAATACATCTGGATAGAATCAGAAGAAATATCTGTAAGATCCAGTTTCTTAAGGTCCATTTTAGCTTTTTCTTTTTCTTTTGCCAGCTTTTCATCGCCCATTTCCTCAATTTCTCCTAAAAAGCCTCCTTCTTTAGAAATTATTTGAATGCCTAAGTCGGTAATTTGATCATAAAAATCTTCTAATTTATCTAAACACTCTTCAGCCTCAGCAAAAACATAAAGAATTTCTTCTTCTGTTAAAAAACTTCTAAACCTGCCTTTTTCCACCAAATCTGTGACTTGTTCATCATTCAGTTCAAATGGAATTCTAACAACCTTTTTTGGTTTAGCTTTTTTGGCAGCCTTTTTTTTGGACTTGGGTTTAGCAACCTTTTTTGGTTTAGCCTTTTTTACCCGCTTAGACCCGAGTCTGGCAACCTTTTTAGGTTTGGCTTTTTTGGCCCGCTTAGACCCGAGTCTGGCAACCTTTTTAGGTTTGACTTTTTTGGCCCGCTTAGACTTGGGTTTAGCAACCCTTTTTTTAGTTGAAATTTTTTTAGCTTTTTTTGCTGGCATAAAAAAATGTTCTCATCATTCAATAAATTATCTTGATGAGAAAAAATTATATTTGATTTAGCTGTCTGGTCAACTTAGTAAATTCTTCGCCTAACTGTTCTACCTTCTGCTTATTATCTTCTTTTTCAGCCTGTTCCAATTCTTGTCCGATCTTCTGTAAACGTTTCTTTATATAAAAACCCTTAAGGCGGTTTATTAATTGGCTTATTTCATAATTAATTAAGTCTGGCTTTTCTTCAAAAAAAGATTTATCTACGTATAAGGAAAGTTGATTTAAATAATCTGCCTGCTCTTTGTTAAAATTTGAAACCAGGCCTTCTTCGGTAATTTTCTGGTCTTTATTATAATAAATTATTAACTCTTTGTAAAGATTTGCTGCCGGCTGATAACTTATTTCTTCCGGCTTAAGATGCTGTACAAGCAGCTTCATTTGTTCCGGAAATTTAAGTAATAATGAAAGCAATTGTTCTGCTGTGGCTTTTTCTTGGTTAATCGGTTCTACCTGCTCTTTTTTTACTTTTTCCGGCTCTTTGATTTTATGTTTTAAACCTTTTAGGGTATTTAACAAAATTTCTTCTGCTATGCTTAAAATTGTGGCTAACTTTTTTACATAATGAAACTTCTCTACTTCATCGCCCAGTTTGGCAATAAGCGGCAGGATTTTTTTAGCTGCCAGTTTTTTATGGTCTACTCTGGCAATATCCAAATCGGCGAAAGTAACTTCAAAGATATAATCCATAAAATTTCTGGCTTCTCTTACCAGCTCTTGCCATTTTTCCGGACTTTCTTTAATAATATCATCAGGATCCATGCCAACCGGCAGATGGATTACCTTTACATTAAAACCGGCCTGCCAAGCCAAATCTATACCCCTTAAATTAGCATTGGTGCCGGCCACATCAGCATCAAAGGCTATCATTACATTTATAGTATATCTTTTTAAAATATCAATCTGGTCTAAGGTTAAGGCTGTGCCAGAAACGGCAATTACATTTTTAGTGCCGGCTTGATACGAAGCAACGGCATCCATATTGCCTTCAACCAAAATGGCATAGCCCAAACGTTTTATCTCTTGTTTGGCTAAATCCAGATTATATAGAATTGAGCTTTTGTTATAAACGGCGGTTTGGGGTGAATTGATATATTTGCCGCCTTTATCTTCTTCCTGCATTTTCCTGGCCGTAAAACCAACCACATTGCCATGGACATCTCTTATTGGAAAAATAAGCCTACCCCTAAATCTATCATAAGGCTTGCCTCTATCTCCAGCTACGCTAATTCCGGCATCATTTATTTCTTTAAGGCTGAAATCTTTGGCCTGAAGATATTTAATGGCATCGTCCCAGGAATCCTTGGCATAGCCAAAATTAAAATCCTCAATAGTTTGAGAATTGATTTTTCTATCAGATAAATATTTTCTGATATTTTCGGCTGAATCATCCTTGAGCAAAATTTGATGCCAATATTCAGAAATAGTTCTCAGCAGATCCAGTAGTCTAGTTTTTTGATTATGAAATTCCGGATTATGGTAAGTGAGTTGAACCCCTGCCCGCCTGGCTAAAATCCTTAAGGCTTCCGGGAATTCCACACCTTCCATTTCTTGGATAAAAGTGAATTGATCACCACCCTTGGAACATCCAAAACAATGCCAGATTTGTTTTTCTGGCGATATCATAAAAGAAGGTGTTTTTTCGTTATGGAACGGGCACAGCGCTTTAAAATTAGAACCGGCTTGTTTAAGCTTGATGTATTCACCCAGCAAATCCACAATATCCAGCCTCTTTTTTATTTCCTCTGTAGGATTGTTGTCCATAGAATATAAACAAATGGCGGAGAGGGAGGGATTCGAACCCTCGAGGGGCTATTCACCCCTACTTGCTTTCCAAGCAAGCGCACTAGGCCACTATGCGACCTCTCCATTATATATCTACATTGCTTGGCTAATATACAATAATTTTTAATCTTTATCAAGAATGAAAAAAGACCGCTTATGTGACATGCGGTCTTTGGTAGGAAAATGATCAACCGATCCAATAATCAGATCGTTCAGCGGCAGTACTAACAGTACTTTCCTGATCTTGGTCAGTTTCAGTATCCTTGCTCAATGTCCTATCCTCCTGCTGTGATGAATGTTCAAATTTTCCATATTGTAGATTATTCCATGAATAATGTCAACCATTCATAAACAAAATAAAAACCCCGCCGTAATAATGATTGGCAGGGTTGCACTTTCAGGTTGCTGCTAGTTCCAATATGGCTTGGACTTTTCTGGATATTGGTTTTTCCAGTTTTGGTTTGCCAAAACATGCTTCTCGCCCGTATTGGCAATCTACCAGACATAAATCAGTTTTATCATTTGAAATGTGTTGCTTTTCCAGCTTTACTGCTTTGCCAAATAGTTCTCTACAGCCGTTACTTCCCCACGTTTTTATACAACCAGGACGGGAAACTTTGCCATTCTTGCCTGAAGAAGGCATTACTTTTCTACTCGTGATAGCCATTTGCGAACCTCTTTTGCTTAGTTAAATACCTGTTGATGAACCAACATAACTAAACAAAAAAGTTAATGGAAAACAAATAATGAGTTCAAGGTGAGCCCCTCCTAAAAAAATGTTTATGTAAATACCGCTAAAAAGAGCTAATAAATACTATAGCAAATAAATAGAAAAGCGTCAACCCAGCTCCTCGCGAGGAGCTGGGTCAACCCGTAACAAAAAACTGACCGAAACGGTCAGTTTAAAATTATCTTTTGAAACTTAGGCTATACCAGTGCATCCTGATGCACCCTGGCAATACCGCATTTGATATTTCCGCTGGGATTAATAATATACCAGTCTCCATGATTCTTGTATTCGATTTTATGGAAGCAATCTCTAATATTATTCTCGATGAATAATTGAACATAAATGTACCAAATCTTTCTACCCTGAATAAGTTTCATGGCCCTACTTATTACCTGGCACTCATAAACATCTCCGCCAATTGAAATTTGGATATGCTCACTTTGCTCTGGTACGCCCTCCGGAAATTCAATCAGGTCACGGGGCATCTCAAAACCCTCCTGTTTAACCTTCTATCTGTAAAGTACATCATCAAGCCAGTTTACAGGTTTTTAGTTTCTTGTCAAGTCTATTTCTTCTCGGCTTGGGATATTTTAACTGTGGTGGAAATGACAGTATCAGGAATGAGTGAAATTGAATCTATGCCTTCTCTTACTAAAAACTGGGCGAATTCAGGAAAATCAGAAGGTGCCTGTCCGCAAATACCGACCTTCCTTTTATATTTATGCGCCGTTTTAATTATTTGCCTAATTAAATCTTTAACTGACTTATTGTTTTCATCATAAACATGGCTTACCAGTTCTGAATCCCTATCAACACCCAAGGTGAGTTGAGTTAAATCATTAGAGCCAATGGAAAAGCCATCAAATATTTTGGCAAACTCGGCTCCTAAAATCACGTTGGAAGGAATTTCACACATAACGTAGACTTCTAGGTTTTTAACTCCCCGCTTTAGGCCGTGTTCTGCCATAATTTTTAAAACCTTTTGGCCTTCTTCTACAGTTCTACAAAATGGAACCATAATTTTTATATTGGTTAAACCCATTTCTTCTCTGGCTTTTTTTAAAGCCTTACATTCCAGTTTAAAACCTTCTATATATTTTGGATCGTAATACCTGGAAGCGCCACGCCAGCCGATCATCGGATTATCTTCTTCCGGCTCATAAGCCTTGCCGCCGATTAAATTGGCATATTCATTTGATTTAAAGTCAGATAAGCGGACAATTACATCTTTAGGATAAAAAGCACCGGCAATCCTGCCAATGCCGTAGGCCAGCTTATCAATATAAAACTGGACTTTATTATTATAAGCGGCCGTTAGCTGATCAATCTTTTTCTTGACTTCTTGATCCTTGATCTTCTTATAGTTTATTAAAGCTAGAGGATGGATTTTTATAAAGTTTGAAATAATGAATTCTTCTCTAGCCAGGCCAACTCCATCATTTGGAATAAAACTTTCAGCAAAGGCTGCTTCTGGATTACCTACGTTCATCATTACTTTGGTTCTTTTTGGACGTTTAAGATTTTTAATGTTTTGTTTATTTACTTTAAAAGGTAATAGTCCTTGATATATTCTGCCTACTTCACCTTCTGCCGAAGAAACTGTAACTGATGAGTTATGTTTAATTACTTCTGTACCCTTGCTGGTTCCAACCACACAGGGGATTCCCAATTCTCGGCTAACAATAGCTGCATGGCAAGTTCTGCCGCCTGCATCGGTAACTATAGCTGCTGCCTTTTTCATAATCGGTTCCCAATCCGGATCTGTCATTTCTGTTACTAAAACCTGGCCGTCTTTAAATCTGCCTATTTGAGAAACATTTTCAATTAAATTAACTTTGCCTTGGCCAATTTTTTTGCCAACAGCAGCGCCGGTAACCAGTTCTTTGCCTTTCTTTTGTAAAACATAAGTTTCTATAAAATTTGGATTGGTTCTGGATTCTACTGTTTCTGGCCTTGCTTGGACAATATATAACTTGCCATCTCTACCGTCTTTAGCCCATTCCATATCCATGGGCTTTTTATAATGCTCCTCTATTTGGATGGCCCATTTAGCCAGCTGGATTATTTCATCATCTGATAAAACATATTTATTTTGATCATTTTCTGGAACTTCTACCGACTGCGTAGCCTTAGTTCCGCCGGTTGCATAAATCAGCTTTCGTTTCTTGGTACCAAGATCTTTACCAATAATTGGCTTTAAACTATTTTTAAGAGTTGGTTTAAAAACCAAATATTCATCTGGGGTAACGGTTCCCTTAACTATAAATTCTCCCAAACCGTATGAAGCATTTATAACCACGGCGTTTTTAAAGCCGGTTTCGGTATGAATAGAAAACATAACTCCGGAATTGGCAATATCAGATCTAACCATTTTTTGAACTGTAACTGATAAGCCAATGTTAAAATGGTCATATTTTTTATCTACCCGGTAGCTAATTGCCCTATCTGTGAATAATGAAGCCATGCACATTTTTACAGCTTCCAAAATTCCATACTGGCCTGTTATATTTAAATATGATTCTTGCTGTCCGGCAAAAGAAGCGTCTGGCAAATCTTCGGCTGTAGCAGAAGAACGTACTGCCACATCTACATTTGATTTTTTTTCCAGCTTAGAAAGTTTTTTATATGCTAAAGAAATTTCTTTTTTTAGATCTTCAGGGAATTCGGCCTGTAAAATTATCTGCCTTACCTTAGCGCCTCTTTTAGAAAGATCTTTAATGCTATTGGTATTTAAACCTTTTAAAGCTTGCCTGATTTTTTTATCAATACCTGTTTCTTTAATAAAATAATAATAAGCGCCGGCTGTAACAGCAAAGCCGTTAGGAACTTTAATACCTTTTTTAGTAAGCTTCTGGTACATTTCTCCAAGTGAAGCATTCTTACCGCCAACTTTAGGCACATCCTTAATTGTGAGTTCATTAAACCAAAGAATGTTTTTCATAATTGATAGTTAATAAATAATGATTGAAAATTGATGATTAATTATCTGTGTCTACATTATACCTTAAAATCAAAACAAAATAAAAAACGCCCAAATAGCTTGAGCGTTTGAAAATAGAGTAATTACAATTCTCCTTCACAGCTACAATAGCAACCATCGTGGAGAATGTTGCAATCATATGTATGACCATTAATTAGCCGTTCCCAATAAGGCCCGGCAATAATAATGGCAGATATTGCAGCGACCCCTATTAAACCGTAGGTTGTATAAACAACCGCATTAGGAAGCATAGCCCATTCTAAAGCTTGCGCGCACTGAATTAGGCAAGAAATAAAAGCCAGAAAGAAAATTGATGTTCTGGCAAGTTTGCCTTTTTCCATGGTTAACTTGTCCCAAAACTTCAAGCTAGCCCACTTCTCCAACTGCAGGTAGAGGCTCAAGACAAAGAAAAGCAGAAAAGCAAGTCCGCCAAAATAAGCATATTGTAGATGGTCTAAACCAGCTACAGAAATGTTTAATAATTCAGCTGCCATTTCTGGATTTTCATAGGAAGAGGTTAGCCAGGCGACATGCAACGATACAACAGCAAGCATCAAAAACGCAATGACAATAGCTATGCCCATTGCTAGCCAGTACTTTAAATGTGAAAGTTTCACGTTTTTTCCTCCTGTATTTTTTAGGTGCTTTTACTCACTCTTTTTACCAAATCACCAAATTTTGTCAAGCTAAAATCTCGCCGCATTGTACCGACACGCAATTGCGCGTCGCTGCGGCGAGATTTGCTTAATTTTTCTATTTAACTTCGTAAACTAAAGTTATGTTTAAGTTGATTTCGTTCTGGCCAACTTGAATTTCCGGCGCAGGACCACCTCCACCAAAACCTATACCTTCCATATCCAAAGCATAGTTTCTATAAACTGGCGGGTAAGGAGTTTCGTTTTCATAAACATTTACCAATCTGCCCAGTTTAATACCAGTTAGTTCTGCCATTTCCTCGGCTTTTTGTTCTGCCTTGGCCACTGCCTCTTCTCTGGCCTGCTTTTTAATTTCGGACATATCATCAATGGTAAAGGAAATATTACCAACTTGATTAGAGCCAGCAGTAGTAGCCACTTCTATAATAGAACCGATTTTATCTAAATCCCTGATTTTAATTGTTACTTCTTGGTAAACCTCATATCCTTTTATCTCACTCCTGCCTCTAGCTGGAATATAATCATAAGAAGGATTTAAATTGTAAGAAGTGGTTTTAATATCTTTTTCTTCTACACCTTCATCTTTTATTTTAGTTATAATCTCGTTCATTTTTTCAGTGTTTTCTTTAACAGCGTCTACGGCAGTGGCTTTTCTATCGGTTTTAACGCCCAGAGTAACTTGGGCAATATCCGGTTTGGCAAAAACCGAGCCTTCAGCAGTAAATGATACCTGGTAATGCATAGGGTTAACAATCCTTTCCCTAATTAGGGAAATTATACCCATAGCAATTAAGCCAACAACTACAATAAGTACCAAAGTAAATTTGAGTTGATGGTGTTTTGAAGACATTGGATGTGCTTCTTCCATAGTTTTAATGATTAATAGTTAATAAATAATGATTGCTTGCCTGCCGGCGAGGCAGGATGATTAGTAATAATTTTAAACCTTTTTTAAATAAAAATCAAAGGCGATTTATACTTTATGCCTGGCAATAAAAATCCATTTAATTATTTCTATCAGCATAATAACCATAATGCTTACTCCGCCAATAAACAGCCATTCAAAAGCTCCTAGCGGAACCGTTCTCAAAAGCTTCTGGAAGAAAGGCACATAAACGGCAGATACCTGTAAAACTCCTCCCAGAATAACAGCTAATAATAAATATCTGTTAGCAAAGAAATGGGAATTAAAAATAGAATGCCTTAAAGTTCTGCAAGAAAAAACATACAGCAATGAATCAACTCCTAAAGCTACAAAAGTAACTGTCCGGGCCAGTTCTAAATCCCCTACCACTTTCCAAAAATAATAAAATATCCCTAAAGTAGAGACGGCAGTAAAAAAACTAATTACTCCGATAAGCAAACGCCTTTCAAAATCTAAAATCGGCTTTTTTCTTTCTTGTGGCGGCTCTGACATAATTTCTTTTTCACCTTTTTCTAAAGTTAAAGCTATATGCGGAAAACCATCGGTAACCAAATTTATCCAAAGAATTTGGGCCGGCAACAAAGGCAACGGCAAGCCAAAAGCCAGGCTGCCAAAAATTAAAATAACTTCCGAAAAACTATCAGACAAAAGATAAAGAATTACCTTTTTAATATTTTCATAAATTACCCTACCTTGTTTAACAGCAGCAACAATAGTGTTAAAACTATTGTTTAATAAAACAAGATCGGCCGTTTCTTTGGCTACATCGCTGCCCGAACCAAAGGCAATGCCCACATCGGCCCTCTTTAAAGCCGGTGCATCATTAACCCCATCGCCTGTCATGGCTACTACTTCTCCCCGGTTCTGCCAAGCATGGACAATCCTTAATTTATCTTTAGGTGTTACCCTGGCATAAATAGAAATCTGATTTACCTTTTCAGCCAGCTGTATATCATCCAATTTGCTTAAATCTTCTCCTTCTAAAACATTTTCTGATTGGCAATTTAAACCTAGCTCTTTGGCGATTGTTTTGGCCGTTATTTTATTATCTCCGGTTATCATAACTGTTTTAATGCCTGCTTTGTTGGTTTCTTCTAAAGTTTGCTTTACAGTTTTTCTAAGCGGATCAGCAATGGCAGCAAAACCCACTATAACCAAGCCCTTAAATAATTCATCGTTTTCTTCTAACTTTTTTAAATCCTCCGGAGCCGGCTTATAGCCGAAAGCTAAAACCCTTAAACCCCGCTGGCTTAACTTTTCATATTTGCTGATTATTTCTTCCCGTTTATCTTTATAGATTTTTACTTTCCTATCCCCTTGTTTAATAAACTCTGCTGCCTTAATAATTTTCTCCGGGGCTCCTTTAAAATAAATTATATTCCCTCTATCTGGTTTATGATGGAGAGTGGCCATGTATTTCCTTTCGGAACTAAAAGGTATTTCGTCCAGCCTGTTATACTGCTTATTTAAATCATTGGGCCTTACACCAATTTGCATGCCGGCCATCATTAAAGCCTTTTCGGTGCCAGAGCCTAAAACCTGCGATTCTTTTAAATTACTTTCTGGCACCACCGCATCATTACACAGCATGCCAATTTGAAGAAGTAAAAATCCTTCAGCTAAAGTAGAAGGGATAATTTTTTTTGCAGATTCAATAATATTAATATTGGATGAGTCGGTAATTACTTCTACCACTCTCATTTCGCCTAAAGTTAGAGTGCCGGTTTTATCGGTACAAATAACAGTTGTAGAACCTAGAGTTTCCGCGGCCACCAATTTCCTTACTAAAGCCTTCTTTTTTAAGATTGATTGCATGCCCAGGGCTAAAATAACTGTTACGGCCACCAATAAACCTTCTGGGATAGCGGCCACTGCCACGGCCACTGCCGTATTAAACATCATTACAAAATCTCGGCCGGTGGTAATACCCAATACCAAAATCGCAATACTTAAAAACAGGATAAAAAATCCTAAGTGCTTGCTAAAAATATTTAATTTCTTCTGCAAGGGTGTTAGCTCTTCTTCTATCTCTTTAAGTAGGCCGGCAATTCTGCCAATTTCTGTTTTAATACCGGTGTTAACCACTACAGCCTTGCCTCTGCCCTTGGTAACCAAGGTGCCAGAATATATCATATTAATCCTTTCAGCCAAAACTACTCCTCTATCTAAAACCTTTACTTGCTTATCAACTGGGCTGGATTCTCCGGTTAAGGCCGCTTCCGAAGTTTCCATTTCTATTGCTTCAAACAATCTGGCATCGGCTGCAATCCTATCTCCAGCTTCTAAATGGATTATATCGCCAAGTACTAAATCTTTAGCTCTAATTTTTAATTCCTGCCCATCTCTTATTACCTTAACTTCCGGCACTACCATCTTGCTTAATTTTTCCAAAGCCCGCTGAGCTTTATTTTCCTGAATAAAACCAACCACTACATTTATAAAAATAGCAGCTGCAATAACATAAACATCTACATGCTCACCTAAAAAGAAGCTGATAGCAGCAGCTATTATTAAAATATAAACCAGAGCGCTTTTAAATTGCGCCAATAAAAGTTGAAGTTTAGTTAGCTTCTTTTTTTTAGGCAGTTCATTAAAGCCGGATTTAAGCCTTCTTAATTTAGCTTCATCGTCCAACAAACCAGTCTGTTTGCTTTTTAACTGGTTAAAAACTTTTTCTATTGCTAAAGAATGCCAAAATGTTTCTGTTTGATCCATGATTTATTTATAAAGTAATTTATTGAATTATAACAAAAAAACCGCTTTTAAGCGATTTTAGCCCTTGCCAAACAAAAACTATTATGTTATTATTTGCAAAGTTTTTACTAATCGCGAGTCAAGCTTGCTTGACGAGCGAAGAGGAGGAATTTGATTGAAGCCGGAGCGAATTCCGTAATTTACGGGAGACGCGTAGGCTAAAAGCAAATTCCGACGACCGCGCATAGCTCAGCCTGGTAGAGCAACTGCCTTTTAAGCAGATGGCCGGGGGTTCGAATCCCTCTGCGCGGACCATTTAAATTAAGAAAGTCGTTTCCAATAGGAACGTCTTTTTGGTTTATAAAAAATTATTAGGGATTTGAACCCTAGGAAAGGGGTCGGGAAAACCTAGGTTTTCCCGTGGCGGAAGTACCGAAACCGAGGGGTTTCGGGGAGCCTTGAACGTGCAAAGCAAGCTGAAAGGCGACGGGTTTGAATCCCTGCCTGCCGGCAGGCAGGCCTCTGCGCGGACCAGAAAAACCGTCTATTTGGCGGATTTTTTTAATTCAACTTATATAAATAATATGTTGATAAAATTGGTGCAAAACCTGTTAAAATCGTTATTTGTTTGAGATTAGATTATCTGTTAAAATACCTCCACTATGGCAGAAGCAATAACCAAATTACCGCCCCAAAATTTAGAAGCAGAACAATCTGTTTTAGGTTGCCTGCTTATAGATAAAGAAGCCATTATTAAAGTTGGAGATATTTTAAAAACTGAAGATTTTTATAAAGAAGCCCACGGCACCATTTTGGAAGCCATGCTGGATTTGTTTGATAAACACGAGCCGATTGACCTTTTATCCCTAGCTAACCGGTTAAGGGAAAAAAATCAGTTAGAAGCTGTAGGTGGCCAATCATATATTGCTTCCTTAGCTAACGCCGTACCAACAGCCAGCCACGTTGTTTCCTACGCCCAAATAGTCCAAAAAAAGGCCACCTTAAGGAGACTCTTAAAAGCTGCTTCTGATATTACAGAGCTTGGTTATAAAGAAGATGATGAAGTAGATAGTATTTTAGACAATGCCGAACAAAAACTTTTCAGCATTTCCCAAAAATATTTAAAGCAAAATTTTGTTCCTATAAAAAACGTTTTAACCGAAGCCTTTGATAGGATTGATGAACTCCATAAACAGACCGGCAAGATGAGGGGCATTGCCACAGGTTTTACTGATATAGATAACAAGCTGGCCGGCCTGCAAAAATCAGACTTGATTATTCTGGCTGCTAGGCCTTCGGTTGGTAAAACTTCTCTGGCTTTAGATATTGCCAGGCAGGTAGCTACCGGAGCAAAAGTTCCAGTTGGCCTATTTAGTTTAGAAATGAGCAAAGAACAATTAATTGATAGGCTGCTTTGTGCTGAAGCCGGAGTAGATTTATGGAAAATGAGAACCGGCCGGCTTTCGGATAAAGAAGAAGATGATGACTTCCCCAGGATCGGCCAGGCCATGGGTATGCTTTCGGAAGCACCAATCTTTATTGATGATTCAGCCACTTCTAATATTATGGAAATTAGAACCAAAGCCCGTAGATTAAAACTGGAACACGGCCTTGGGTTGCTGATTATAGATTACTTACAGCTAATGGAAGGCCGAAATCGAAGCGGTGATAACAGAGTCCAAGAAGTTGCCGAAATTACCAGGGCCTTAAAAGCTATTGCCAGAGAACTGGATGTGCCGGTGCTGGCACTTTCCCAGCTTTCTAGAGCCGTAGAACAACAAACGGGCGCTGCCATTCCTAAACTGGCCCATTTAAGGGAATCCGGTTCTATTGAACAGGATGCTGATGTAGTAATGTTTATTTATAGAAAAGCGGCCGATAGGAAATATAGAATAGATGATATTCCTATGGAAGAAAGGAATTTAGCCGAAGTATATATTGCCAAGCACCGTAACGGCCCAACCGGCATGATGAAACTTTTCTTTAACGAACAACAAGCATCATTTAAAAATCTTGAGAAGCAGACTGAAGAAGTATATTAATAACTAAAAACTGAAAACTAATAATTAATTTTTAATCATTATTTATTACTAATATGAGTCTATTCAACAAACTAAACCAGATCAAAGACCTTAAAACCCAGGCCAAAAACCTACAAGGTCAACTGGCTGAGGAATCGGTTACTGTAGAAAAAAATGGTGTAACCTTGGTCATGGACGGCAATCAAAAAATAACTAAATTGGATATCAATCAAGAACTGATAACGCCGGAAAGGAAAGAACGTTTGGAAGAAACCATAATAAATCTACAAAATGACGCTATAGGTAAAGTCCAGAGATTAATGGCCGAAAAAATGAGAGCCAGCGGTGATTTTAATTTACCAGGCATAAATTAATTTTAAATTTCTAATTATAAATTTTAATTGAAACTCTAATTTTTAATTTTAAAACTTATTTTTTATAAACATAGATAGTATATAAACGTTTTTAAATTTTAATTTTAGAATTATTTTAAAATTTATAATTTATAATTTTAATAATGCTTCCCAATTCAATTCAAAAACTAATAGACCAGTTTAACAAGCTACCGGGCATTGGACCAAAAACTGCCCAGCGTTTGGCCTTTTTTTTATTAAAAAAACCTCAAGCTGATTTAGAGGAGTTTGCCGCCACTTTAACGGAGGCCAAAAAAGATTTAACTACCTGTTCTGTTTGTTTAAATATTTCCAGCCATAATCCCTGTAATATCTGCCATGATGCCAGTAGGGATCAAAAAACTGTTTGCGTTGTTTCAGACAGCCAAAACCTGCAAGCCATAGAAAGGACCGGCGAATACCAGGGTACCTACCATATTTTAGGCGGAGTTTTAAATGCC
Source organism: uncultured Gammaproteobacteria bacterium (assembly GCA_964588165.1). GTDB lineage: Bacteria > Patescibacteriota > Patescibacteriia > UBA1558 > UBA10009 > CAZPMS01. Next base: position 14,577 of record CAZPMS010000007.1, read on the forward strand.
CTGGAAGGTATTGGCCCGGAAAGTTTAAACATTAAACAACTGATTGATAGAATTAAAACCAACGGCTTTGCTGAAATTATTTTAGGCCTAAATCCTGATCTTGAGGGCGAATCCACCACTCTTTATTTACAAAAGCTTTTAAAACCTCTTAATATAAAAATAACCCGCTTGGCTAAAGGCCTGCCCTCTGGCAGTGATATTGAATATGCCGATGAAATTACCCTGGGTAGCGCCTTAAAAAATCGAAGAGAATTATAAAAACCTTTTATCTAATAAACAAAGTAGCGACGCAAAATTTTGCGTCGCTACCATTATAATAAAAGGTTTTTTAGATAGTTAACCAATCTTTTCTATCTCTACTTCCGTAAAAGGTTGCCTGTGGCCGTAAACCTTATGGTAACGGGTTTTAGGCTTATATTTTTCTACTCTAATCTTTTTAGCCCTACCTTGAGTTAAAACCTTAGCTGTAACCTTTTTAGCTAAAGTTGGCATTCCCAGCTCTACTTTATCTTTGTCAGAAACAAGTAAAACTTGGTCAAATTCAACTTTTTTCCCCTCTTCAACTTTAAGTTTTTCAATTTTTAGTTTAGTTTTTTCGGTAACTTTATACTGTTTGCCACCGGTTTTTATTACTGCGAATTTCATATATATTGTTAATTTAAGAATTAATGTCTGTGTTTTTGTCCGCGAAAGTCGATGTCGTCCGTGCCTATCCGCGACATTTACAGAATTATAACAGAACCAGTTTATTAGTCAATAGCTTAATATTCAACCTTTTCACCTATTTTTAAGCCAACCTTAGCGGAAAATCCAGAACCTATTTCCAAAACTTTATTCACTGCTTCAGGTGATTTTACACGGCTGATTTCTCCGGCAGAATCCATAACCTGAACATCCTCTATAAAGCCGACCACTGTATCGTCTTTAATCCAGATAATATCCAACGGAAATTCCATATCCTTCATCCAAAAATAACGGATTGAGTAATCTTCATACTCAAAAAGCATGCCGCAATTATCACAAATACTGGCTCTGCCAGATAAACCCTTGGCTTGGTCCACCACATTTTTAACCACTTCAACCTCAACGGTTTGGTTATTAATTTTTAGCTCATTAGTTGGCATATTGTTTTGCAATCCACAGCCTGCTATAAACATTAAGGCTGTTATTATTATAGTTTTTTTCATATTGGACAATTAATTATTTGTCTTTTTTTTATACCTGGTAACCACCCATAAACCCAAAATTACCATTACCAGCAATAAAATTCCTAAAGTAATAATTTTGCCCACGGTTTGCTGGAACAGAGATACTGCACCAAAAATGGCGGTTAATAAATATAAAAATAAAACTGCCTGCCGTTGGTTTAATCCGGCATCCAACAGCCTAAAATGAAGATGTTTGCCGTCTGCTAAAAAGGCTGATTTTTTTTCTTTAAATATCCTTCTTACAATTACCCAAATAACGTCCAGGATTGGTATACCCATTATAAGTAAAGCTGTGGCAATTTTGGCTCCGCTGATTATGGCCAATACCCCCAGCATAAAACCTAAAAACAAACTGCCGCCTTCACCCAAAAATATTTTGGCCGGATAAAAATTCCAGATTAAAAACCCTAAAGTAGAACCTGCCAATAATAAACACAAAATTGAGGTTCCGGATAAAGGCACATCCCAAAACAGGCTAACTAAAAATAAAATAATAGCTCCAATAGAAGCCACTCCGGTAACCAAACCGTCCAGGCCGTCTAAAAACTTTGTAGTGTACATCATGCCCAACAGCCAAAAGAAAATAATTAAAGGTGAAAGCACGGCGCCTCCTAAATAAATCAAACCGCCAAACGGATTAGAAACATAGTTTAAGCTAAAACCGGAAAAAACTATTACCAAAGCTGCCAGTATCGGCCAGATAATTTGCTGGTAAGGCTTTAATTTATATTTATCATCAAAATATCCGCCAACCATAAGCAGCCCCCCGCCAATAATAATCCCTAGAATGTGGTTAAATTGAATCTTGCCATCTGTAATAAATCCAGACTGATAAAAAATGATTAGTAAAATTATAAAGGTGGTATAAATAGCCAAACCGCCTAGCTGGGGAATTGGTTTAGCGTGGATCTTGCGGGGTTCACTGGGGGCATCGGTAATTTTTAAAAATATTGCCAGCTGCCTGATTAAATAAGTAGCCATTACCGAAATCACTAAGGCTGATCCAAAAGGCAATAGATAATTTTTTAAAATAATTATGTCCATCTTGATATAAAATAGTTCGTGATAAGTTTACGTTTAGTTAGCGCTGTTCGCATTTGTTTGTTTATCTATATATGATTGAAGGATATACATAGCAGCCACTGCATCATCTTCGCCTCTTTTGCCGGCTTTTTGCGCTTGAACGGTTGAGAGCCGTTCATCTTCTGTAATAACTTCAATCTTAAAACTTAACTTTAAGTCTTCAACAAACTGTTTAACTTCTCTAGTTTGATCTGATTCTTGGCCAGACATATTTAAAGGCAAACCAACTACAATCTTTTCAATATCTTCTGATTTAATTAGTTCATTGATTATGGATAATAGATTGTCATTCTTTACCACCTCCAACGGCACGGCTATTTTGGTCTCTAAATCAGCTAAGGCCAAACCAACCTTGCTTTTACCGTAATCTATACCTAAAATTTTATACATCTTGACTAATTTTTAATTATATTATTAAATAGTATTAGAACATTCAATATTCATAAACATAAGGGGAGGGAAAGATAGTGGAAAATAGGGACGAAGAAAAAAGTGCTGCAGATACTTTATATCTCGGTTTATTAGGCATAGCCTGTATGATTCTAGTATTTATTATTTTATGGCTCCCGGCATTCTTCCTGCACATCGAATGGTTGTTAATTACAACTAAAGCCTGGATGTTTTGCTTTGCCGCCGCAGCAGTATTCTGCTTTATGGTTGCTCTTTTCAAATGGATAACCGCTCCCAGAGAAGATCCAAAACCAGCCTAATATCCTCACCCTGCCGCAATTCAATAATTGCGGTTTTTATTTTGCCAAAATTTTGCTTATGTTAAAACTTCACAGCCGTTTTTAGTAACCACTATGGTATCTTCAAAATGGGCTGATAAGCTGCCATCAGCAGTAATAATATCCCAGCCGTTTTCAGCAATTTTAATTTCATGATTGCCAATATTAACCATCGGTTCTAAAGCCACTACCATGCCTTCTTTAAACTCTGCACCTTCTCCTTTATTGCCAAAATTAGGAATTCTGGGCGCTTCATGAACCTCATAACCAACGCCGTGGCCCACTAACTTCCTAACCACAGAAAAACCATTTTTTTCTACATAGTTTTGAACAGCGTAACCAAGATCACCTACGGTGTTTCCCGGCTTAACTTTGCTTTTAGCAACTTCCAAAGCTTTCTTGGTTACTTTAACTAACTTTTTAGCTTCTTTGGAAACTTTGCCCACTATTACAGTCCGGGCCATATCAGTACACAAGCCCTTGTGCCAAATACCTAAATCCAAGCCAATAATATCACCTTCTTTAATTTCTTTATCTCTGGGAATACAATGGACAATTTCTTCATTAACACTGGAACATAAAACTGCCGGATAAGGCGGCTCGCCATATTCTAAAAAAGAAGCTTCCACCTTATACTCTTTCATCAACTGCCTGGCCAAAGAATCAAGTTCTTTGGTTTGCATACCCGGCTTTACTGATTTTACTAGCTCAGACATTATTTTAGAAAGAATCTTGCCACCTTCTTTTAATTTGGCAATTTCGTCTTCGGTTTTTATAGTTACTTCTGACACATTTTTTAAATTAATTATTTTTTTTGCAATTCCTACAAACTACCACCTACTCACTAATACCTAGTTTATCAAAAACCTCCTTAGTTACCTCTGGAATTGGTGGCATGCCGTTTATTTTTAAATGGATACCTTTTTCTTTATAATACCCAATTACCTCTTCTGTTTGTTGATGGTAAATTTCTAAACGATTTTTTATTAATTCTTCTTTGTCATCTTCTCTGATGATTAAATCTGATTTGCATTTATCACACTTGCCTGCTTCTTTGGGTGGATTGAATTTTAGATGGTATACAGAACCGTCAGTTGGACAAGACCTCCTGCCGCTGATTCTGGAAATGGATTCTTTGTCACTAATCCAAATTTCCAGGGCTTTATCAAGTTGGGTAATTTCCTGCAAAAGTTTAGCTTGGTTTAAATTCCTTGGATAGCCGTCAATAATAAAACCTTCGCCGCAATCTGACTTATTTAGACGGTTTTTTAATAAACCTAAACTTACTTCATCAGGGACTAAGTTTCCTTGATTTATTTTACCAGCAATTTCTTTGCCCAGTTCTGAATCTTGCTTTACTTCAGAACGTAAAAGCTCGCCCATGGTAATATGGGGTATATTTAATTTTTCTGCCAAAATATCGGCCTGCGTGCCTTTACCAGAACCTTGCGGCCCGAATATTACAATTTTCATAATAGTTTCAAATTATTAATTTCATTACTTATCATGCGTATCTAATTATACCATTCTAAATTGATAAATTCAATTGATATTTTTAGCTAATATTAGCTAATTTTAATAAAAAACCACCTTATACATAAGGTGGTAGATATCATCAAATATTGATGCGATGAAATCAGAAGCTAAAAATCGTCTGGCCATCATCTGGGTTAAACAAGCAAGCCGTAATCTCTACTCTCTCTTCATCAGAAAAATCCTTCTGCCGCAGCTCTTCCAGCATTTTAATAATTAACCTACTAATAACTGATATTTCTATATCCCGAAGCCCGCCATGACGTCCATTAACAATTTTGCTAAATCTATGATTGACCATCTTATGATCCTTATATTCTTCAGATTGGTTAATTAATTCAAGCCAAAAGGCATAATGTCTACCAAGCACATGGTTATAAAAATTTATAATGCGATAAACCAAAGGCTTACCTGGCTTATGCATTTGTTTACTTCTTTTCTCCCAGTTTTCACAAACATCTGCCCGGTCAATATCCTCATTAAAAATAAGACCAAAACTCAGCCTCTTTAAACTCATGATTCAACCCCTTTTTTGCTAGTCAATGTTCTATATAAAAAAACATTATCATATATCAATAAATTTATCAAGAAACTTTGTTTATATTAACTTCTTAAAATAAATGATAATAAAAACTAAAATCCCGCTATAAACGGGATACAAGATACAGGATATACAGCTTAAAGTCCGTCGTAATCCCTCATAGTTAACTGTGCATCTATTTGCTTTACAGTTTCAATAACTACAGCCACCACAATTAACAAACTGGTACCACCCACTACTAAACTGGTTAAACCTGTAATTGGCTGCATAATAATTGGCAAGATAGCCACAATACCCAAGAACAAAGCGCCGGCTAATAAAATTTTATTAACTGTTGTTTGAAGATAGCTAGCTGTATGCCTGCCTGGCCTAATACCTGGAATAAAGCCGCCTTGCTTTTGTAAATTCTCAGAAATCTGATTGGGATGGAAAATAATGTAAGTATAAAAATAAGTAAAGGCAAATACCAATATAAAATATGCCGCTCCGTAAAAAATTTGATTCTGGAAAATGTTAATAATAAACTGGGCTGAACTTGCCACCCAAGCGCTGGAAGCTCCCACAAAAAACTGGGCTATCATAGGTGGGAATAAAATTATGGAAATAGCAAAGATGATTGGAATAACTCCAGCCTGATTTACTCTAAGTGGCAAATGGGTGCTAACTCCTCCGTACATCCTGTTGCCTCTGATTCTTTTGGCATAGTTAACCGGAATATTCCTTTGGCCTTCGGTAATTATTACTATCACTGCAATGGTAACAATGGCGATTCCCAAAAATAGCAGGAAATTAAATATCTGGGATGAATCAAAAACGGCCAAAGTCCTCTGGACTGCTCCGGGCAAACCGGCAATAATGCCGGCAAAAATCAATAAAGAAATACCGTTGCCGATTTTCTTTTCCGAAATTAGCTCGCCCAGCCACATTAAAAACACAGTACCGGCAATAATTGTAACTAAAGCATATATCCACTGCTCTATGGTTAAAGTGCTTATTAAATTTCCAGCTTGTCGTTGAAGTATGGTAATAAATCCATAACCCTGCAAAGCGGCCATAGGAAGAGTTAGTAGCCTGGTAAACTGATTTATTTTCTGTTGCCCGCCTGGATCTTTAGACATAGCTTCTAGGGCCGGAATAATCATGGTTAAAAGCTGCATAATAATAGATGCGGTAATATACGGGCCTACGCCAAGCATTACTATGGAAAAGCTTTCCAAACCGCCACCGGAAAAAATATTCAAAAGTCCAAAAATTTGGTTTTGGCCAAAAAATTCTTTCAAGTTTTCAGTAGAAATTCCGGGTATTGGAATATGAGCGGCAATTCTAAAAACTATCAACATTGCCAATACAAAAAAGATGCTTTTTCTTAAATCTTTAGCTTTCCAAATTTGTCTGAGCTTATCAAACATATGTTAAGGATTAATGATTAATGATTGAGATTGATCTTTTTATCCTCAATCCTTAATCCTTTTTATTACTGATTTTTTTATCTAGCTGATTTGCTTTTTTAGTAGAGGAGTCTTCCTTCTTAGCTTTCTTTGATTCTTTTTTAAAAACCTCAGCTTTACCGCCAGCCTTAATTATAGCTTTTTCAGCAACTTTAGAAAAGGCATTGGCTTTAACATTTAATTTCTTTTTTAATTCGCCCTGTCCTAAAACTTTTACTCCGTTTTTTATAGTTCTAATTAGTCCTTTACTAAGTAAAATCTTGGGAGTAACAGAATCACCGGTATTAAAAGCCTTTTCTAAATCTTTTATATTCACTTCTTCAGATTTAGGCTTTAAGCTTTTAAAGCCTTTAGATTTGGGAATGCGCTGCAAATAACCCTTTATGCCTCGGAGTTTTAAGCCGCTTTTACCGCCAGATCTGGATTTTTGGCCTTTCATGCCCCTGCCGGAATAATTACCTTTGCCAGAAGCATTGCCACGACCAACACGGCGCTTTTTGGTTTTAGCGCCTTTGGCAACTTTTAAATTATGTAAACCTAACATTTCCATATAAATTATTCTTTAATTTTATCATTATCTGCTTCCGGCTTGGCTGTAGGTTCCAATTTTTCCTTATCCTCTAAAGCCTTGGCGGAGGAGGATTCTTCTTGGGGCTTATCTGCCTTAACTGTTTTATTGTTTTCCTCTTTTATTTCTTCTTCAGCCGAATATTTTAAAGATTCCAAAGCTTTAAAGGTAGCCTGTATATTACTTATTTTATTATTGGTTCCGCCTAATATTTTTCCGTAGATATTTGGAACGCCAGCAAGTTCTAAAACCTGCCTTACTGCTCCGCCGGCAATAATACCGGTGCCTTCTACGGCCGGCTTAAGCATAATTTTAGCTGCTTTAAATTTTGCCTCAACTTTATGGGGAATAGTGCCTTTAATTAACCTGATTTTAATAAGGTTCTTTTTGGCTTTATTAACGCCCTTATTAACTGCAATGGCCACATCAGCACCTTTGGCTACTGCCCAGCCTACCCTGCCTTTTCTATCACCAATGGCAACACAGGCTCTAAATCTTAATCTTTTGCCGCCGGCCATTACTCTGGTTACTCTGGCCAAATCAACAATCCTCTGTTCAAATTCACTTTGAGGCCTATCTTTAAAATTCCTTTTATTGTTTCTTCCTTTTGCCATAAAAATTATTATTAAAACTTAAGACCCTCTTCTCTGGCGCCATCTGCCAGTTCTTTAACTAAACCATGGTATTTATAATGGCGCTTATCATAAACTACTTCTGTTATTTTCTTATCCAATAAAGCCTTCGCAATCTGCCTGCCTATCTCTCGGGCTTTTTCTTTTTTAGTTCCCTTTAGCTTGCCCACAGAAACACTGGCCAAGGTTGTACCGGTTGTATCATCAATAGCCTGGACTGAAATATTCCTTAAGCTTCTAAAAATAGCTAGCCTAGGCTTATTTGAAGTACCAGAAATCTTTGACTTTGTTCTTATGGTTCTTCTGTATCTTAACCTATTTTTATTTGTAATATCTTCTTTCATATATTTTTTAATAATTTATCATTCGAAATTTATTATGCTTCTGCTCCCTTAACAACTTTACCTGCTTTTCTTCTGATAACTTCATCAATATATTTAATGCCTTTACCTTTGTAAGGTTCCGGCTTTTTAATAGCCCTAATTTCTGCTGCTACTTGTCCAACTTTTTGCTTATCTATTCCAGATATGGTAATTATATTCTTTTCTACATTAATTTGAATGCCTTCTGGGATTGAATATTCTACCGGATGAGAAAAGCCTACATTTAAAACCAGCTTATCACCTTTTAATTGAGCCTTAAAACCAATACCATTAATTTCTAACTGTTTAGAGAAACCTTCAGTTACTCCGGTTATAAGATTGTTTACCAAGGTTCTGGACAGGCCCCACAGGGATGCCTGTTCTTTATCTTCCGAATTTTTAACTGTAACTAAAATTTGGTTATCTTTTTGGGAAATCTGAACTAAAGGATGAACATCCAATGACAATTCACCTTTTAATCCTTTAACCGAAATTTTGTTGTTATCTATTTTAACATCAACTTTTTCGGGGATATCTATTGGTTTTTTTCCTATTCTAGACATAAATATTTATTTATTACCAAATTTCAAACATTACTTCGCCGCCTATTTTAGCTCTTCTGGCCTGCTTATTGGTCATTAACCCTTTAGAGGTGGAAAGTATGGCCAAACCTAAATCATTTAAAATAAACGGTATTTTATCATGGCTAACATATATTCTTAGACCGGATTTACTGACTCTCTTAATATGGGAAAGGGCCGGCTTGCCGTCTTCTTTATATAATAAAACTAATTTCAGGTTAGAAAACTTGTCTTCAACTTTTTCAACATCTTTTATATAGCCTTCTTTTTTAAGAATTTTAGCAATCTCGTGTTTGATTTTTGAGTATGGCAAAATTACCTCTTGCTTTTTAACAGCCAGGCCGTTTCTAATTCTGGTTAACATGTCTGAAATTGGATCTGTCATCATAATAGATAAATTGTTTAATTGACTAATTGCTTAATTGATTATTTGATACACGATACGCGCTATGTGATACGTGATTCTTACCAACTTGATTTTTTAATTCCAGGAATTTCGCCTTTAGTGGCCAGCTCCCTAAAACAAATTCGGCACAATTTAAACTTCCTCATAAAACCTCTATTTCTGCCACACCTCCAACAACGGTTTACTTTTCTGGTAGAAAACTTGGATTTTTTATTTGATTTTGCTATCTGCGATTTAATTGCCATATTACTTATTCTAATTACTAATTACTTTCCTTTATTGGAAAACCTAAATATTTAAATAATGATAGGCCTTCTTTATTATCTTTAGCAGTAGTGGTTATGGTAACTTCCAAACCGTGCAGCTTTTCTACTTCATCTGATTTAATTTCTGGAAAAACAATATGCTCTCTAAAGCCAATACTTAAATTGCCTGTTTTATCTATACTTTTTGAAGAAAGCCCTCTAAAATCTCTAACACGAGGCAAAGCTACGCCAACTAACTTTTCTAAAAAATCCCACATTCTTTTGCCTCTTAAAGTGATCTTTAATCCAACTTTCATGCCTTCCCTAACTTTAAAAGCAGAGATTGATTTTTTGGCCTGGGTATAAATTGGCATTTGCCCGGTTATCCTTTTTAAGGTATTTTCAGCAGTTTCGGCAACTTTAGGATCATCTTTGCCTTTGCCAACGCCTACATTTAAAGTAACTTTAACAATTTTAGGCACAGCCAGATTATTGATATAACCAAACTCTTCCTTTAATTTATTTACTACTTCTTTTTGATATTTTTCTTTTAAATTCATAATAATTTATAATATGCTTAGAAGGCTAGGACGGCAGTAAACTTACATCCTATCAACCTGACGTTCTAATTAATCATATAACTTCTCCGGATTTTTTAGAAATTCTAACTTTTTCTCCTGATTCCAGCTTCTTAAAACTAACTCTGGTTACTTTATCAGTTTTTGAATCAATTAACATTACATTAGAAGCATGCATGGGAGCAGAATATTCAATTCGCTGGCCTTTCTCACCTTGTTTTTTAGGCCGCATATGCTTATATCTAAGATTAAGGCCTTCTACAACAACCTTTTGCTGTTTTATAAAAACCTGGATAACTTTACCTTTTTTACCCTTATCTTTTCCAGCGATTATTTTAACTGTGTCGTTTTTCTTAATTTTCATATTCTACTAATTTACGAATTAATTACTAATATACTAATCTACGAATGTACGAATCTATTACTAATATACTAATTTGATAATTTTATTATTCGTATATTCGTACTGATTGGTAATTAGTAGTTATTATAATACTTCTGGTGCTAATGAAATTATTTTATTAAAACCTTTAGCTCGGAGTTCTCTGGCGATTGGGCCAAAAATTCTGGTTGCCTTTGGCTCCTTGGTTTTAGGATCTACGATAACTGCAGCATTATCATCAAACCTTACATAAGTGCCGTCTGATCTTCTGACCTCTTTCCTTTGCCTGACAATAACAGCTTGGACTACCTGGCCTTTTTTTATAGCTGCATGTGGCTGGGCTTCTTTAACTGCCACGGTAATAATATCGCCAACTCTGGCATATCTGGGCCTAAAGCCACCAAGTACCCTAATACACTGGACCAGTTTGGCTCCGCTATTATCTGCAACTTTTAATTTTGTCTCAACTTGAATCATACAACTTAATTTAAAATTCTTAATTTTTGATTTTTAATTTTCAATTTTTGATTTTTCTAATACTCTCCATCTTTTATCTTTAGAAAGCGGCCTGCAAGCTACAATAGCCACTTTATCACCTTCTTTATACTGATTTTTCTCATCATGGCACTTATATTTTTTACTTACTGTATATTTCTTTTTATATTTTCTGTTGGCAACTTTCCTATCAACCTTAACCACAACTGTTTTATCCATTTTATCGGAAATAACAGTGCCTTCTAACTTTCTGATTATTGTCCCTGCCTTGCCGGCAGGCAGGTTTTTTTCTTCTGGCATATTTATTATTTATTATCTTCTAATGGTTCTTGCTTATTAATCTGAGCTTCTTCAGGACTTAGGTTTTCCTCATTTTTTTTCTGATTTATTAGAGTTAAAATCCGAGCAATTGTTTTTCTTACTTTTTTAATTTCCTTTACATTCTTTAGTTGCTTGGCACTTACTTTAAACTTAAGATCTCTTAAAATTTCACGATTTTTTGCCAACAAACGTTCTAATTCAGATATTTTTTTTGATTTTAACTCTTTTAATTCCATATTTATTCTTAGTATGCTAGGAGGTTAGGATGTTAGTAAACTAGCATTCTAGCATCCTGGCATTTAATTAACTTATTACTTTATAATAAATTTGCATTTAACTGGCAATTTATGAGCTGCCTTTTTCATGGCTTGTTCGGACATTTCTTTGGAAACACCGGCCATTTCAAACATTACTGTGCCTGGCTTAACTACTGCTACATAATGGTCTACTGCTCCCTTACCTTTACCCATTGGCATTTCTGAACCTTTGGCAGTAATTGGCTTGTCTGGAAAAATTCTAATCCAAATTTTACCGCCCCTCTCGGTATAACGGGTCATAACTCTTCTGGCTGCCTCTATTTGCCTGGAACTTACCCAGCTGGCTGTCATGGCTTTTAAACCGTAACTGCCAAAACTAATAGTAGTCTTCCTAGAAGCTTTCCCACGAATTTTATTGGTCCTTTGCCATTTTCTATGTTTTACTTTCTTAGGGGCTAACATATTTTAATTACTTTCTACGATTATTGTGGTTATTAAATACTTTCTTCTTCTTATTTTCTTCTTCTTTCTCAAAAACATCTCCTTTATAAATCCAAACTTTAATTCCAATAGTGCCATAAGTAGTATTAGCTACGCCTCTGGAATAATCAATGTTGGCCCTTAAGGTATGTAAAGGAATTTTACCTTGGAACAAAGTTTCGGTTCTGGCAATTTCTACGCCGTTTAGTCTGCCGGCTAAAATTACTTTAACGCCCTCTGCACCAGCCTTCATCACTTTATCGATAGACTGTTTCATTACCCTTCTAAAGGGCATGCGTTTTTCGATATCCTGGGAAATATGGTAAACAATATTTGCTGCGGAAAGATTTGGATTATCAACTTCTTGAATATTTATTTTAACATTCTGTTTAACGCTTTTTAAAAACTTGCCTAGAATATCTTTCTTAATCTCTTCTATTCCGGACCCGCCTCGGCCAATTATAATGCCTGGCCTGGCCGCCTCAATAATTATAGTTATTTCTGTAGGTGATCTTTCTATGCTAATTTTATCTATGCCTGCATCCTTTAACTTCTTTTTTAAAAACTTTCTAACTAAAATATCTTCCTTTAAAAATTCCGCATAATCTTTTTTTGCGAACCACTTAGAGGCCCAGGTTTGAGTCTGTCCTAACCGAAATGCTTTTGGATTTACTTTCTGTCCCATAATATTTTAAATTATTGACTTATCTCCTGATGCTTTATCGGAATCAGAAGAAGATTTCTTTTTATCTTTCTCTTTTTTAACACGCTTCGACTCAGGAAGGCGATCAACTTTTTTATCACTTTTTGCTTTAACTTTTGGTGATTCTTTAACAACAGCTTGCTTGCTTTCAGTTTTTGAACTTTTTTTAACTGCACCAGTTTTGGCAGAATCAACAGAAGCACCGACTACACCTAATATTAATTCCAAATGGGTGGATCTTTTCCTTATCGGATGGGCTGAGCCAAATGCGGCCGGTTTCCAACGATGCAAGGTTGGCCCTTGATTGGCTGCAATATGTTTAATATATAAATCTTCTTTCTTTAATTCAAAATTATTTTCGGCATTGGCAATGGCGGAGTTCACTAATTTAATAACTAAAGCCACTGATCCTTTATTAATAAGTTTTAACTTATTTAAAGCATCTTCTACACCGAGGCCTCTAATAACATCTATAACCAGTTTAACTTTTTTAGGTGAAACCCTTAAAAATCTAGCTTTGGCCTTTACTTCTTTAATATCTTTTTTCTTGGAAGAAGAATCAATTTCGTGTTTTCGTGTTTTCGTGTTTTCGTGTTTTTCTTCATCAACTAAAACAGACGTCTTTTTTTCTTCAGACTTTTTATCAGATGATTTCTTATTCTGTTTTTTATCTTCCCGCTTCGCGTCAAGGTGGGCAGCGAGGCGAGCCTTTTTCTTACTATCTTTCTTCATATCTTTTTATTTACCCTTAGATTGATCTTTGGCCATTTTACCTCCATGGACAACAAATTTACGAGTAGGAGAAAATTCGCCTAATTTATGGCCGACCATATTTTCGACAACAAAAACATGAGTATGTTCTCTGCCATTATGGACTCCAATAGTGAAGCCAACCATTTCTGGTGTTATAGTAGAGCTCCTGGACCAGGTTTTAATAATGGTTTTATCGCCCTGCCTTAACTTACCAAGCTTTTTTAAAAGCTTTGGATCTACCCAGGCGCCTTTTTTAAGACTTCTGCTCATATTTTATTTCCTTTTTTTGCGTCTTTTAATAATTAATTTATTGGAAACTTTATTGGCCTTTCTGGTTTTTATGCCAAAAGCTTTTTTACCATAAACATTCTTTGGGCCTTTTTTAATACCAATTGGATTAGAGCCTTCACCGCCTCCATGTGGATGGTCTACAGGATTCATAGCCTTGCCCCTAACTGTTGGCCTTATATTTTTATGTCTCATTCTGCCGGCTTTACCCCAGCGAATGTTCCTAAAATCCGGATTAGATACTTGGCCGATAGTGGCTAAACAAATTTTTGGTACTAACCTAATTTCTCCCGAAGGCATTTTTAATTGGGCATGCTTTCCTTCTATTCCCTGTAAAATAATGCCGTTTCCGGCAGAACGGGCGAGTTTACCGCCTTTACCCGGCTCCAGCTCCACATTATGGACTATGGTTCCGGGAGGGATTATTTCTAAAGGAAAACAATTTCCGCTTTTAAACTCAAAATTCTTTTTAGAAGAAATTAGCTTAGTGCCAACTTTTAAACCGATTGACGCTAAAATATATCTTTTTTCACCATCCCCGTAAACAACTAAAGCAATTCTGGCGTTTCTGTTAGGATCGTACTCTATAGAAGAAACTTTTGCCGGAATATCAAACTTATCACGCCTGAAATCTATCTGACGGATTTTTCTTTTTGCTCCCCCGCCTTGATGCCTAACAGTAATTCTGCCTGTATTGCCACGGCCTGCCGATTTAACCCTTTTTACAGTTAAACTTTTTTGCGGCTTAACCTTGGAAAGATCCTTACTGGAAATAACTGACATTTTCCTTCTGGCCGGGGTTGTTGGTTTGTATACTTTAATTGCCATAAATTTAGATTAATAGCTAGTAGCTTGTAGCTAGTAGGATTTTCTACTTGCTACCGCCTACTGGCTACTCGCTAATTACACTCCTTCATAAACTTCTATACTATCACCTTGTTTTAAGGTAACAATCGCTTTTTTTCTGTCTTTGGTTTTACCCCTTACCTTACCGTAACGAATTTTCTTGCCGGGTAATTTTACTATATTAACTTTTATCGGGGAAACTCCATAAACAGCCTGAATAGCTTTCTTGATTTCTATTTTATTGGCGTTTTGGGCTACCTCGAATAAATATTTATTTTCTGACATCAAATAGGTGGCCTTTTCTGTAACCATTGGCTTAATTAAATGCCTATAAGCCATTTTAGTATCATCTTTTACAACTTTCTTAACGGTTTTCTTGCCGGAATCTGTTTTTGACTTTACTGTTTTTTCTGATTGCTTCTCCTTTAGCTGAGCTAAAGTTAGATCTTTCTTATCTTCTGAATCTTTAAGGGAAGAAGATTCTCTTTGAGCCTTCCTTACCTTTTCTTCCTGTCCTCCTTTAGCAGCTTTCTTTTTAAATTTGTTGAATAAGCCCATATTATTATTTGCTAAAATGTTTAACTATACTATTAACTACTTTAACAGGTAGCAACAGATATTCATACTTTAACAGGTCAACCACATTTAAAGCCTGATAATTTTCTGTTAAAATTTTTTGTAAATTTTTAGCGCTCTTAATTATATTTTCATTTTTCTTATCTAAAACTATTAAGCTGGAATTATCTTTAACTGGCAACTTATCTAAAACCTCTTTAAGTTTTTTAGTTTTAGCTTCCGGTAAATTAAGATCGTCTACTAAAATAATCCTTTGGTATTTGGCTTTATCGGCCAAAACCATAAATAAAGCTTTTTGTTCATTGCTAAGTACGTAGTGATTAATCAAAATATTATTAAAATACATTTCAATTTTTGAGTTTCCTTCAATATCTCTGTAAATGATTGTTTTAAATTTATTAAATTCAGATGTT
>CAZPMS010000008.1:0-23909 GCA_964588165.1 uncultured Gammaproteobacteria bacterium
GTTCTTGATAATTTTGGTCAGGCTCTTTTGTAGGCCTATCATATTTTAAACCTTTGGTAATATCACAAGCTTTGGCATCAACCACCTTTTCTATGCCTTTATATTTAACTACATACTGCCCGCCTTCTGTTACTTTGCCAATAATTGAGGCCTGAGCTCCTTTAGAAACCTTTGGCAAGGCCCATTTTTCATTGTAATGGCTCATGATTAACGGAGTAACTTCCGGATGGGCAATCCAGATAAATCTTTCCTGGGTTTCGGCTGCCAAAATTACTTGGGGCGACAAGTTTTCCATAGAAACGTGTATTTTACCAATCTCCACTTCTGCGCCATAACCGCCCGCATCAGCAAGTTCAATTGAACCGCATAAAATTCCGCCGCCGCCCATATCTTTAAAGCCAACTTTATCTAAAAGCTTCTTTTCTTTTAAATTTTTAAACAAATCGTAAGTTGATTCCAAAAGATGTCTTTTTAAAAATGCATTGGGCTCCTGAACCGCACCTTTATTTTTTTCCTTTTCAGCTTCATCCAGTTCAAACGAAGCAAACGAAGCTCCGCCAAAACCGGAGTTATCTGTTGGTTTTCCAATCAAGATAATATTATAATTACCTTCTCCGGCACCCTTTGGTGCCATAGAATGAATAATTTCTGATTCTTTAACCAAACCAAGTGAAGCCACATTAACTAAACAATTTTCATTAAAAGCTTTGCTCCAATAAACATCGCCGGCCAAATTAGGTACACCGATCGGATTACCATAACCACCAATACCATCAATTACCCCTTGGGCTATCCATTTGGATTTATTTGATTCAACTTCGCCAAACCTTAAAGGATCGGCACAAGCAATAACTTTTGAACCCATGCAACATACATCACGGACAATGCCGCCAATGCCGGTGGCTGCACCTTCGTAAGGCACAATTTGTGAGGGATGATTATGGCTTTCATGAGCCATCACAATGCCCCATTTTTCACCTTTATGACGGACCAATTCTACAATACCGGCATCTTCCTGGGGGCCCATAATTACATTAGGACCATCCGTTGGCAATTTATCTAAATGTTGTCTGGATGATTTATATGAACAATGTTCACTGCCTTGAATGCTCCAAGCTGTAGCTTCTGTTAAAGTCATAGGCCTTTTTAAAATCTCTATCTCAATTTTTCTGGCTTCGGCCACAGTTAAACCAAGGTTGTGCTTTTTTAACAATTCTTCTACCTCCTTATCTGATAAATTTTCTAATTCAAGTATTGGTTCTGACATTTTATTTTATTTTTTTGACAGTAATTATTAATTATGATAATTTATTATTATACAAAATTGCACTTTACAAAAGCTGGAGGATATTTCCATGAATACTCTTGTAAGTTCCGATAGCCATCGAGTCTGGTTACCAAATAATCCCAATCAACCTTTAGACCTCAACAACCCAGTTTATAAATGGGATGAAATTGAAAATCAATTGAATGAGTGGTCAACAACTATCGAGGATTGGGCTGAACGCATACAATGGGCATATTTAAATGATAAAATATTTGCTTTTGCTGCCGCTAAATTTTTAAGAAAACTTGTTGCTGAATGTTGGATTCACCTACTGGCTGATAAGGCCAAAATCCAAGATCTAAACGAAACAAGCCAAGATCTTCCAAGCGGAATGAGTGAAGCTTTTATCCGTGCTCAACGCTGTTTTAAACAACTAGTACAATACTGGCCAGGCTTAGCAAAAAATATAGAACGGAGGCTCCCCAAAACAGTGCCTGAATCTGCGCCCGAACCCGGTCCGAAAAAATTAAGACTCAAACGTTTTAAGCCAAACGTCTTATAATCTAATAAGGCGTTTTTATATAAAGAACAAATTTGACAAAAGTATTCTTTTATTATTAAGTATTAATAAATAAGTTTTTTATAAAATGGAGGAACGCATGAAAAATAGCGACGATTCAAAAGGATTTATTACTTTGGTCTTATTAATAGTCCTGGCCTGAATTTCGATCATACATCTCTGTTCACCGCAACCTTTAATTTGATAGGAGGAATAAATGGACTATGATTTTAAAGAACGATTAAAGACTGTACTGATCATTCTAATTGCAACGGCTGGATATATATCCTTAAGAATATTATTTGGCGCTCCTATTCCCTAAAGCCTTTGGTAAACTTACCAAGGCTTTTTTATTTTAAAATAGTTGCCTGTCTTTCCGGGCCCACCTTTCGTCTCCGCTCAAGGTCTCCTCAAATAAACAAAGTATTTTCTCTATAATTATCTGAATTTATTATTTGACAATTGTTGCTTGTCTTTCGGGTCCGACTGAAACAATTTCAATTGGCACGCCTGATTCTTTTTCTATGAACGATAAATACTTCCTCATATTAAGTGGCAATTTACCATATGTTTTACAGCTACTTGTCCCTTTACCCCAGCCACTGAATTCTTTATAAATCGGCTTACATTTTTCATAAACCGTTAAATCAGCTGGCATTTCTTTAATAATCTTTTTGCCTATTCTATAACCTGTACAAACTTTTATTTTATCCAATCCGTTTAAAATGTCTATTTTAGTAATTGCCAAACTGGTTATGCCATTTATTCTTACAGCCAGCTTTAACTGAACTAAATCCAACCAGCCAATCCTTCTGGGCCTGCCGGTTGTGGTACCGTATTCCCCGCCGGCTTCTCTTATTTGTTCGCCAAGTTTACTATGAATTTCGGTTGGCAAATAACCGCCGCCCACTCTTGAAAGATATGCTTTAACTACGCCGATTACTTTATCTATTTTATGAGGTGCAAAACCGGCTCCCGGGCTAACTCCGCCGGCCGTGGTATTCGATGAGGTGGTATAAGGATATAAACCATGATCTACATCCAACAGGGCACCTTGGGCGCCTTCAAATAAAATCTTTTTACCTTGTTTATGACCTTTATCCAATTCAACCGAAACATCAATAACATATTTTTTTAGCCTGCGGGCGTATAATTGGTATTCTTTAAAAATCTTCTGTTTATTTAGTTTAACTTTTGATCCGTAAATTAAAGCCAGCTTTTTTTGTTGAATATCAAATAATAAATCAAATTTCTTTTTAAAAATTGTTGGATTAATTAAATCTGCCATCCTAATGCCAACTCTGGCTGCTTTATCCGAGTAGGTTGGCCAAATGCCCCGGTTGGTAGAAAGGGCAGCCAAATTCTTTTTTTGTTGAAGTTTTTCACCGGCACCATCTAAGCTAATATGAAAAGGGAAGATAACATGGGCCCTGTCGCTGATTAAAAGTTTTGGCTTAATATTAATTTTTTTAAGCTGAGCCAGTTCGCCTAATAAAACTTTAGGGTCAATAACCACGCCATTGCCTATGACAATTTTATTTTTTGAATGCAAAACACCGGAAGGCAATAAATGCAGTTTATGGGTTCTGCCATTATGGACAATGGTATGGCCGGCATTATTTCCGCCCTGGAACCTGACTACATAGTTTGACTGCGAGCCATAGTAATCGGTTACTTTGCCTTTGCCTTCATCGCCCCACTGGGCGCCGACTATAACTACTGTCTGCCATTTTTTTCTCATATTGACAAAATTATTAAAGTATGATTTATTATTAATAGTTAAGTTGGGTAGAAACTCTTTAGGAGGTCGCCATGATAAATGAAATCAGAAGCAACGTTTGGATTTTCTGGTCACCTGTCATTTCGCTTGTAGGATTGGCTGCAAGCGGTTATTGGTTCTTTAACATGTTCCAAGCTGCCGCTGCCAATGCTCCTTGCTGGGTTGTATTCTGACAATCCAAGATTTCCTTCCACAGCCTGCTAACATTCTTGTTGGCAGGTTTTTTATTTAAATTTCAGCAGCCTTAACTGTATTTTCCAAAAGCTTAGCCACAGTTATTGGGCCCACGCCGCCAGGTGTTGGCGTTACATTTGACGCTTTTTTACTTATTGATTCAAAATTAATATCACCGTACATCTTGCCATCCTCAAAGCTGACGCCAGCATCAACTACTACACAGCCTTCTTTAACCATTTCCCCTGTTACCAAATCTTTTTTACCTACACCGGTTATGATGATATCGGCTGTTTTGGTATAAACGGATAAATCTGGCGTAGATTTACCACAAGTAGTTAAAGTAACCGGTTCATGATTTAACATAGCGGCCAAAGGCTTGCCAATTAAATCACCTCGTCCAACAAGGCAAACTTCTTTACCTTTTAAATCCACTTTATGATGCTTAAGGATTTCCATAATGGCTCCCGGTGTTGGCGGAGTAAGCGGACTTTCATTCATCATTACCCTGCCAAGTGCTAAATGAGACAAGCAGTCTACATCAATATTAATATCTATGTTATTGACAATTTCTCTGGTAAAGGGCCAGAGGGCTTCCGGAACCGGCAGTTGTAAAATCAATCCGGAAAGATTTTTCTCTGCTTGAATCTTTTTTATTTCAGAAATCAAGTCATCTTTGCTGATAGAAGCCGGAAATTCAAACTTAAAAAAAGTGAGGCCTATTTTTTCCGCGGCTTCACCTTTCTTTTTTACATAAGTTTGTGATGGTTTGTTATCACCTACCAAAACAACTGCCAAGGCAGGTTCTACACCTTTATTTTTCAGATTTTGGACCCGTGCTTTTAGATCGTCCAAAATCGATTCTGCTATCTGCTTGCCATCCACGATTTTGACCATAAATGTCTATTTTAGACGTAAATACAGCCATAGTTTAACACAAATTTTATAATTTGTGAAATATCTTGACTTTTAACCACTTATATTATAATTTAGTTGAAAAGTTCACTAAAAATATCAAGTTAAAAGGAGGGCTACATGACTTCTTTAGCCAACGGATTTACTAAAACTGAATTTGTTTCTCCGCCAGCATCTGGAAGAATTCAAGATTGTACTATTAATGATCTAACTACGATAGACAAGCCAATTCTTATTGTATGTATAGGAATATTTGGAAAAATAGGATTGGTAAATAGGTACGATTCTGGATTAACGCCAGATGAAACTCTCGCAGAACTATATAACAATAATCTGATTGTTCTGGTTTTAAGAACAACTAGGGATTAAAAACCAAAAGGCTCCGCTAACAGTGGAACCTTTTTTTATTTAAAATTAGTACTAACTACCACCTACAAACTACAAACTATTTTTACTCCCACTCAATCGTACCCGGCGGTTTATTGGTTACATCATAAAATATATATGAAATTTGATTTAAAGCCTCTATTTTTTTTATTATTGACTCAAGCACTTCAGCCGGTAATGGATAAAACCGGGCTGTCATGGCTTCTAAGGATGAAACTGGCCTTAAGACTATACTTTCTTTACCATCAACTCCGAAAGGGATTAAAACCACTGGAAACTGCCAAATATCTTTTTCTAGTTTTGACTTTTGGATTTCTGCCTGAACAATCGCATCAACTTCTCTAAGTAAATCTAATCGTTCTTTGGTTACTGATGCTTTAATTAAGCTACCTTCCTTAATCCTTAATCCTGAATCATTAATCTTTAACAAAACTCGATTCACTTCCTTAACCTCATTTGTAATCCCCGGACTTAACTTTTCAATTTCTAACCAATTTATTGGTAATTGGTAATTGGTAATTGGTAATTTTATCACGCAAGGAAAGGCATATGTTCTAAAATCTCCCTGAACCCCTACACTCTTTATGGGCAAAACTTCTGCCTTAAACTTTTTTAGCTTACTATTGATTTTTTCTAAATCCTTAATCCTTAATCCTTTTTCCTTATTACACAGTACCCTAATTCCTAAACCCGGCCCCGGAAAAGGATGCCGCCAAACTAACTTATCTGATAAACCGAGTAGTCCGCCAAGTTCTCTAACTTCATCTTTATATAAATCTTTAATTGGTTCTATAACTTTGCCTTGCTTAATTAATTCTTGGACTTTATCTACCCTATTATGATGAGTCTTTATGGTGTCTGCATGTTTGGTGCCTCCTGTTTCTATAGTGTCCGGATAAATTGTGCCTTGCCCTAAAATCCATTCATCTGGATTGAGTTTTAACTCTTGACTGACCTGATCTTGAATATCTAAAAACAGTTGGCCGATTATTTTCCTTTTGGCTTCCGGATCATAAACATCTTTTAGCTTTGTTAAAAATTGACTTGAAGCATCTTTTATTTGAAGATTTTTTAATCCTGCCCCGACCAATGAATCTTCTACTTGTTTAACTTCATCCTTTCTCATTAAACCCGTATCTACATGAAGTCCGAAAACTTTATCTTTACCTAAAGCTTTTTCTAACAAAGCAAAACAGACTGTTGAGTCTACGCCGCCAGAAACTAATAAGAAAACTTTCTTTTTACCCACTTGCTTTTTAATATCTTTAAGCATTTGATGTTCCCAATCTTCAATCTTCCAATCTTTTTTTGCTTTACATATTTTATAGGCAAAGTTTTCTAAAATAGTCATCCCATTAACTGTATGAGTTACTTCCGGATGAAACTGCAGGCCGTAATAATTCTTTTCAATATTTGCCATAGCCGAGATTGGGCAGCCTTCTGATGAGCCAATAGTTTTAAAACCTTTTGGCAGCTCTTCCACGCTATCGGCGTGGCTCATCCAAACCACTTCTCCGCCTTCTAAACCTTTAAATAAATCTGACTCGCCAATCTGGACAACAGTTTTACCGTATTCGCTCGTAGTTCCTTTTTTAACCTTGCCACCAAAATGCTTGGCCATTAACTGATGGCCGTAGCACATGCCTAAAATTGGCAAACCCAGTTCAAAAACTTTTAGATTAAACGGAAAATTTTCATCAGTTACGCTTTGCGGTCCGCCTGATAACACGATTCCGATAAGATTATCAATTTTACTTACGTCATAATCAGTGGGATAGAGCTTAGCTAAAACGCCCAACTGACGGAATCTGCGGGCGATTAAATGAGTATATTGCGAGCCAAAATCTAAAATGGCTATTTGTTGATGGTTGGTAGACATTGTTACTGATTAAATTATTTTCCGTTCGCGGTTCGCGAAAAATTTGCATAGTCAGCGCAGTATGTGTAATTCGCGAAATGAACGCATACTACACGAACTTCCGCGAACCTGTCGCTGACCGCTGACAATTTATCATATCTCCATATTATTTATTGCTTGATTATATAGAATATTTAGCTTATAATAGCATTATTAAATTATTAAATCAAAAATTAATTTTCGTAAGATATGTAAGTGGTTTTAAAAACATCTGTGAGCCATCTGCGTATATCTGCGAACCATCTGTGATATGAATAAAAACATACAACAAGGCATAACTTTTGACGACGTGCTCCTGGAACCGCAAAAGTCAGCTGTTACGCCGGACAAAGTTAGCGTAAAAACAAAATTTTCCAAAAATATTGAACTCAACGTTCCTTTGGTTTCTTCCCCAATGGATACCGTAACCGAAGGCCGTTTAGCAATTGGCTTGGCTCTAGAGGGCGGAATAGGTATTATCCATAAAAATTTGGATCCCGCCAAACAAGCAGCTGAAGTTGCCAAGGTAAAACGGTTCAGCAACAGTTTTATAGAAAATCCGGTCACACTTTTTCCTGATGATAAAATTAAAAAAGTGGTAAAGATAAGGAATGAAAAAGGTTATAAGAATGTACCGATTGTAAACAAGCAAGGTAAATTAATGGGCCTGGTAACCAAATTTGATTATTTCTGGCCGGAAGATGAACAAGTTCCCATTAAAAAATTGATGAAAAACGTTAAAGATATTGAAACTGCTTCAAGCAATACCAGCTTAGAAAAGGCTTTCCAAATTATTAAAAAGAAAAAGGTTCCCGTGCTTTTAATAGTAGATTCCAAAGGTAAACTAAAAAGTATGGTTAACAGGAGTGATCTAGAAAAATCCAGGCAATTCCCCAATGCTACCAAAGATGAAGAAGACCAGCTTAGAGTAGGCGGTGCCATTGGTGTTGGTAAAGACGCTTTAAAACGGGCAGAGCTTATGGCCGAAGCTGAAGTTGATGTAATTGTTATTGATACAGCCCATGGCCACAGCCAAAATGTTTTAAATATGCTTAAAGAATTAAAGAGTAATAAAAAATTTAATAATATTGATATTGTGGTAGGAAATGTTGCTACCACAGAGGGCGCTAAAGAATTAATTGAAGCAGGAGCTGATGCAGTAAAAGTTGGCGTTGGCCCAGGTTCAATCTGCACTACCAGAGTTATTGCCGGAGTGGGCGTACCGCAAATTACTGCTATCCAAAATGCAATTGCTGGCAGGGGTAAATTAAACATACCCATTATTGCTGATGGCGGCATAAAATATTCCGGTGATATTACCAAAGCTTTGGCAGCCGGAGCCTCCTGTGTAATGGTTGGTAAGCTTTTTGCCGCCACTGATGAGAGCCCGGGTGAAATAACCTATATGGGTGGCAGGATGTATAAAGTTTATAGGGGCATGGGCTCACTTGAAGCTATGGCTAAAGGCTCTAAAGATAGATACGGCCAAAGCACTATTGGTGATACTAATAAACTTGTACCAGAAGGCATTGTTGGGCAAACTCTTTACAGGGGCAGGTTGGCTGACCATGTACATCAACTTGTTGGCGGTTTAAGGTCTGGCATGGGTTATTTGGGCGCTAAAACCATTAACGAACTGCAAAATAAGGCTAAATTCATCCAAATTACCGAAAGTTCACTTAAAGAAAGCCACCCACATGATGTCACTATTACCAAAGAAGCTCCAAACTATCAGCGTAATGAATAAATATGGATATTTTAAATTTGGTTTTAAAAACTTTATATTTAATCCTACCTGCTTACCTGGCCAATATGGGCGCCACGCTCTCTACTAAATGGAAATTTTTAAGCCTAATTGCCAAGCCTATTGATGCCGGAAAAAACTTTGGCCAAAACAGACTATTGGGAGACGGCAAAACCTGGCGTGGACTTATTGTCGGCTCAATAATCGCCCTGATTATTGTTTTGATGCAAACTAACTTATTCAACCAGCCATATTTTAATAGTTTATCTTTAATTGATTATTCCAAGATAAACTTTTTTCTTTTGGGATTAGTTTCCGGAGCTGGTGCCCTGCTGGGAGATATTATTGCTAGCTTTTTTAAAAGAAGATTTAATTTAAAGCGTGGCGCCTTACTGCCACTAATTGATCAGTGGGATTTTATTACCAGTTATTTTTTACTGTTGGCCTTGGTTACCTATGTTGACTGGGACGTGGTAATAATTGCTTATCTTTTAACTTTAGTTTTTCATCCTCTAAGTAATGTTGTTGCCTATTTATTAAAAATAAAAAAGGTTTGGTGGTAATATGAATAATAATAAATTTTTAATTGTTTTTAATCCTAAAGCCGGTTTTAGATATATAGGAAACTATAAAAAATATTTTATTAAAAATTTTAAAAAATATTTGCCTCAAACTAACTATTATTGGTTAAGGACATCTAAAAAATTAGAGCGGCAACTAGAAAAAATAAATTTTAATGAGTTTAAAAGAGTAATAGTTATTGGCGGTGACGGTACTGTAAAAATTGTGGCGGATCATATCTTAAAAAATAACCTTACATTGCCTTTGGCTATAATCCCTCAAGGCACTGCCAATGTTTTAGCTTCTAGTTTAAATATCCCTCTTATCCAAAAATTATCAATTAAAACTGCCTGCCTTGGCAGAGAAAAAAGAATTGATGTTGGCTTATTAAATAATATGTATTATTTTTTTGCTGCCATTACAATTGGTTTTCTGGCTAAAGTAATTAAAGAAACAAAAAGAGGTCTAAAAATTAAACTGGGATTTTTTGCCTACCTTTTAACTTTCCTAAAACAAAAAAAAGTATACAGGGCTGATTTTAATTTTAAAATTGATGGTAAAAAATATAATACCAAAGGTAATACTTTCATTATTGCTAATGCCTTAAGTTTATTTAAACTTAAGACAGCAACGCCTATTGATTTTTACGACGGTAAATTTGATATCTTAATAACTAAAAATAAATCTTTTTTAGGATTTATTACGGTTTTGTTTTTTCTTTTTTTCAGTAAAAAATGGCTACCTGCTGTTTTTAAATCACAAGGTAAAAAAATAGAAATTGAATATACTTCAAACAAGAAAAAAACCATCCAAATAGATGGCGAAAATATAGCAGTAGATAAAATTAAAGTGGAAATAATTCCTAATAAATTACGGATTATAACCCAGTAACCTTTTATTATAAAGGCGAACCATAAAGGTTCGCCTGCGAGCTTTAGTGGTAAAAATATCTTGTCCCCTTCCGCAACAAAACCTTTATGGTTCTGTGATTATTTTACAAGCTATCCAAACATCAACCATTCCGGCTTAAAGATTAGTATCAAACCAATAATTAACATTAAGATTCCACCGATTAAATTTGAAGCCCTGCTAAACTTACCGGACAAACCAACAGCCTTTAAAGTAATCATGGCAATAAAAAAGACAATTAGGTCGTCCAACATAAAAACTAAAATATAAAGCAGAATGTAAGAATAGTAACCTAATGTTGAAAGATCGCTTAATGTTAAAATCTGGGTGTAAATTGCAGGCAATCCGGCAGAACAAATAGCTTCTACTAAATTAACGGCAAAGGCCAATAAAATGATTCCTCCCAAAGCCATGAGGAATTTTTTATTTTGGGTAATCTCTTTAAGCTTGGTAAAAATTCTTTGCCTTTTTTCATTCTTGGTAACCTTGCAATATGCTTCTCTATTAACCCACCACTCCCTTAAATTATATCCGCCACTGCCTAAGGCCACTAAGCCGATAATTATCCTTATCCAAACAATAAAACCTAAAAATAATAAAAGGTTTAGCCATGCCACCATAAAGGCAAAATAAACAGCAGCTGAGGCTACAATAAAAACCGTACCTAAAATCCACATGCGTCGTCTGTTCTCCATGCCCAAAAGCAAACTGATTAAAAACAGCAACACCCACATAGCGCAGGGGTTAAAACCGTCCAGTGCGCCGATGATGATTGTTATAATCGGCAAAGAAAAGTTTTTAACTTCAATCTCGCCAAATAATGGCAAAGTTATTGTTTCCGGCAAGCCTTCCCTGTCAACTGGTTTTGGATCTTTAGGAGCATCTGGTGGGGCTTGATTAATATTTTGATTAGAGTTGTTATCTATATTTAATATCCCGCCAACTATATCAGGACATTCGATTTCGGAACACCCATTAATATAATTTTCTATTTGTTTGCCGGTAGTTTGGGCATTTAAAAAACCGGAAACATAATTATCTCCAATAACTGTAAAAGGTACGCCGGAAACATCGGCATCTAATGCTTGCCCAACCTCTTTTAATAAATTTAAATTGGACTTGTTTTTCCAAACTTCAAAAGCGTAAATATTTAAACTTGGATCCTTAGAATGAAGCTGGTCTAAAAAAATCTCTTCTTTAGCACAATGAGGGCAGCCATCACCGTGGAAAAAATAAACATTTGGAGTATCAGAAGCCAATGCCGGAGAAGCTAAAACCAACAATATTGCCATTAAAAATATATATAAATATTTTTTCATAATAAAAATATTATAATACAGAGGCGGTTTTTAATCAATACCCAAAAATAAAACCCCCGCCAATTTGGCAGGGGCCTATAATATTTTACTTATTCTTACAATACAGCGTCTTTAGCAGCTTTAGCTACTCTGAACTTAACAACTGTTTTAGCAGGAATATGAATGCTTTCACCGGTTGCTGGGTTCCTGCCCATTCTGGCAGCCCTGTTCTTTTTAACTAACTTGCCAATTCCTGGGATAATAAATTCGCCATTTCCTTTTACTTCCTTGTAAGCCATGTCAGCAAAAGTTTCCATAAAGCTAACAACGTCTTTTTTACTCATGCTGGTAGCATCTGCTAAGGCCTGCATAAGTTGCGATTTGGTCATTTTAGCCATAATAGTTTGGGTTAATTTTATATAATTTATTAATAAATCGGCCTTTAAAACATTACTCGTCTTTACTTTACCCAATAAATATAGTGTTGAAAAGTAATGCTTGGAGGAATTATAGCAAAAAATAAGGGAAAAATGAAACTTTTGAAAAGTGGATAAGTAAAAACCCTTATTTTAAGGCTATTTATTAACTATAACTGTTTGAGTTGGATAAGCGAATTCAATTTTTTCATCTTGGAATTTTTTGAAAATTTCCAAATTAATTTTCTGCTTTATATCCAAAAATTCACTGTATTCAACTATATCTACAAAATAAACAATTTCAAAAATTAAACTAAAATCACCATAAGTAACAAAATGGCATCTGTCAAATTCTGCTGATTTATATTTAGATACAATTTGTTTTATTATTGAAGGAATTTTTTCCAATTTTTCCTGCTTGGTTTCGTAAGTTACACCCAAGTTAAATGATTCCCGCCTTCTTTCCATTCGCTTATAGTTCTGGACTCTGGCTGAAGTAAGTTCTTTATTAGAAATAATTAGTTCTTCACCTTGCAAACTCCGCAGACGAGTAGTTTTTAAACCGATCTTTTCTATTGTGCCCTTATTAGTTCCAACTACTACAAAGTCTCCTATCTGGAACGGCTTATCTAAATAAATAGAAAATGAACTGAAAATATCACCCAAAATATTCTGCAAAGCCAAAGCAATAGCAATGCCACCAATGCCTAAACCGGCAATTAATGAAGTGATATCTATACCTAAATTAGAAAGGATTAATATCAAGCCAAAAATCCATAAAATCATTCTTACAATAACCTTTAAAGCTTTTAGCATAGCCAGGCTCTGTTTCTTCTCTTCAGTTGATGACTGAATTTTATTTATCTGTTTGCTTATAAAATAATCAACAATTTTTTCTAAAGCCTTGATAATTTCATAAACAATAACAATTAACAACAAAATGTTTATTATCTGGTTAACTAATCCGGAAATAACCAAAGATTTTATACTAAAGAAGATGGCTATAAACAAATAAAGGGGTGGCTTTATTTTAGTAAAAATATCTATAGCTAGATCGTCCAAGTTTGTTTTGGTTTTTTTAGCTAAAGCCTTTAGGCGAGCTAAGATAATTACTTGGAATAATTTTAAAACCACCAGTAAGCCTAGGAAAATAAAAAAGGCCATAAGATAATCATAACCAGAATTAGCTCCCAATTGATAATTTTTTAAATAGTCGATAATAAAGTTGATTTGAGACATAATAAAAAACTTAATTTTATTGGCTTAATTGTATCAGATATAAACAAAATGGTCTAATTAAAAAAGATTTATGCGAGCCTTGAAAAATTGATTTTCTTTAAAGCTAAGTAGAATAAAAATTAAAAGAAAGATCGGGGTCTGGGGGCGGCATTTAACATAATAAGTATTGATTTCTGCGAGCCTTGAAAAATTTATAGAATTTAGAGCGGAAGCAAAGAATAGAATTTTCTCTTGTTTAACGAACTGAGCCCGAGCCTAAACTAAGGCGAGGGGCGAAGGAGGAGTTAGAAAATTCCTTTGTTGAAGTGAATAAATTCCCTAAATTTTTTCGTGGCTCGCGCTTTTTGGCGATACCTTTTTCTAAAAAAGGTATCATAAATAAAGATAGACGAAAAATTAGGAAAAGGAACGAATCAACAAAAAACCAAGGCCTTACACCTTGGTTTAAATTATATTTTTAACTAATCCCAACTAAACTTCCTTTTACCAAGTTCCTCTTCCAGCGCTGATAATTTATCTTCATCGTCCCCTACCTCTTTAAGCTGGCTAACAACCTTACCAACACTTTCTTCTTCCTCTTCTTGTTCTTCTATAAACCAATCTATTACCTTCTGGAAATCTTCATGATTTTCAGGCTTATTTAATTCATTTAGCTCCTGGATTTTGCCGGTAATAAATTTTTCATGTTCTAAGGCTGCCTCAAAGGCTTCCAAATTTGAACTTAAACTTATTTCCGGCTGTTTTATTTCTAAAAGCTTGATAGTTGCCTCTTGTTCAGCCAGGAAATGATAAAACTTCATAGCATGTTCCATTTCTTCACCGGCCTGGGCTTTCATCCAAGCGGCAAAGCCTTTTTTGCCTAAGCCGTCAAAATAAGCGGCCATGGCCAAATATAAATAAGCCGAATACATTTCTTCATTAATTTGCTTATTAACCGCCTCTTGAATATTTTCATTTAACATAATTTTTAAAATTTAATTATTAGGAATTTAATTATAACAAAAAACACACAGCGACACAAAATCTTGCATCGCTGTGTTGATTATATTTAATCTGAATAGGTTTTACTTTCTACTAGATCTTAATTCCTTCTTTAAGGCTTGAGCAGCTTCATAGTCGCCGCTGGCTCTTAACTTATGGATTTCCACCATTTTGGCAAAATCATCTTCAGTAACTTTTTCAGCTATTGGCCTGCCAACTACTGCTTCTTGCCAAGCTGTATAGTCATTATTTTCTATGGCAATTCTGGCTTCGTAATTTACAACTCGCTTGCCAAACTTCATACCCATTTTTCCAACGCCTAACTTATCCATAATGGCTCTGGCTCCCTCTTTATCGCCAGAGATCATTAAATCATGTGCTTCTACCAATTTGGTAAAGTTTTCTTCATTAATTTTCTCTAAGGCTTTTGGATGATTAGACATTAATTCCTGCCAAGCTGGGTAGTCATTATTTTCTAGAGCTGTTTTAATTTCTGCTTTATTGGCTTTATGCTCGGCTTTTCTTTCCGGGCTTAAGGCATAAGCAGAACCAGCAGTAATTAATATGGCTAAAGCAGTTAGCGGAATAATAATTTTCGCTTTTTTCATATTTTGTATATTAATTATAATTTTCAGCCATAGGCTGACCCGCCTCTGGCGGGAATTGTTAAATAGAGTTGGCCACTCTCCTCACTTACTTAGTACGCGGAAAAAAAGGTTTTTCTTTCATAAACGGCTTATGGCGAGTTAAATCCGGATTAAACCAAGGTCTAATTTGTTGTGCCATAAAAGTAGTTTCATTTATCATCTCGCCTACCACCATTAATTCTATACCCTCTTCTATTTCTATAGGGCCTCTACTTTCAGCATCTTCAGATAAAATATTCCATACTTTCCCGGAAAAATCCTCCATAACAAAACCGCTATCATCCCTATCTGTTACCGTTCCTGCCACTAAACCTTTACCAGGTTTTAATAAATCTAAATACCCTTTTTCTGCCACACCTTTTATAAATACCTTATGGTACAATGGCACTGATTTTTGCATCCTCATTTCAACCCTCTTAGCAAAACCAACTGTATAAAATATTGTTCCTAAAAGGAAGCTGATAATTACAGCCACTAAAATAATAATATAAAACCTATAACGGTAGCCGCCCTTAGTATGTTTGAAATTATAATAAGCCAACAAAACAAAGATAACCAAAATAGCTATCCAAAAATATGGTAAGGTTTTTAAGAAAAATAAATGCCCCAGCCTGCCATATAGATCCCAATTATTGTTCCTTACCATATAAATAATAACTGAGGTAGCCATACTGCCAATAAAAATAGTTAAGCCAAAAAATATCCAGATAAGATAATCTTTTAACAAAAATTGCCATTTGGGCCTTGGCTTAATGCCGGCTGATTTTATTTTTTCTAATACATTTTTTGAAATACTTTTTACTAACATATTATTATAAATTTATGCCTTTCTCTATTTCATCTGCCAGTTGCTTTTTGGCTCGGTTAATTAAAGTGCCAACTGTTCCTATAGGCTTTTTTAAAATAAAAGAAATTTCTTTATAATCTTTATCTTCAAAATATTTTAGCACTAAAATCTCTTTGTATTTTTCATCTAAATTATTTATTTTATTTAAAATAACTTCTCTCTTTATCTTGCCATCTATTTCTTCGTCCAAATTTAATTTTGAGGATATGTTTTGAAACAATTCATCATCAATTTTAAATACCAAATCCTTGCCCCTTGATTTTGATTTACGGAAGTTATTAATAACTTCGTTATGGGCAATCCGATAAATCCAAGAAGAAAATTTCTGCTTTAGATTAAAATCATTCAAATTTTGATAAACCTTAATAAATACTTCTTGTAAAATATCCTGGGCATCATCATCAGAAACGCTGGTAAGCCTTCTTATATACCTTAGTAATTTTGATTCGTATCTTCTCATTAAATTGAAAAAATACCCTTGGCCTTGTTCTAAAACCATGATTACCAGCTCTTCGTCAGTTTTTTCTGAATCATCAAAAAGCATATTTTTCTTTTATACTACTACGTTAAAAATAGCAGATTTCTTTCAAATAAAAAAATCTTGTCTCACTATGTCATCCTGAACAAATGTGAAGGATCCCATATTTAATACCACGTTCTTATATTAATGGGATTCTATCGCTTCGCTCCCTGCCTTGCCGGCGAGGCAGGCAGAATGACGTATTAGGACAAGATTTTTACTTCTTAATCAGCTTCTTTAAATCATAAACTTTACCCGAAGCCTGCCATTTAGCCAGGGTCTTTAAAGCAGATGCTGAAAGAGTAACTTTCATCACCTTGCCGGTAGCCGGATTAACCAATTTTTTGGTCTGCAAATTAGGCTTTACAGTCCTTTTGGTTTTAATTTGGCTATGGCTTTTTTTGATTCCTGTTCCGGTTCCTTTACCGGTTATTTGACATCTTTTAGGCATAATTTTATTTGTTACTTTGGAAAAGTATATATTATCTGATGAATTCTGTCAATAAGCAAAGATTATAATCCATAAACTATGACAAATGATAAAAAGTTATGATTCATAGGTTATTGGTCATAACTCATTTTTTCTTCGCATATCTGCCACGAGCCCTCTTTTCCGGAGCTTTAGCCAATAATTCCTGGCATTGTTCTAGGGTTAAATCTTCTGGCTTGGTATCTTTAGGAATTTTGGCGTTCTTTTTACTATCAGTAATATATGGGCCATATCGTCCGTTTAATACCTTAACATCTGTTCCCTTAAATTCCTTAATATTCTTTTTAGCTTCTTTTTCTTTATACTCTTTAAGCAATTCCAAAGTCCTTTCTAGGTTTATTGTATAAGGATCTTCACCTTTAATAGAAATAAACTTGCCATTTATTTTAATATACGGTCCAAATCTGCCAATACCAATTAACATATCGTTGCCTTCTTCGTCTTGGCCGATAACTTTTGGCAATGATAAAAGTTCCAAAGCTTGTTCTAAAGTAACATTATCTGCAGCTTGATCTTTTTTTAAGGGAGCAAATTTTGGTTTTTCGCCATCACTTTTAGATTCACCCTTTTGGATATAAGGTCCGTATCTGCCAATCCTGACAAAAATAGGAATTTTATCTTTTGGATCTACGCCAAGTTCTCTCATGCCTACGGCATCTTCTTTAGTAACTGATTCCTGTTTTTCTTCTATATTTTTATGGAAGGGTTCATAAAACTCTTTAAGCATTTTAGCCCAGTCCTGTTTGCCTTCAGCTATTTCATCAAAATCATCTTCTATTTTAGCTGTAAAATTATAATCAACAACCTTAGGGAAATGTTCTACCAAAAGATCGCTGACAATAATGCCGATCTCTGTTGGCTTTAGCCTTTTTTCTTCTTTGTTTACATAATTCCTATCTTGGATGGTGGCAATGGTTGGTGCATAAGTGGAAGGCCTACCAATGCCATATTCTTCCAAAACTTTAATTAAAGTTGCTTCGGAATATCTGGCTGGCGGTTCGGTAAAATGCTGGATAGGCTCTATCTTTTCTGATTTAAGCTCATCTTTTTCTTTTAGATCGGGCAAAATTTCCTTTTCATTGGCATGAGGCAAAACTTTCAAAAAACCATCAAAAGTAATAACTGATCCGCTGGACCTGAACATATGACCTTTATCATTTTCAATATTTACGGTGGTATTTAAACTTTCAGCTGGCGGCATTTGTGAAGCCATGGCCCGGCGCCAAATTAAATCGTAAAGCTTAAATTGCCTTGGATCTAGATATTCCTTAATTTCATCTGGAGCAAATTCAGGATGAGTTGGCCTAATAGCTTCGTGGGCTTCTTGAGCCAGTTTTGATTTAGCTGCATATTTTTTAGAACCCTTGGCATATTCTAAACCAAACTTTTCTTTTATTATATTTTGGGCTTTGCTTAAAAATTCATTGGCTAAATTTAATGAATCAGTTCTCATATAAGTTATTAAACCAACCGAACCTTTAGGGCCAAGCTTAATACCTTCATAAAGTTGCTGAGCTAAAACCATAGTTTGTTTGGCAGAATAACCCATCATCCGGTTAGCCCGCTGCTGCATGGTAGAAGTTGTAAACGGAGCCGGCGGCTTCTTAACGGTTTTCTTTTGTTCTATCTTTGAAACTTTAAATTGGCTAGTATTTATTTTATCAAAAATTTCTTTAGCTTGTTTTTCATCACCAATAGCAAACTTGTCTAACTTCTTACCATCTATACTATGTAAATAAGCTGTAAACTTTTTAGCATCTTTAGAAAATTCAGCCTCAATTGTCCAATATTCTTGTTTTACAAAAGCTTCAATCTCGCGTTCACGTTCTACTATTAATCTTAAAGTTACTGATTGGACCCTACCGGCAGAAAGGCCTTTGGCCACCTTTTTCCATAAAAAGGGTGAAAGTTCATAACCAACTAATCTGTCTAAAATCCTTCTGGCTTGCTGGGCATTAACTAAATCTTTTTTAATTTCTCTGGGGCTTTCTAAAGCATTTTTAATGGCTGCCTCAGTAATTTCGTGGAAAGCAATCCTTTTAGTATTTTTAGGATTACCAAAAAATTCATCTAAATGCCAAGCAATAGCCTCACCTTCTCTATCCTCATCAGTGGCATAGTAGATTTCTTTGGCAACTTTGGCCATTTTTTTAAGCTCATTAACCCTTTTTCTAGCCCTAGTAGGCACAACATAATGGGGCTCAAAACCATTTTCTATATCTACTCCCATTTTGCTTTTTGGCAAATCCCTAACATGCCCAAAAGAAGACTCTACCTTAAAGCCTTTTTTAAGAAATTGAGCAATTGTTTTTGCTTTTGTTGGAGATTCAACAATAATTAATTTATCAGACATTTATACTAATGATTAAGGATTGATGACTAATGATTACCGAGAGCCATCTGTGATCCATCTGTGAACATACAGTGTGTTATCCGTGTTTATCTGTGATATAAATTCGTGCAATCCGTGTATTCAAACAATAATCTACAAGATAACAAACTTTTTGTCAATTAGCAAGCATAATACTCGTTAAAAAAAATAAATTATATAAAATGAAAAAGTGAATAAAAAAAAGTCCTGCCCGCCCTACATATATAATAAATTAAAATTGGCGGGTCAAATAGCAAGTAATTTAGTAAAGAAAAAAGCAGCCTTTTTATAAAAGCTGCCCATACTGACTCTCTAATAACGAAATCTACTGAATGTAACCACATCACCTTCATGAACTAAGATATTTGGCGGTATATCACGTCCATTTAACCAAAAATGAGGGCCATCAATTATAGTTGTATGTTTTTGTATCCTACGAACTATCTTGGGGAGCTCGCAAACGCATGTATGGTTCGGAACATAAAGTTCACTCATAATTAACCCACACCACACAACCACCTTAACGTAGCCATTTAATTTATCTGCAGCATCGCAATTATTCTCCAATAAAACAGTTTTGGGTAATTTATCAAGTCTTTCCTGGATGATCTGCGCCCTCGTTCGCCAATCCGAAGGGTTTTGAATAATCACTTGCATCTATCTAACCCTCCGTCTTTGTTTATGTGCTATTTTATAAAAATTTATAATAAAACATATAATTTGTCAATTACGAATTCTAATTAATTTAAAAAAAGGATGAGCAAAACTCATCCTTTGATGTGACATTTGTGAAGTGGTTAACTAGGGCTTTGCCCAAGCCAAGGATTCACTAACCGGCTTTCTCCAGGCACTCTTCAGCCAGGACATCACTTTCTCGCCATCCAGTAGATAGGCAACTAGCAAACCAAAGGCTCCGCAAGCCAAGCCACAACCAAGGGCAGTAGCGGCAATTGGTAGGCCAATGGTAAATGGTACGAACTTTAAATACACAAAACCCGCAGCCAAACCAGAAAGCCCGGTAGATATCCTACGGGCACTGTTAATGCCTATTAATATGCCAACTAGCGCTTTGACAATAAAAATCACCAAAGCAAACGGCACAAATACAAACCACAGATAATTCCTCGCATGGACAAAGAAAGAACCAATCATTTCACCTTTCTGTTTTACGGATAACCACAGATCAAAAAAATAACTTGGGTGATCAGTTAAATATTCTTTAATCTTATAATAAAAAGATGTTAAAAAATAAAAAACTGCAGCCGTTAATAATTGAAAAACCAGTGTAGCAAACAAATAAATCATAAGCCGTGCTATAAAAACTATTCCTGTATACTCTCCACCATATAGATTAAAATCGGTCACCAACCAATAAATAAGAACAGCGGGATTTTTCCAGGGATCAATGAACAGTTCTCGGGGAAACCCATTAAATACTATGGCCCCATATAAAACCATTGAAAAATATATAGTCAGCAAAGCGCTTACTATATAAAGTGGTTTTTCCCCAAAGAATTCAATAATTAAATCCATGGTCAAGCGGTAAGCCGTCGGTACCACCTGTTTACTTACCTGCCAAACTTGACGTAAGTTATAACCCAAATATCCCAGAATAAAAAATAGGATATAAGAAACAGTTGGACTATTCAAAAGATAACCAACTGCATAGCCAACAGCTCCGGCCACTAAAGCGGCCCGCCATGATCTTTTGCACTCTTTCCTAGTTACAGCATCCATGATTTCCTCACTATGTGTGTTTAACCTTAAATGACAATGTTCTAAAGATATCTTAATGATTTTTTAAATTTTGTCAATAACAACCTTATTTTTTAAATTCAAGACAAAAACGAACCATAAAGGTTCGTCTACGTGGTCTTGAAGAAAATAGCTTAGCCTATCCCGCAACAGAACCTTTATGGTTCTGTTGATGTTTTCAAAAAATAGAACGAAAAAAATAAGTACTATTATAAAATAATAAATATGGTCATTAAAATAATATCAACCAATACTAAACAATACAAAAAAGTAAACAATAAAACTTTTATGGCTCCTTTAACTTGTTTATTTATAACTAAATAAGCCGGATAACCAAATATAATTGAACCACAAACAGCTGCCGAAAAAACCAACAGTACCAACATTAAAACTGAACCTAAATAACCTTGCGGTTCTATATTGGAATTACCCATAAACCACATCAAACCGGCCACTGAACCACAGTAAATTACTACTCCCAAAGCTTGCATTAAACCGACTTTAGATAAATTATGTTTCTTTGGCATATAATTATTTTAACAAATAAAGGGCAATTGCTAAAGCCTGCCCTACATTAAGCGATTCTAACTTATTATTATGCTCTATATAAACTTGCTGGCCTTTTATTTTTATTTGAATGCCATTGCCTTCGGAACCGGCCACCAGAACTAATGGGGATTTTACTTTAACTTTATCAAAACTAACTGAACCTGATTTTTTTTCTAAACGATAAACTTTTCGGCCTAAGCTTTCTACGTAATCCATAATATCTTTTGATTTTATTTGAAGCCAAGGTACTTTAAACATGGCGCCGACTGATGAGCGAATAACTTTAGGACTTGCTACATTAGCTGAATCAGACAGTATCAAACTGGCGCCAAAACCCAAACATAATCTTAAAATAGAACCAACGTTTCCGGGATCTTGAACGCCATCGAGCAAAACAATAATATTATTTGACTTAATATTTTCATCTGACCATTGAGGAATTTTAGCCACGGCTGCCATATCTTGAGGCGTCTCGGTAGTAACCAACTTGTTAAATTGTTTTGAATCTTTTGGTCCAAAAGTGTATTCAATGTAGTCCCCTGCCAGTTCAATTACCTTTTTACCTTCAACCAAACAAAGGCCATGTTCTTTGCGGCCTTTTTTAGTTTGCAATGATTTGATTAACTTTTCCTGATTTTTGGTTAACATAGTTCTATTCTATCAAAAAACATCAAGGTTGTCTTGATGAATTTTAAAATGTAAATAAAATTATCTTATTACTTCTTTTTCTTCTTGGGTTTTTTGGTTTCTTTTCTACGAGCATTATTTCCTTTAGCCATATAAAATAGTTAATGTTTAATATTCTAGAATTATAGCATAATTTTTAATTTTAAAAAACTACTATTTTTTAAAAGAGACAGCAAATTAATTATCAATTCTCCTCCATACATCACGATATAATTTAGTTGGAGTAGTGCCATCTTTTTGTTTTCTAAATTGCCACATCCATGATTGTGAAAAAATTAAATTATCTAGCATACTGATTGTTGCCTTTGGCTTACTGAATATTTTTTTTAACAAAGCCAACCAAACTTTAGGACTTATTAGAATTTTCTTTTTTATCTCAGTCAACCAATATTCAGACGTCCAATGATAATCCTCTGTTCCATCTTCTCGACACTCTAAAATAAATAAATTTTCTGCGTTATTCTGTAATTGTTTTTCTATTGGATACCATCCCCCAAAATCATCAATAAGAACTTTAGCGAAATGAAAATTATCTGAACCACGTTGCTGCTTTTTTACACTTTTTATGATTTCTTTAGAATCAATTGGTTTAGTAAAATGAATTGTTGTTGTAACCAAATAACCGCCCGGTTTTAAAATCCGATAAAAAATTTGAAACATTTGTTGGTAAATTTTATCTTGTTTTCCCTTTAATACATCAACTAGCTGAACAAAATGCTCCATTGAACCGTTGGCCACTATCCCATCAAAACGTTCATTCCAACTTTCTGGAATATTAATATAATTCATTAAATGTGCAGTTAATCCCCTTTTTTTATTTACTTTAATTTGTTGTTTTGAAATAGTTATACCTTCGGCAGTTGCTCCTCTTTTTTGAGCTACACTTAATATTCTTCCATTGCCACAACCGACATCTAAAATATGGCTACCTTGGCCACATTTAATCTGATCTAATAACCATTCGGCTTGATTTATCTGTGCTTGTTTATAAGATTGATTGGGATCTCCAAAATATTTACCATCAGTAAAATCATCAACGCCTCCTGAAATTGCCGCATCTAATAAATCGTAACATTGGATTACTGTTTTTGATGAACTTTGTATATTATCCATAAATCTATAATATCAAAAAACCACCTTATTTAAAAGATGGATTTTGGCTCCGAGTCGTAGACGACCTTAGAGCCTGTTTTAGACTAACTAGAAGAACATTCTAGTCTTTTTTTGGTATTCAAGGTATTTCTCTCCGTACAAACTTATCATCTGCCATTCTTCAGCTTTACCCACTAAATACCATAAAGGAATAAAAACGATTAGGATAATGAACCACGTATATGATGATAATAACAATCCTACGCCAATTAATATTAAATACATAGCTGAATACATTGGATGACGAACCAGCCTATATGGTCCGCCAGTTATTAAGTTTTTAGCTATCATACGCTTGCCTACATGAAAAATTATCCAAATAATAATAAATGCTCCCATTACTATAAGTATCCAAGCAATAATATTTAATGGAGCATTAACACTAAAATTAAAGTTATAATGCTTTACTCCAAAATATAAACAAAGTCCCTGAACTGCCCATTGTATTCGCGGTAAAAATTCAATTAGAAGTTGCTTTTTATTCATATAAAAAATTATACCAAAAAACCACCTATTTTAGTAGATGATCTTTTGCTGGCTCGGGGAGAGGGATTGCGAACCCGTCGCTACGCTCCCCGAAACCCCTCGGTTTCGGTTCTTCCGCCACGGGAAAACCTAGGTTTTCCCGCCCCCTTTCCTAGGGTTCGAATCCTATTATTTTTCAAATCAAAAACAAAGCCGCCAACCAAAAAGGCTGACGGATTTGTCTTGGCTCGGGGAGAGGGATTCGAACCCACGACCCATTGGTTAACAGCCAATTGCTC
>CAZPMS010000009.1:0-20727 GCA_964588165.1 uncultured Gammaproteobacteria bacterium
TCGAACTCCTGACCTCCTGCTTGCAAAGCAGGCATTCTAGCCAACTGAACTACGGGCCCTCGTCGCAGTCGCGCTTCAGCTTACGTTTCCGGCTAAAGCCGCAAACTTCAGCTTATGCGTGTCTGCTCCTCTTCAACCCGCTGAAAGCGGGTTGACACCTCGCTTACTAATGTTCGCTCGGTGGGTTAAATTCGCTAAAGCGAATTTATAAATTATTATTTCTAAATAGAGGGGAGAAAATAGCGCCAATAACTCCTTCTATAAAGCCGAACATATACATCATAGCTAAAATAATTACAACTATACCTATAAGCTTCCATAAAATTC
This sequence comes from uncultured Gammaproteobacteria bacterium, assembly GCA_964588165.1. Lineage (GTDB taxonomy): Bacteria > Patescibacteriota > Patescibacteriia > UBA1558 > UBA10009 > CAZPMS01. Next base: position 328 of record CAZPMS010000009.1, read on the forward strand.
TGGTACCGCCTTCAGCGGAAAGCCTCATTTCGGCCCAGTCTATTTTCCCAAAATTATTAACTATCCAATCAGTCTTCCAAATTAATAGAAAGCCAATAGCAATAACAATTAATCCGATTAGATATTTCATATTTATTTTATTTTTAATGCCTCTTGACTCATTTCATTCGCTCGAGACATTCGACTTGCATTTTTTAAATAGTTGTTATTTAAATAAGAATTGGTCGAAGACCATGAGCGAAGTCGAGTTCAGCTCGACAAGTCGAATGGTGGGTGGTATAGGAGTCGAACCTATGGCCTCATGGATGTAAACCATGCGCTCTAACCAACTGAGCTAACCACCCATGGTGCTGGAGAGAGGACTTGAACCTCCACGGACAAAATGCCCACAGGCCCCTCAAGCCTGCGTGTCTACCGATTCCACCACTCCAGCCTTAGCTCTTGCTATATACCTTAAGCCTTTTTCTCTCTCAGCCTTTTTTTATAATTTCTTAAAAAACCAAGTTTAGCGCGCCTAACTTTAGCTTGTTTCTTAATTTCAATTTTTACAACGTTTGGAGAATTAAGAGGAAAGATTTTTTCTACACCAATACCTTCGGAAATTTTTCTAACTGTAATAGTGGAGCCGATTTCTTCACCATGTTTTTTGCCCAGAACAATTCCTTCAAAAACCTGGATCCTTTCTTTTTCTTCACCTTTAGGAGTTTTTTCTTTAATTTTTTGATGAACTCTGACGGTCATTCCCGGTTTAATTTCCGGATAGCCAGCTTCGTTACTGGGGGAGTCATCACTGTTTTTTACATCTGTCATAATATTTTTTGTATCTTTTATTAATTTTAACTGGCCTCTATAATAGTTGATTTTCCTTTATTTGTCAACCCGGCCCTTCGCAAAGGGCTGGATTAAGATGATTATTTTTCTAAGATTTTAGCAACATTTTTCAAAATCTGCTTAGGCAATGGTTTGCCGTCTACTACCAAGTTATAAATAGACTTATTGTAGTAATCAATATTGTAAAGTTTTTTATATCTTTTTTTAAGAAATTTTTCACGATGATTAATAAACTCAATTGCCTTTTTTTTGCTGATATTTTCTCTACTGGCATATCTTTCGGCTCTAATGTATTTTGGGACCTGAATCCATAGTTTATAGCTAGGTACTTTATTTAAGTGGGCCATCCAGCCGGAAATATGTCCATCATAAATTACTTTTTTGTGAGTAGTAATATATTTAATCATCTTCTTGTCAATTTCAATATCGTATTTAGGTTCCTTTAAACAAAGAACTTCAAAATCTTGCAGGCTCACTTTTTTTTGTTTGGCAATTGCTCTAAAAAAACTGCCGGCATATAAATATTTATAACCAAATTTTTTATATAATAATTTAGCTAAGGTAGACTTTCCGCAGGCTGGTAGGCCGCTAATAGTAATAATGTTTGGTAGTTTCATTTTAGGCCAGTTAATATTTTATTTAAATTTTCTGGAAGACCAGATTCAAATTTTTGTCTATTGCTATCCATATCATCAAACTCTAATTTATGTGAATGAAGAAAAATTCTATCCAACTCAATTTTTTCGTTTATTTTTTTATTTTTATATAGCTGGTCACCAACTAGTGGATGGCCGTAAGCCTGGAGATGAGTCCTTATTTGGTGAGATCTGCCGGTTTTTAAATTTAGTTTTAAATAAGTATAGTTAATGAATTTTTTTAAAACTTCAAACTGTGTAATTGATTCTTTGCCTTCTTCGCCCTTGGCGCCGGCAACCATTTTTCCTGTTACCGTAGATCTTTTTATAGGAAAATCTATTATGCCCTCATTATTAATAAATTTACCTTGGGCAAGACCAAGATATTCTTTTTTTATTTTATGGTTTTTAAATTGATCTTTTAGGCTTTCAAACATAGCTTGAGTTTTAGCAATTACCATTAAGCCGGAAACATCCTTATCAAGCCGATGGACAATGCCTGGACGCCTTTCATCATCACCAACCGATTTTATTTCTGGGTATTCTTCAACCAGCCAATCGGTTAAAGTTTTTATTTTTAAGCCTTCGGTCGGGTGGACAACTAAGCCAGTTGGTTTACTAATTACTAAATAATCAACTTCATCTGCAATTATTTTTGGTTTAGCCGGTAAAGTCATGGCTACCATTTCATCAGATTCTAAGTTTCCTTTTATAGCTATTTCGTCATTATTTTTTAAACTAAAGTGGGCGGAGACAACTTGACCGTTTACTGTGATTTTTTCATCCTTAATTAATTTTTGGATTTTTGAACGCGAAAATTTCTCCAGCTTTTTTACCAGGTATTTATCTAAACGTTCTTTATTTTCTTCCTTAAAGGTTAGTTTATTCATATGCTAAAAATACCATAAATTTTTGAAAAAGAAAAAGGCCCCCAGTTGGAAATCGGGAGCCTTTTTGTCCATTTCTGCTGTGATCAGCATACTTGATCCCGTTCACTCGTCGTTACTAGGGTGGACAAATGCTTAGACTGTAAAAATGTACACCATTTAAATGATTGTTTATATATAAAAAAACCGTATATTTGTTAAATTATCATATGAAAAAATAAAAAACAAGGTTAACTTAAAAACAACCCTGTTTTAATGGTGGGTGTATGTGGATTTGAACCGCAGACCTCCACGATGTCAACGTAGCGTTCCGATGTTCGCCAAAGGCGAAATCGGAATCCCGATTTCACTTTTCAAGTGAACGTCGGGACTCTTGATAATATTTCTAATTATCTTTGAATTTTTTTTATTTTTTAAAAATCTTTCTCTTTGATATGCTAATTTAATATTATCAAACTCCTCAATTCGAACCAGGTTGAATGGTCTGCGATATTGTGTAGATTTAGATTTTCCTTGATTATGTTCTATGAATCTTCGATTAATATTATTAGTTACGCCAATATAAAAACCAAAATCTTTAAGACTTTGTAGAATATACACAAAGTACATAAATCGCTTTTCGTTAATAATTACAATGGTGGGTGTATGTGGATTTGAACCACAGACCTCTACGATGTCAACGTAGCGCTCTAACCAACTGAGCTATACACCCCCAATTTAAAGCATTATATTTTAATAATATTTAAAAAACAAGCTGGTGCGCCTAGATGGACTTGAACCATCGACCCCCGCCTTATAAGGGCGGTGCTCTAACCAACTGAGCTATAGGCGCCTAAGCAAACCTATTATATCAAAAAGATATAAAAATTAAAGGGCCTTATTATATTATTTGATTTTTAACCTGATTCAAAAATTCTTCTTCTGTTTTGTCCAGATTTTTTTCTACAGTAAAAGAGGCATTAGTTTTATCACCAACTGGCATATATGGCCGGCAAAGGCTAAGGGCATTTTGGGCACCTTCGGTATGAATTATAACTTTAGTTTGCTCGGGTTTATTTTGATAAAACAAAATTACAATTTCTGCGGCTGGACTGTTAATAATTAATTCATCAATTACTCCAGCTAAGTTTTTGTCAGCCGTACCGCTTTCAGTAAAATCATGTAAATCTAATTTGGACCAAACTAACTTATGATCCGGACTGGACTGCAGCCTAGAAAGAACTTTGCCCCAAAGTTTTAGAGTAGGAATGGTTTTAGTTTGATAAAGTTTGCTGACGATTTCTTTTCTATCGGCACCTAGCTTTATAAGTTCACTGGCCACATTTAAAACTTCCGGAGAAACTTTTGAAGTTTTAAAGCTTTTTGTTTTACTAATAATGCCAGTTAATAGGCAGGTGGCAATTTCTTTATCTAAAATTATTTCTTCCCAGCCATTTATCATTTTGTAAATTACTTCTGCAGTAGAAGCAGTAGTAATATCAACTAAATTAATGTGGCCATATTGTTCATTAACTGATTGGTGATCAATATTAATTACCGGAATTTGGTAAAACAAATCTCGATGATGGTCATAAAGGCTGCCTAAAGATTCAAGTTCGGGGGTATCCACAGTAAAAATTAAATCGTAGGCAAAATCACCAGTTTGGAATTTTAAATCTTCCGGACTAAAAATTCCCTGTTTAGGGCAAAGATGAATCCTTAAGTTATTATCTTTAATATCGTAGTTTAAATCCTCAATGCCTGTTTGAGAAATATCTAAATTAATAACGAATTTTTTTACTTTTTTTACTGTGGCTTTAATTTTTTCAATCTCAGGCAGAAAGCTATAAGATTCTGGTAATTTAAAATCATTAATAATAATTTCCGCGTTTTTATTAAGTTTTTTAGCAATCAAAAGCAGGGCCAAGGCAGAGGCCAGGCCATCACCAGAAAATTGCCGACTTGTAGTAATAAGAATCTTGGTACTTTTGGCAATTAACTCTTTAACTTGTTTTTCAATATTTTTAGCCATCGAGAGAGCTTACTAAAATTATCAATTTTTGGCAAGGGTAAGACTGCATAGGGAATAAGATAGCATATAGTAAAATTAAAGAATTGTCAAGATTATTGACAAATTTGTCTTTAATGATTGACTTTTTTACCTTTTTTTAGTAGGGTTTAGTATATTAATGATTGAAAGCTAATGACTAATGATTGATGATTAATTAGTTTTCAATTATTATTTATTATATTATTTATTAATTATTAGTCATTAAACATTAGTCATTAAACCATGAACGTAACAGAACTTGCCAGGAAACTTAAGATGAACACTAAAGAGCTCTTGGAAAAATTACCGGAGCTTGGTTTTGATATTGGTAAAAGAGCCATTAAAGTTGATCCTAATTTGGTAGATAAAATAGTAGTTGCCGTAGAAGCGGACAGAAAAAAGCAAAAATTACTTGATAAGGAGAAAGATATTAAAGAGATTAAATTAGATGATAAAAAAGAATCAGATAGTAAAGAGGATTTAAAATTAATTAGAATTCCGGAAGTTATTATAGTTAAAGATTTAGCAGATAAGATGGGCCTGCCGGTTACTAAATTAATTGCTGAATTAATGAAGAACGGAGTAATGGCCAGTTTAAATGAAAGGATAGATTTTACAACAGCTTCTATCATCGCTGAAGATCTAGGTTTTAGGGTAGAACAATTATCTGAAGAAGAAAGCCAGGAATTGGAAAATAAAAAGGCAGAAACAAAATTAAAAGAGATACTTGAAGCAAAAGTCGGCGGCAACTTACAGTCGCGTCCGCCGGTTATTGTGGTAATGGGCCATGTTGACCACGGTAAAACCAAACTATTGGATGCCATAAGAGAAACTAACGTAGCCGATGCAGAGAGCGGCGGTATTACCCAGCATATAGGAGCTTATCAGGTTGAAGAAAAAGAAAGATTAATAACTTTTTTAGATACTCCCGGCCATGAAGCTTTTAAATCAATGCGTTCCAGGGGGTCCAAAATCGCCGATATTGCCATTGTTGTGGTGGCGGCCGATGACGGTTTAAAACCACAGACCTTAGAAGTAATTGAATTGGTCCAAAAAGAGAATCTGCCATTTATAATAGCCATAAATAAAATTGATAAAGAAGGTGCTGATATTGAAAAGGTTAAAAAAGAGCTTTCCGAAATAAACTTAATTCCCGAAGATTGGGGAGGTAAAACAATTTGCGTACCTATTTCAGCCAAACAAAAGAAAAATATAAAAGATGTTTTAGATATGGTTTTATTGGTAGCTGATATGGAAGAATTTAAAGCAGACTCATCAGTGCCGGCTGCCGGAACCATTATTGAATCTCATGTAGATAAGGGCGAAGGCCCGGTAGCTACCGTATTGGTTCAGGCTGGTACCTTAAAACCTGGCGATTTGGTAGTAGTTGGCACAGTAGCCGGGAAAATAAGAACTTTAAAAGATTTCAGGAATAAAGAAGTAAAGTCTGCCACTCCTTCTATGCCGGTAAAAATTTTAGGGCTAAAGTCAGCTCCACAGGTGGGCGATATTTTAGAAGTAACAGAAGATAAAAAGAAAGTAAAGGAATTAATTAAAACTGCCGGCTTCCAAAAAACTGCTGTTCCAGTAGCTACAACTGCTGCTAATAATGAGGAAGAAGAGGAGGAAGAAAAATCCATCCCTACATTAAATATTGTTTTAAAAACAGATGTTTTGGGCTCTCAAGAGGCCATTGTGGAAGCTTTGGAAAAATTTGACGACCCAGAAGTTAAATTAAAAGTTATTAAAAAAGGTTTAGGCAATGTTACCGATGTTGATGTTTTTGATGCCGAGGCAGCCGGAGGAATTGTTATTGCTTTTAATGTTAAAACCGTTCCCTCAGCCGAAGAACTGGCCAGAGATAAAGAAGTTGAGGTTTTATATTATGAAATTATTTACAAACTGTTGGAAGAAATGGAATTAAAGCTCAAGAATCTTTTACAGCCAGAAGTTGTTAGAACCGAACTTGGCAAAATAAAGGTTTTAGCTATTTTTAAAACCGAAAAGAAAGCCATGATAGTGGGTGGCAGGATTATTGAGGGAACAATAAAACCAAATACCAAGGCCAAGGTTTTAAGAGGTGAAGAAATGACAGATCTAGGAGATTTAACCGAGATTAGAGCCGGCAAAGAAATTGTAACAGAGGCACATAAAGGTGAAGAATGCGGCCTTAAATATATTGGCAGGCCGGTTATCCAAGAGGATGATATTTTAGAAGTTTATTTAGAAGAGACCAAAGAGAGAAAATTACATAAGAAAGATTAAAATAGGGGCTAGGGGCAGGTAACAAGGTGAGTCCCTGGGTAACTAGTCCTTTGTACCTAAATTATTATGTCACAACGTTCAGAGCAAATAGCTGAAGTTATTCAACACGAATTGAATAATTTTTTAATTAAAGAAGCAGAGCCTCCTAAAGACTCGCTTATTACAATTACCGGCGTGGAAGTGAGCAAAGATTTAGAACATGCCGTGATTGATATTAGTGTTTTGCCGATAAATAAAACAGGTACGGCCATGGATTTTTTAAAAAAGAATTTATTTGAAGCTAAAAAATATTTAAGAAAGCACTCAGTTCTAAGGCGCCTACCCAAGATTCATTTAAAAGTTGATGATTCAGCTTTAAAAAACAGAGAAATTGAAAGAGCTTTAGAAGATTAAAAATTTTTATAAAAAGTATATCCGCCTTTGAATTTATAAAAGTGGTTTTTATTTGTAAAAAACAAAAAGGAGCTGGTAAGCTCCTTTGTTAATGATGTTGATTAGGAAGTTTTTTGAAATATTATTTTTGTATTTCCCCTTGGCCTTTAGGAGGATACCTCCGATTTCTGTTGTGTTTCCATAAACGCATCTTGCAAGCTACTCATCATGTCGATGATCGGTGTGAGTCGATCAGCATCATTGTTAACATTAGCTGCAATGATCTCATGTTGATAGAACTCATACAGACTATTCAGTTTTTCGGCAATCTCCCCACCAGTTTCTGGATCCAAGGATTCGCGCAGTTCACTAATTAGCCCGAATGCGAGATCTATGTTTCTGATTTTGGCCTCGAAATTACCTTTTTCAATCGCCAGCTTAGCTTCCTCCAATGCACGGACTGCAGCACCATAACTCGTAATGATAAGTTTAGCCGGGTTTTGATCAAGTTTATCTTGTTTACTCACTATAATCTCCTTAGTTAGGTACGTGACAATTTGATAATAATATAACTTATTAGATATGTAAATAGGCTTGATTCAGCATTAAAAAATATGGAAATTGAAAGGGCATTGGAAGATTAGAATTTTTTGAAGGAAAGATAGAGTTGACAACATCGTCATTTAAGTTTATTATATAGGGCTCACCAGAGCCTTTTATGATAAATCAATTAGCTACAGTTCAAAAAATAAAACAAGAAATTCAGCAAGCTGAACAGATTTTGTTAATTACCCATAAAAATCCGGATGGAGACGGTTTGGGCGCTATTTCTGCCATGGCTTTGTACTTAAAGTCAATTAACAAAAACTACCAGCTTTTTTGTTTGGACGCTGTTCCGGAAAATAATCAGTTCTTACCTTTAATAAATGAAGTGGCTACCAATAAAAAGGTTTTTGATAATCAATTTGATCTGGTAATAGTTTTAGATTCTGGCGATTTGGAATATGCGGGCGTTGCCGATTTATTGAACAGGTCAAAAATAAAAATTTTAATAAATATAGACCATCATCCAACCAATAATAATTTTGGAGATATTAATTTAGTTCTGCCGGATTTTTCTTCGGCTTCCGAAATAATTTATCAATTATTCAAATATTGGCAGGTGCCGATAAATAAAGAAATAGCCACAGCTCTGTTAAATGGTATTATTTTTGATACCGGCGCTTTTTCTAATGCGGCTACTTCATTATCTTCACTAAAAACGGCCTCGCATTTGTTAAACCTAGGCGCCAGGCATAATCAGATCAACGAAAGAATTTTAAGGAATAAAAGTTTAGGTTTGCTAAAACTATGGGGAAGGGCTTTTGAAAGGCTGCAATATAATCCAAAATATAGCTTGGCATTTACTGCTGTACTAAAAAAGGATTTAGAGGAATGTGAAGTAGATTTGGAATCTGCCTCCGGTCTTTCCAATTTTTTCAATAATTTATCCGGAGTAAAGACCATTCTGGTTTTAATAGAAGACGGCGATTTTATAAAGGGAAGTTTTAGGACTACTTATGATGATGTGGATGTAAGTAAGTTAGCTAAATTTTTTGGCGGCGGCGGCCATCAAAAAGCGGCCGGCTTTTCGGTAAAAGGCAAATTAGTATATAATGAAAATAAGTGGAAAATAATTGAATAAGTATAAATATGATAAAAATCGGCCATCGCGGAGCCAAGGGCTATGAGCCAGAAAATACCTTGCGGTCTTTTGCTAAGGCCATTGAGCTGGGTGCAGACATGATTGAATTTGATATTCAGTTAACTAAGGATAAAAAAATAGTAGTTTTTCATGATGAGCGGGTAGATAGGCTTACCAATGGCCAGGGTAAAATAGAAAACCTCACCCTTTTCCAGATTAAGGAATTAAATGCTGGTAAAGGCGAACGGGTGCCAACTTTGGCCGAAGCTTTGGAGTTTTTAAAAGGTAAGTGTAAAGTAAATATAGAGGCAAAGGGCCGAGCAGTGGCTGATTATTTAGTTGATGAGCTAAAGGCGCTAGAGTTTCCACATCAGGATATTATTATTTCAACAAATTATTTTAATATTTTAAAAAAGTTGGATAAGCAGTTGCCTAAAGTAAAAGTTGCCTGGGTTTTTAGGGCCAGCGATAATATATATAAAGAAGCAGTCTGGATATTTTTAATGTTTATCTTTTTTCCGCTGGTTAAGCATTATGTGGTAAAAAGAATGAGTTCTAAAAGTGTTGATATAATAAGCATCCATCATTTATTAGCTACAAAGAATTTTATTGACAGAATCCACAAATGTAATAAAATAGCTTTTACCTGGACAGTTAACCAGCTTCAAAAGATAAGGAAGTTAAAGGAGTGGCAGGTGGATGGAATCCATAGCGATTATCCAGACAGACTTTGAATTTTAAATTATTAATTTTAAAAATTAATTAAAATAAAAGTTAAACATATGTTAATACCTACGGTTATAGAAAAATCAAATTTTGGAGAGCGTGCTTACGATATTTACTCTCGTTTATTAAAGGAGAGAATAATTTTTTTGGGCGATGTGGTTGATGATAAAGTGGCCAATACTATAATTGCCCAGATGTTATTTTTAGAATCAGAAGATGCCACCAAAGACATTAAGCTTTATATAAATTCACCGGGCGGCAGCGTAACTGACGGTTTAGCTATTTATGATACCATGCAGTATATCAAGCCGGATGTGGCCACCACTTGTATTGGCATGGCAGCTTCTATGGGGGCTTTACTTCTTTCGGCCGGACAATCGGGCAAAAGATTTGCTTTGCCTAATTCACAAATTTTGGTGCATCAGGTTATGGGCGGGGCCGAAGGCCAAGCTGCTGATATTAAAATTAAAGCCGAACAAATATTAAAGATTAGAGATAAATTAAATCAAATTCTTTCTAGCCACACCGGACAAAATATTAAAAAAGTAGAAAAAGATACAGATAGGGATTATTATATGAATCCGGAAGAAGCTTTGGAATACGGCCTAATTGATAAAGTAATTGAATAGTCTTATATTAAAATAGAGAAAGAAGCCTTTTTATTAGAAAGGCTTTTTTATTAAGAAATAGATTTTGATAATCTCTTCGTGAAAGGCTGGGTTGACTATATTAAGCTTATATGGTAGTCTTAAAATCGCAAAAGATAAATTAATTTCAAGATTTTACAAGGTGCTAAAGATATAGATGATATGTTTAGAAAAACCCCAATTTTAACTTTAATTTACTCAAATATTAGTGTGAGTAAAACAGAACTCAAAAATACATCTAAACTAATCAGAGAGGTCTAATAAAAAAGACCGATCTTTTTTCATCACAAAAAACAACTTGTAAAACCTTGCCTAAATAGAAAGAAAATTATATGGAAGGTATTATTTTAGTAATTATTTTAGTGGCTGGCTTAACCATTGGCGGTTTTGTTGGCTATTATTTTAGAAAACTTTTTGCTTCCAGGGAAGCCGATTCAGCTGAAAGAAAAGCTGAAGATACACTTAAAAAGGCAAAAGAAAAACATACAGAAATTTTATTGGAAGCCAAAGATAAGGCTTTAAAAGTTATTGATGAAGCTAAGAAAGAATCTGAAGAAAGAAGGCAGGAAGTAAAACACATGCAGCAAAGAGTAGAAAAGCGTGAAACAGCTTTTGATAAGAAATTATTGGAGCTGGAAAATAAACAGCAGGAGCTTTATCAAAAAGCGGAAAAAGTTGAGCAGTTAAAACAGGAAATCGGCAAAATTAAAGAAGATCAACTTAAGAAATTGGAAGAAGTTGCCAAGCTTTCCCAAGAAGAAGCTAAAAAAGCCCTTTTGGATAATACAGAGAATAGGATGAAAGATGAACTATTGGTTAGAATTCAAAAATTACAGGAACAGTCCTCTCAAGAATTAGAAGAAAAAGCTAGAGATATGTTAACGGCTGTTATCCAGCGTTGTGCTTCTTCCCATGCGGTAGAAACCACTACAACAGTTGTTAATCTGCCCAATGATGAAATGAAGGGTAGAATCATCGGCCGTGAAGGCAGAAACATTAAAACCATTGAACAGCTAACCGGAGTGGAAATTGTGGTAGATGATACCCCGGAAGCTATCATTATCAGTGGGTTTTCACCTATTAGAAGGCACTTGGCTAAATTGGCCATAGAAAAATTGATTTCTGACGGAAGAATACATCCCGGAAGAATAGAAGAGGCAGTAGATGAAGCTAAAAAAGAGTTAGCCATAAATATTAAAAAAGCCGGTGAGGGAGCTATTAGAGAATCTGGTATTGTTGGCCTGGATCCTAAACTAGTTCAAATTTTGGGCCGTTTAAAATACAGAACCAGTTATGGCCAAAATCAGTTGGTCCATGCTTTGGAGGTTACCCATCTTTCTGGTTTATTGGCCGAAGAATTAGGTGCTGATGTTAATCTTGCTAAAAAGGGTGCCCTCTTGCATGATATTGGTAAGGCAGTAGACCACGAAATTCAAGGAGGCCATCCGGAAATTGGATATGATATTTTAAAGAAATTTGGTTTACCGGAAGAAGTTGCCTATATTGCATTAGCCCACCACGAAGACAATCCTAAAACATTAGAATGTGTTATAGTTAAAGTAGCAGATGCGATTTCTGGTGCCAGGCTGGGCGCCAGAAAAGATACTTACGAAAATTATTTACAGCGTTTAACCGAGCTGGAAACTACAGCTACAGGTTTTGATGGTGTAGAAAAAGCTTACGCTATTCAGGCCGGCAGAGAAATAAGAGTATTTGTTACTCCAGAAGAGATTGATGATTGGCAAGCAACCAAAGTAGCCAGAGATATTGCTGATAAAATTGAAAATGATCTTAAATACCCAGGTGAAATTAAAGTCAGCTTAATTAGAGAAAAAAGAGTCATTGAATATGCTAGATAATTATTATGAAAATATTATTTCTAGGCGACATTGTAGGGAAGATCGCGCGGCAAGCCATAAAAGAAGTCTTGCCATCATTAAAAAAGAAATATCAGCCAGATATTGTTTTAGCTAATGTAGAAAATTTAGCCCATGGTAAAGGCGTTACTTCTAAAACCTTAACCGAAATGGCAGAGGCCGGTATAGATGGCTTTACATCAGGAAACCATGTTTGGAAAAAGGAAGAAGTAGAAACTGCTATGGCCACTTCCGGCGTTAAACTGGCAACCCCAATAAATGATCCAAGGACTCCAGTTGGCGGTGGTTTTATAGAAGTGGAAGTTGGCTCAAAAAAATTACTTGTGCTAAACTTATTAGGCAGAGTTTTTATTAATGATACAGATCCTGCACTTTCTGACATAGATCTTAGATGCCCTTTTAGGGAGGTTGATAAGATATTAGAAAATCGTTTGGATTTTTCCGGACCGGTGATTGTTGATTTCCATGCCGAAGCAACTTCAGAAAAGGTGGCCATGGGTTGGTATTTAGATGGCCGGGTATCGGCAGTTTTTGGCACCCATACTCATATCCCCACAGCAGATTATAAAATTTTGCCACAGGGTACAGCTTACGTTACCGATGTAGGTATGGTTGGCCCCGTTGAATCTGTTTTAGGCGTAAAGAAAGATATAATTATAGAGAAATTTTTAGAAGACAGTCCGATTGTTTTCAAGATTCCGGAAAAAGGGGAAGTTGAAATTAACGGTCTTTATTTGGAAATAGATGAAAAGACCAATCTGGCAAAAAAGTTTGAAAAAATTTATCAAATTGTAGAAATTTAAAATTAATTTCTTTTAGCAGTTGCTAAAGGATTAAATATTAAAGGAGGCATGCTTTATGAACAAAGCAGAATTATCAGAAAAATTAGCCGAAAAAGTCGGCTTAACTAAAAAACAGGTTGAAGATTTGTTAAATGCTTTTGAGGATACGGTAATTACCACTCTAAAGGCAGGCGGCGAAGTCACTTTGACCGGTTTTGGCACTTTTTCTGCCAGAGTTAGAACAGCTAGGATGGGCGTTAACCCCCAAAATCCATCAGAAAGAATTCAGATTCCAGAAGTAACAGTGCCGAAATTTAAATCCGGCAAAGCCTTAAAAGATGCCCTAAAGGCTGGTTAAGTTATTTAACTTTTTATTTTATAGTAGCCCAAATCCACGGCTTGAGGATTTGGGTTATTTTATTAGTAGAGAAATTAAGTAATAAATTAACCAAAAAATAAAGATTAGCCATCTAAGAGAGTTAACTTTATTGATAAATTGTTCTTTTTTAAAATATAGAAAAAAGATTATTGTTATCATGAATAAAAATTCCAGATAAATTTGGTAAAGCCAATATAGGTGTCCGGTAAGTTCTAAAAATAAATAAAAAATAGCCAGAAAAAATATTTTATCAGTTAAAAAGTCATAATATTCGCCGAACCTATTCATTTTTTTTAAATATCTGGCCAGAGCGCCATCCAGTAAATCAGTTAAAAAAGCCAAAAGGATAATAATGGCAAAGATGGTTAAATTAATAAGTTCTAAAAAAGCCAGTTCTAAGGCTAATAAAAGAACAACCAACCTAAAACTGGTTATATGTGAAGGTTTAATCCAGCTAGGCATATTTTTTATTATCGGCTTGAGCAGCTTATCTTTTTTCTCCCGACCTTTTTCAAGGAAAGTATCGTGGATTTTTTGATATAAATTTATCATGCTCTAGGGATAAATTATAATAATTTTTTTGGCGCCTAAATTAATATCTTCTTTATTCCAATCATGCATTGCTTCCATAATTGTATCATAACTGTATAAAAAATCTTCTCCTCTTTTAGTGCCTGGGTCGTTAGTTATAAAGTCAGTTTTAGTATAGCCTTTTATAACCAGCATATGGTAATTAGGCCCTGGCTGGATAAAATAGGGGTTACCTAGCATTTTTCCTGCTGCTGGAATAATTACCGGCCTTTGCTTAGAAATATGATTTTTAATATCATCAACTGTTGGATTTTTTATTACTTCAACTTTTTTGTAACCAAAATATTTTTTTATCATCTCGGCTGTTTGTTCGGCTGTTAGGTCAAAATGCCCACCAAAGTAATTTAGTTGCCAATCAACCATAGCTAGGATCTCATCAGTAGCCAGTTGAGCGGTAAAACTGTCATTATTATAAAAATAATGGACCATTAAAACTGAAGCTTCCTCGCAGCCTTCTTTAAAGGTTTCGTCCCAATTAGCAAAAGGAGCCTGGGAGGTAAAGGGAACGCTTAGGTTGTAGGTTGTAGGTTGTAGATAATTTAAATCCTGATTTGTTTCATTTATTTTACCATCTCCGGAGCCGAGGAATTTATCCTCGGGTACCGGTTCTGAGTTTTTACCTTGCGTTGTAACGTTCGGTTTATTATATTCTAAAGCAATGGGTAAATCTTGCCTATTAAAATCCATCCACCAATTTTTAATATCAATTCTATAATAAAAAAAACCAGCAATTGTAATAGCCAGAATCATTATAATAAGCAATTTCCTCATAAATTTATTTTAGCATACAAAAACACCAGGTATAAGACCCAGTGCTTTTAGATTTTTAGTATTTTTATTCTTTATAAAACCATTTTCTGGCACCGGTTATTTCTTTATCCTCACCATTTTCATCAGTGTAGAAAAAACTACGAGCCCCTTTCTCGGTATTGGGTTTTACAGCTCCTTCAACTTCATGCTCTTTACCTTCTTCATCTTCATAAAAAAATGAACGTGGTCCTTTTTCTGCCGGTGGCCTTTCCATTGTTTCTTTCATAATTTTATCTGGTTAATTTTAATTTATTTTATCTTAGCAAAGTACCTAATTATTTGTCAATAAAATTTATATAATCATCACTGTTGCGCCAAGCAGACCAAGGAATATTTGGGTGGACAGTTTTACCTCCGTATTCAATAGCTTTAGCAATGGATTCAATGGGGTAGCCGCCATAAACATAGGCATTCACCAGGGTATACCAGTGCTGGGTGCTTTTAGGAATCTGTTTATTAAAATAAGTATCCAGCCTGCTTTTTAAATCAAGGGCCAGGTTTGTTTCGGCCTGCAGGCTAGGAAGCCTTGATTGGTTGTAAGCAAAACTTTGCTTAATAACTGGACTTTTGGGTTCATCCAATTTGCCCGGACCAAGAGGATTATAACCATGGGCAATTTCTACACCGTCAATATAGCCGTCACCGTCGGTATCAGCCTTTATCGGATCAGTATTGTATTCGGCTTCTTGAGAATTGGTAAGACCGTCTTGGTCAAAATCTTGATGAGGATTATTTATATTAAAGATATCTTCTTCTGGAAGACTAACAAGCAGCGAGTTAGGTAAAGTAGAAAAACTGAATTCAGGAGTATCCAATTTTTTCTTTAAAGGATCTTTTAAATAAAGGCGGTAATAGTAGGTTTGATTTTCTTCCAATTCATCAAGTAAAATTTCGGAGTAAGTGCTTCTTGGCGCCGGCAAATAAACCTTTTTATTGTATTTACCGGGCTTAGTTCCATACTTCATATAGCCCTCAACCGGCCGGTTGGTTTTAATGGTTAATTTAACTTCATTTGGGCCTTCAGAAGCGCGTTGGTTGAAAGGAGTTAATTCATAAATCATTAAATCACGAATTTCATTATCGTTCTCAAAATTAGTTTTAAAATTATAAGTAACAGAATATTGGATATTTTTTGCCCTGTCTTTGGAAGAAATCCGGTAATAATAAAGAGTATTGCGGTCTAAATTGGTAACGGTAATATCATGAATTTTTACTTTGCTGCTATGGCAGCGTTTATGATCCATTTCGTCTGGGTTGGTATCATAATAAATACATGAGTCAGCATTTTCATTAGTCATCCAAACAAAGGTGGCTGTATTGCCTGTAACAAAGCTGGTATGAACATCACTAACTGTAGGAGCTTTATTATCATCTTCATCTAAAGACTCAAAATCATAAATATCGCTAAGAACCGTTCGGTTATCAGGAGTTCTGGCTTCTAAGCGGAAATAATAGGTTTGTTCCGGTGTTAAGCCGCCAATAGTAGTTTCGTGGTAGGTTTCCAATTGATTATCTTCTATCCAGCTGCCAAAGCCGTTGGTTAAGCCAAACTGAATATAGCCGGTAGTAGGATAATTGGTACTCCAGTAAATAGTAGCCGAAGTATCGGAAGGAGAAATCCGCAGGCTAATAATCCTTAGTAAATCAAGCTGTTCGGCCTGGATATTGGCTACAGGGAACAGGCTTAATATCAGGAATAATATTAAACTGATAATTAATTTGTTTTTCATAAAAGTGATTTGGGAGTATACAATTCTTTTTACCTTTTGTCAAGGATATTATAGCCTTTTGGCGCAATATTTTCAATTGAAAAGCATTTGCCTATATTGCAAGGCTTCAGCTAAATGTTCCGGGCTTATTGTTTTATTGCCTTCAAGATCGGCAATAGTACGGGAGATTTTAATAATTTTATGGTAACTTCTGGCTGAAAGCTGGAGTTTAACAACGGCCTGTTTTAAGAGTTGTTTGCTTTGGTTATCAAGCGGACAAAACTGGTCAATTTTTTTATAATCAATTTCCGAATTGTAAAAAAACTGTGAGTTTTTAAATCTGGCCAGCTGAACCTTATGGGCTTTATCTATCCTACTTATTATTTTGGAACAATCCGTTGATTTAGAATTATCCATCAGTTCACTGGTTTCCAAGCGAGGCACCTCTACATGCAGATCTATTCTGTCTAGTATCGGGCCAGAAACCTTTTTTTGATAACGTTTAATTTCTGCCAGATTACACTTGCATTCTTTTTTTAAATCAGTTGCAAAGCCGCAGGGGCAAGGGTTGGCGGCTGCTACCAGAGTAAAACGGGATGGGTATAAAACAGAGGTGGCCGCTCGGGAGATAGTTACTTGGCCGTCTTCTATGGGTTGCCTTAAATTTTCTAAAACTATCCTAGGAAACTCCGGCAGTTCATCAAGAAATAAAATGCCTCTATGGGCTAAAGTAATTTCACCCGGCCTTGGGAAACTGCCTCCGCCGATTAAGGCAATTCCCGAAGAAGTATGATGAGGCGACCTAAAAGGCCTTTCGGTAACTAAAGGCTGGCTATTGGGCAGCATGCCGGATAGGCTATAGATTTTAGTAACCTCCAGGCTTTCAGTTAAATTAAGCGGCGGTAATAATTCAGCCAAAGCCCTGGCCAGTAAAGTTTTACCGCTGCCTGGTGGGCCGATCATAAGCAAATTATGGTAGCCGGCAGCTGTAATTTCCAAAGCCCTTTTAACTTGCTTTTGGCCTTTTATCTTAGCTAAGCTTATTTTTTCCATAACGTTTGGCCGGCTTATTATTTTTGATTTTTTAAAAGGAGAAATAAATTGTTTGCCTTTTAAGTGGCTGATTAATTGGGAAAAATGTTGAACCGGAAAAATTTCAATATTTTTAATTAAACTTGCTTCAGGAGCATTGTCTGCCGGCAAATACAGGCGGTTGATTTTCCAATCAGAAATAGAGGAAGCAATGTTTAGAATACCGTTAACCGGTCTAACAGAACCGTCCAGTGAAAGTTCACCAATAAACAAAGCATTTTTATCTTCTTCTTTTAACTCAATTAGGCCCCTTGTTGCCATTATGCCCAGAGCAATAGGCAGATCAAAACTGGGACCGATTTTTTTTAAATCCGCCGGAGCTAAATTTACTGTTACTCTGGTTCTAGGGAAAGGCAGGCCGCTATTTTTAACAGCGCTTCTTACCCGCTCTTTAGCTTCTTGGACAGCCACATCAGGCAAGCCGACAATTAAAAATTTTGTATTACCGTATGAAATATCGGCTTCGACTTCAATTAAGTGGCAAGTTAAGCCAATATTTGTAGCAGAAAATATTTTTGAAGACATAATGTTAATAATTAATGAATAATAATTAAAAATTGATGAATGATAATAATCTTATAGCCTTCCAGTCTTTCCCAACATAAAAACAGAGCTGTCGAGTAAAACTCGATGACCCTGTAATATAAATACCTTACATCAACTTAAAAATTATATCAAGCTGGACAAAATCGTTAGAACCAGTAAAATATGGAGACAGCGTAATTATTAAAAAATTTTAAATTATGAGAAAAATTATTTTTGGCCTCGTTATTACCTCATTAATCAGCTGGCCGATAGGTTCAATGGCTATCAGCTTTAATTCTCAAGAAATCTCTGGAATTGTTAAAATTACTTCTAATTTAGCTAAAGAATCTATAGATTTACAGGTTAGATCTTTGAAAGATTTTTTTACCATGGATGAAGCATCCGAATACCGCGATATTTTAGAAGAACAAGTACAGGCAGGAACAGGTTTTTTTGTAACCTACTCCGGCTGCGCTTTAACTAATAAGCATGTGGTTTATGATGAAGCCGCTGGCGCCTATAACCAAAATATTCATTTTTGGACAACTGATGAAATAACTAAAGAACCCCAAGATTTAGGGGAGGCTAAAGTTGTTTATTTAAGGAAGTTTGAAGATATGGCTTTGGTTTGCCTGGAAGCTGCCCAGGGTAGGTTTTTTAACCGGACTTTTGTTAAAACCGATGATTACAAAAATTTAAAATTGGATTTAGGTGAAGAAATATATATTCTTGGCTATCCCGAAAGCGGCAATAACTATTTAACTTTAACTTCGGGGATCATTTCTGGTAAATGGGATGAAGAAATAATTAAAACCACTACATCAATTACTTCCGGTGCCTCTGGCAGTCCTGTTTTTAATGAAAAAAAGCAGGTAATTGGAATTGCCCAGGCAAATACCGGCCCATTTGACCAGCTGGGTTTATTTTTAGCCCCCACTATTGTTTTAGACTGGTTTGAAGGCTACCAACAGGTTTATCGGGAGACTCTGCGTGAGATTTCCAAGGGCTGCATGAATACGGAAATGAGAGGCATTTACCAAAAAGATACCATAGAATATTATGATTTATCCTGCGAAAGTAAAAGAAACTTTGGCCTGGAAGCAAAAGTTGCTTTTGAATATAAAAATTATTGCAGCAGAGATTTAATGATGGAAGATGTGATTGCTGCCTCTGCTTATATTAATGATGGCCGGTCTACTATTAACCATTGGGTGGCTTATTTGGAATCCTCTTGTTTGTCTACTGGGGCAGAATCAGTTTTTGAAGCAGGGGGATAGTTATTTTTAAGAGCCAATAGCAATATTATTGCACCGATAATAATATAGACATCGGCAAAATTAAAAGTCGGCCAGAAAGAAAAGCTTATAAAGTCTATTACCCCTCCAAATTTAAGCCTATCAAATAAATTACTGGAAGCCCCAGTAATAATTAAAATAAGAGCTATTGAATAAATCAGTTTAACTTTAATTACTTTAATCAGATAATAGATTAAGGCAATGATAATTAAGGCAGATAAGAAAATAATTAAGTAATTTGGCAGAGGCAGGCTAAAGGCCAAGTTAGGATTTATTAAAAGTTTTAAGCTTAAATAATTTGATTCAAAAACTCCCGTATTATCCGGGAGTTTTAAAATAAAAATTTTACTTAGCCTATCAATAATAATAAGTATAGCGGCCAGGACGGTATAAAAAGAAATTCTTTTAACCATTATTTTTTAGGTTTTTTTTCTGGCACTTTTTTAGTCGCCGTAGGCATTATCCTTAACCTGGCTTCGCCGATAGGTTCGCCGGTTTTTTCACAAATTCCATAAGAGCCGTCTTCCATCTTTTTAAGAGCTTTGTTTATCATCTCAATAGATTGTTCCAAAGTTTCTTCTAAAGAAAGATTGCCTTCAAAAGCTGCAACTTCTGCGGCGTTTTCGTCTTCTTTATCGCCAAATTGAGGAAAATTAGAATTATAGTTGAATTTTTGCTTAGGATCTGTTTTGGCAAAACCTTTTAATTGGTCTTCAATCTTTTCTCTTCTTGCCAAAAGTACCCCTTTTATTTCCTTTAAAAACTCTTTTGAATATGGTGATTTATTAGTCATAATTTTGTCTTTATTTTTACAATAAAACAAGTATAAAAAGTATTAAATATAATGTCAAGCCAATAAAATAGAGAATAAAAAAAGGCGCCAGATGCGCCCTCTATTTAACAAAGTTATTATTAAGGTCACCTAGCGCCTAAAAGTTCAAAGATCTACTTTTTTGCCCCTAAAGTTAGACTAAAGGAGAATAAAAAGATTCCAAATCTTTAAACTGCGGCGCTCTTCCGACTGCAAGCGTATAATATCGTCTACCAAGCTCTTAGTGGTGAAACTTCATTTTTATATGAAGCCACCTTTTTGATATTTTTGTTTTTGTTTTACCTCAATATAGGTATAAATAAGGCGGGTACTTAGTCGGTTAAGTCCCTAACGAACTAGTAGACGACAGAAAAATCCCCTAAATTGCCTAAAAAAGGCTTTTTAGAGGACATCTTCTAATTAAAGGTGCGTTTTTATTTTTATTACATATTC
>CAZPMS010000010.1:0-16627 GCA_964588165.1 uncultured Gammaproteobacteria bacterium
CCAAGACTACACTATTTCTGCCCCCCTCTATAACATTATAAATTTCCTCAAATTCTTTTTCCCGGGCCACTGTAAGCGGTAAATATCCAGCCCTGGCTAAAGAAGTTAAATCTTCAGAAAAGCTGTCTAAAAAAGGCGTAGCCAAGGCAGTCATGGCCCTGTCCATTGCCCCTTTGGGTTTATAATGGGCCTTAGCCCGGTAGTGTTTATATTTATCAAGCAAAATTTTGTTAATGTTCATCCACTTAACAACATTTACCAGCTTATCTAAAGTAATTCCATAATCCAGCAAAACTTCTTGGATAGTAACATTGGTAGTAACAATGGCTTTGGCCAGATCAGTCACTTCCACTTTCTTCCTTTTTTCCAGGTAAGCAAAATAGTAAGCCAAAAGCAAAGTTTTGGTAACTTCTGAATTAACATCGGTTTCAATTATTTTAATAGAACGGTTAAATAATTTTAAGGAAGTTTGATATAAATCCTTAAAAGGCACGCCCAAACGGCCAAACATAACTATGGCCTTTTTAGTTTTTAACAGCTTATTAAACAGATAATAATTATCCAGTACTTTATTATCGGCCAAAGATTTTAAATATGATTTATCAATTACTTTTAAGGCATCTTTGGTAAAACTATCAGCAATATCCAACCGTTTAATTTTTCCTTTTTTAAACTCTTTCTGTTTGTAGGTTTTCTTTAATACTTTTAAGGCTTTGGAAGAATCAAGGCTAAAGCTATAAAACAAATACATATCTATAATTACTGACCACCAAAAATATGTTAAATACCTGCCTTGCCAGGCTGCCGGATCCAAAAAAGAAATTCCGTTTTGCTGTACCAGCCATAAATGGTTTAAAAATGACAAAAAACCTAAAACGCCAACAATAAAAAATATTATTCTAAAAACGATTTTTAAAAAATTACCTAAACTCCTGAAAAAAATATCTGCTTTAGAAAAATTTCTGCCCCAAAAAAGCTGAACTCCTTCCAGTTCTAAAGTTTTGCCTATTTTATTTTCAAACTCTTCTGCTTCCATAAATTAAGCTTCATCAAATATATTTTTATTTATACTCCTTTTATCAAGCTCCAAATGGTAACTACCGGTAATAACAAATAAATCACCGGTAGAGTTAAAAATAGTAAAATTAAAATCACCATTATCAATAACCGGCCGATAATTTGAAACAGCCTCATAAAAAAACTGATAATCCTGCTGGCAATATCATACTGCCCATACATCGGCCTAAAAATATTTTTTAACCAAACATCTAAGGCTAAACTTTTCCAAGATGTAAAAATTAAATTTCCGGTTTTTTTAAGCACCAATAAAAAACCGCTGGAATACCACCACAGCGGCCAATACAAAATATGTTTTATCAATAAAGAAAAAATATATTTAACTGAAACTAAAGCAAAATTTTCTGATTTCATATAATAATTTTAGCATATTTCCAGCTAAAAAACGAACAAAAAACTCCCCACTATATTGATAGCAGGGAGCAATGAACTAAACCAACACTACGCACTAATGGAACTGCTTTCCTCTTTTGAGGATACTTCTGTAGTTTCCAAACTAACAACGGTAGCGCGTTTCTCCAAATTATGAGGCGAACAATTAACAGGAGAATCTTGTTTTTCAAACTTCACAAAAACTGTACCCATTGGCCTTATTTCTGGGCTAGGATGATCAATAACCTCTCCTTGGCCAAGCTGAGGCGTAAGTTTTGAAAATACCCTAGTGCCAACAGGCAATTTTTCCACCGTTAATTCCGGCTGTTTGTTATCTTCAAATTTGAATCTCCCCATATTTTTTACTTTCCCCTCCCAGGTTAGTTAGTATATGAATTTACAATTTATTTTCTTTGATCTGTAGCCTGATTTCTTTCATCAATTTTAAATAAAATTCCAAATTATTTAAAGTGGATAACCTTAAAGCCAACGGCTCCTTAACTGAAAACAAATGCCTAAGGTAGGCTTTGGAATAATTTCTTAATTCAATAAATTTTGACTTTGAGTTGATTGGGCTGGTATCGGCTGCAAATTTATTAGATTTAATATTTATGGTTTTATAAAATAATGATCGATTATTAATGATTGATGATTTAAATGAATACAATCTACCGTGCCGGGCTTCGCGGGTTGGGATTACACAATCAAACATATCTATGCCGCGCTTAACTGATTCTACAATCTGCTCCGGGTAACCTACTCCCATTAAATAATGAGGTTTATTGGCTGGCAATTCCGGCACAGTATAATCTAAAACTTTATACATTTCAGTTACTGATTCGCCGACTGCCAAGCCACCGATTGCATAACCATCGAAATTCATGGCTGACAATTCTTTAACTGACTTTAATCGTAAACCCTTATACAGGGCCCCTTGAACAATTCCGAAAAGTAATGGCTGATTTATAGCAGAGGATAAATTCCTCTGCTTCGGGTTTGTTGTAAGTTTTTGTAATAATTTTACAGGTGTATTTTTTTCCATCAACCCGACCGCAGGCGAAGAATTTATCCTCGCATGATATTTAATTGATTCAGCCGCCCATTTAAGTGTTATAGCTAAATCCTTTTCCGCTTGTTTTTTAGAACATTTAGCCGGTGAACAAACATCCAATACCATCCTAATATCCGAACCAATTATCTTTTGAATTTCTAAAACTTTTTTAGGCGTGAACAAATGTTTAGAACCATCATAAACTGATTTAAACTCCACGCCCTTAGGACTAATTTTAACTAGAGAATCATTTTGCGTTTTTACGCTTTCGCGCCTTTGCGCTTTCGCGTCTAACGAAAATACTTGGAAACCGCCTGAATCTGTTAAGATGGGTCCGGGCCAATCCATAAATTTATGCAAACCGCCCGATTTTTTTAGAACCTTAAGGCCCGGCTTTAAAAATAAATGATAAGTGTTCGATAAAATTATTTGTGAGCCCAATTTTTTTATTTCTTCAGATGTAAGTGATTTAACACTGGCCCGGGTGGCAATTGGCATAAAAAAAGGTGTTTTTATTTCACCGTGTAGGGTTTTTAAAATACCTGCTCTGGCAGCTGATTTTTCACTTTTTTTTAATATCTTAAAACTCATAACTTAACATTTAACCATCCATTGGAGGATTAATAAAATTGTACCTAAAAAATAACTGAATATTTCAAAAAGTCGCCTAAACATTCTAAGGCCCGAGATAACTTTTTTCTTAAATAATAAACTTAAACCATTAACAAGCAAAATAGTTATTGAAACAGCCTTTACTAAAAACATAAAATGAAAAGCATAAAAATCCGACCAGAGGCTTAATAAAACAAAAAAGCCGATTAAATAAAAAATTTTGTCGGCTAAAACATCTATAAAACCTCCCCAAACGCTGGTTATACCCCTGGCTCTGGCTAGGGCTCCATCCAGTAAATCTGTAAACTTACAAATAATATAAAAGATAACTGCCCAGCCAAATAAATATGGAACCTTTAAAACTAATAAAAAATAAAGGCCGGCGGCCAATAAAATTCTAAAATAGGTTAAGGAATCTGGAGTAATTCTTCTGCTAATTTTTTTTAATAGCGGAGCAATAAATTTATCCTTGCCCACCATTAAACCGTTTTTTTTATCTTCAACAAAATCTGACCATTTAGCCATAACTTCTGATTAATATTTAAGGACTTACTTTTACCCTGCCCTCCCCTTGGGCAATAGAATCGCCTAATAGTTCTGAAGTTAATAAATCATTAGTGCTGGAAATAACTGCTTTAGTTGATTTTTCTTCGGCAGTAAATGAAGTGGGGTTAGATAAAATAAGTAGTTGGTTAACTTGGGATTCAGAAGGAATAACCGAAATATCAAAACTGGCCATTAGCTGGGCATTAGCGCCAACCTCATTAATTTCCCAGGCTACCTGTTTTGAAGATTCATCAAATTCAAGCGAACTGCCTAAAGTTGGTGAATCAACTTCACCTTCCCAATCTATATAAGAAGGCAGGCTGGTTTTAATTTTTATATTCTTTAAACCATTTGAACCGGAAAAAACCTTCCAATAAATTCTATAGGTTGTTTCTTGGCCGATAACCGGTGGCAATGGGCCACTGCCCACTTTAGAATAAGCATCCAGGTAATATCTGGCCTCGGTTAATAATCTGGCTTGGCTGGCAATAGGGCTGGCAAAAACTTCACTGGCAAAAACTTTATCTTCATCATTAAATTTAACTGAAATAAAAGCTTGTGCCTCTACCATTAATTCATTCGGTAAAAAATCAGTTAGTTCATCTGGCTCATTAATTAAGGGAACAGTTACAATTAAATCTTTTTCGTCACCCTGGGAAATATCTGACAGGCCTTTAGCGGCTTGGCCGCTCTTAGAAAGCCAAATTAAAATATTATTGTCCCTGGTAGCGCCAGTTACATTATTATATCTAGACCAATCCACCAAATCACTTAACGATAGCTTTAAGACTGCCTCACTAACATCCAGTTCACCAGAATTTTTATAAGTAATTTTAAAATCGACTTCCTCTCCCCAATTCAAATTTTTATCCGGATTTAATGGAGCCACCTCAATTTCTAAACGCGGAGCAATAATTTTAACTTCACCTGATTCCTGGAACAACACTCTTTCTTGAGGCTGGCCGTCTTTTTCTACCATCTGCCAAACCCTGAATAACCAAGGCAGAGGATTTGTTTCCGAGCTATCTACCAACCCGCTAAGTTCTATTTTATTATCTTGTTTGGCTAGAATTTCCTCAATCAACCAAGTGTATTCGGTTGTTGTCGGGCTTAGGTAAGTTGCTTCAAAGCCTTCGGCCAGCTCAAAGCCAAAATATACATCCTTTATATCTTCCTTTTTCTTATTCTCATATTTAACTTTAAAACTTACTTCCTGGCCGTCTTCAATCTGTTCTGGCGCTTCTATAGAGACATCTAAAAGCGCATCATCTATCTTTATCTTCTTGCTTATTTCTTCCATAAAATCTGAATGGAAGTTAGCCGGCTGAAAATGTAAAACCACAGTAAACTCTTTTTCTTCTTTTATCTTACCTACCAGCTGGCCTTCGACCCTAACTTTACCGCTCTGGCCGACTTCTAAAGGTTCTAATTGCCATTGGTTTTTTTCTTGATTACTGGGCTCTATATTTGAACTGTCAAAATAAAAACCCTCTGGATAATGGATAACCAATTCAATATTTTCTAAAGATATTTTGTCTAAATTTTCGTAAGTTACCTCTAAAATTACATTTTCACCAGAAGCAATGTTTTTAGGAGTGGCAAAAGCCAGTTTTAACGACTGACTACTGCCGCCAGAGCCAAAAATAAAAAAGCTGGCCATAGCAGCTCCCACTAGCAAAACTAGCAAAACTATTAAAAAAGTTAAAAGCCCGGAAGATTTTTTTTTCGGTCTCCGTTGAATCTTTGAATAATCTCTTTTGGAGCCTGATTTGGTAAAAGAAGCCATAGCTTCACTCTTTTTAACCGGTCTTTTAGCCGGTTTAGAACGCGGCCTGCTAACGCTGGAAGGAGATTTTTTCCTGCCAGAAGCGCCTGACCTTAGATCTACAATTTTACTTCTCTTTTTATTTCCTCCAATAGAAACGTTTTTTTTAGGCATAATTATAATTAAAATGAAGAGAATTTAAATCGCTTTCCAAAATATTTTTTAAATAGTTTCCTGTAAACTTCTCTAGTTCTTGTAACAAATTATCAGAAATTTGTAAACCCGATGGCTTGGCGCCTGAGCAGGCCTGTAAAAGTTTATTGCCGTTTTGTTTTTTATCTGGCCCGTGCCCTAAAATTTCCAGCATCTGCCAAATAAATCTTTGAGTTAAAAATTTTTTAGTAATTTCACTGGCCATTGTTTCTTGAATCTCTAAAAATTTTTTTAAATTGCTATATAACTGTTCCTCTTTTACCTCTGGCTTGATTAATTTTATAAAAAGCTCTCTTATTAAGCCTACCTGTTTTAGGCTGCTGGATTTATTAAATTGATAACGCTTTTTTAATTGAACTCCGCCAATAGTTTCTCTAGACCTGCCTCTAATTACCATTACTTCTGCCAAAGAAACAGGCTCTAAGCTGCCGGCCAGCTTGCTGGTGGTTTTTACGGCCGATTTAACTTGAGCCTCTATTTTTCCAAAATCTTTAGTGTATAAAATATAAAGCCGGTCAGCTTCCCATATTTGCCGCTTGGCTAAAACAATTGCCTCT
This sequence comes from uncultured Gammaproteobacteria bacterium, assembly GCA_964588165.1. Taxonomy (GTDB): domain Bacteria; phylum Patescibacteriota; class Patescibacteriia; order UBA1558; family UBA10009; genus CAZPMS01. The sequence goes on from CAZPMS010000010.1 coordinate 6,194, forward strand.
GTTTTAAATGTTGGCATAAAATTATTTATTTGACCCAACCAATAGGCTGACGCAGCTTGCTGCGTTACTATCGGTTTTTAAATCTCTTTATTAAAATCACATACTGGATAATCTTCAAATAAGCTATCCATATATTCCTGACCTTTTAATTTAACCCATTGTTGATAGCTACAATATTTATAGTTTAAAACTTGATCCTGACAATCTACTAAACTATGCTTAACTGGATTATGATGAATATAATTAAAATGTGTATATAAATCCCTCTCATCTCTTATTATCCAGTCTCTGTATTGAAACCATATCCTTCTTCCTGGCTTGCTATCAAATTTATTTAATAAAACAGTTGATTTACTGTGTAATATTTGAATTAATCTAGAAACTTGATCTGTTTTTTCAGAAAAAAATAATAAATGATAATGGTTACTTAAAATTACCCAAGCCATCATTTTTACTTCTATTTCCTTAATTGCCTCTCTTAAAATCTTATAAAAAATATCTTTCCTTTTATCATCAAATAAAAAACATTTCTTATTAAGAGTTCTGCTAGAAACAAAATATGTTCTTTGGGGTAAAAATAAATGTAAAGGTCGATGAATATTTCTATCCTTTGGAAATTTCTTTCTTAACAGACCAAGGTCTGTCATACCATCGGTCTGTGGTATAAAATCGCTTTTCATTATTCAATTTTAATACTTATTATTTCTTCAACCCCAGCCAAACTTTTTCACCATTAACCTTAACTTCTTTATCAATTATATTATCTTTTGACTTTTCATCATTAATACTTTTACTAATGGTAGATTTGAGCAGATCATCATTAAAATTACTGATGGCTTTTTTTATTAAATCTGAATCGGTTTGATAAAAAATTTCCACTTCATCCTTAATGGTTAGTTTGGCTTCTTTCCTTAATTGATTAATAGTTCTAACTAATTCACGATACAAACCTTCTTCTTTTAATTCATCAGTTAATTTTGTATCAAGTTTAACAGAAAGATTATCACCTTTTTCAAAAACCACTTCTTTAATATTAACTTCAGCTTTGATTAATTCTGAAAGTTTATCCGAAAGTTTAGCGCCGACAACTGACAATTGACTAAGTGGTTGACGGACTTTAATTGATGCTTCGTCACGTTTAGCTAAAGCCAGTTCCACAGTCTTCCTGACAGTTTGCATTTCTTTAACAATCTTTTCATCAACTTTGCCAGACTTTGGCCAATCTTCTAAATGAATTGATTCTAACTGGCCACCCAGCTTCTGGTACAAATCTTCAGCAATAAATGGTGTAAATGGTGCCATTATTTTTGATAAATTCAATAAAACATAACCGAGGGTTTCTACTGCGGCTGACTTATCTTTTTCATCATCTGACTTAAATCTATCACGCGATCTTCTTAAATACCAAGTAGAAAGATCATCAATAAACTCGGTGATTAACCTACCGGCCGAAAAAATATTATATTTTTCTAAATTATCAGTGACTTTAACAATTAATTGATTTAATTTGGAAAGAATCCATTCATCCAAAACATTTTTTGACTTTGGCTCTTTATCGTCTATCTCCCCTTCCTGATAAGTTTGATAAAACCTTAAAACGTTAAACAAAATCATGAAGTTTTTCTTTACGACAGATTCAACATTTTTAATATCAAAATTTTTAGATTCGCCAGGGCTATTAACTGTATAAAGATGGAAACGTAAAGCATCTGCTCCCCACTTATTAATTACTTCCCAAGGATCAATAATATTACCTAAACGTTTAGACATCTTCTGGCCCTTAGCATCATTAATGTGGCCTAAGCAAATAACGTTTTTATAACTGGTCCCCCGTTCCACTAAAACACCAACTGCCAGCAAGGTATAAAACCAGCCCCTAGTTTGGTCTATGGCTTCAGCAATAAAATCAGCCGGATAATAATCCTTTGATTCAATTTTTTCTTTATTGACAAATGGATAATGATGCTGGGCAAACGGCATGGAACCGGAATCGAACCAACAGTCAGCCACTTCTGAAACACGTGACATTTGGCTGCCACATTTGCATTTAAATTTATATTCATCTATATACGGCCTATGTGGATCAAAATCTTGACTTTTGACTTTTGACTTTTGACTTTCATCTTCAACTTTTTCTGCTAACTCATCATAACTACCTATTACATCTATCTCGTTGCATGATTCACACTTCCATATAGGAAGTGGCGTACCCCAATAACGTTCTCTGGATATGGCCCAATCTTTAACCTTAGCCAGCCATTCTCCAAACCGGCCTTCTTTAATATGTTCTGGCACCCAATTAATTTTTTTATTTTCTTTGATTAATTCTTTTTGCAGTTTAGACATGGCAAAAAACCAAGAATCCTTGGCATAATAAAGTAGCGGCGTATCACAGCGCCAGCAAAATGGATAATCGTGAGTATAATCTTTAGTTTTATAAAGTAAACCGCGAGATTTTAAGTCTTCAACAATTTCTTCCTCTACTTTTTTATTTTTTACAAATTTACCGGCCCATTTTTTTACAGTTTTGTTAAAATTGCCGTTCTCATCAACTGTATGATATTTAGTTAAACCGACTTTGGTTCCTAATTGGTAATCGTCTTCACCATACATAACTGCCGTATGGACCACGCCGGTGCCGTCTTCAGTTGTTACAAAATCGGCCACATATATTTTAAAATTATTTTCGTAATTTTCTATGTTAGAAGAAATTGCTTCCGGAAACAAGGGTTCATATTTAATTTCTTCCATTCCAATGCCCTCAAATTCATCCAAGACTTCATAATCGCCTTCTATTATGTCCAGCAAGTCTTTGGCTAAGATATAAAATTCATCATTTGATTTTATTCTAACGTACTTATAATTTGAACCAACTGCTAAAGCCACATTACCCGGCAAAGTCCAAGGCGTAGTTGTCCAAGAAAGAACATAGTCTCCTTCTTTAACTAATTCATTACCTTCCACAACTTTAAATTTTATATAAACTGAAGGCTCGGTTACCTCTTTATAGCCTTGAGCTACTTCGTGTGAAGAAAGTGCAGTACCGCAACGTGGACACTGAGGAACAACTTTGTGTCCCTGGTATAACAGGCCGCGATTATGAACTTTTTTAAAAATCCACCACAGGCTTTCTATATAATTTTTATCATAAGTTACATAAGGCTTTTCCATATCCAGCCAAAAAGCAATCCTGGCCGTTAATTTTTCCCAATCCTGTTTATACTGCCAAACACTGGTTTTACATTCATTGTTGAATTTTTCTATACCTAATTTTTCTATATCAGGCTTGCCTGATATTTTTAACTTCTTTTCTACTTGAAGTTCTACCGGCAAGCCATGGGTATCCCAGCCAGCCTTGCGTTCCACAAAATAGCCCTGCATGGTTTTAAACCTGGGAATTAAATCTTTAAAAGCTCTAGCCAGCACATGATGAATGCCGGGCTTACCATTGGCTGTTGGCGGTCCTTCGTAAAAAGTAAAAGGACCCTTTTTGGAGTCTTTATCTAAAGTTTTTTGAAAGATACCTTTATCTTCCCAAAATTTAAGGATTTTTTCTTCAAGTTCCGGAAAATTAAACATTATTTATAATATTAATAAAATGATAAAAGTGATTTTATTCTACAATAAAAACCCCTATTAAATCAAGGGTGAAAAAAGATTCCCCAAGCACGCGGGGAACCTTTTATATAAAGTACAAAAAGATCCGAAGAGGATCTTTGATTTTAAAATAACATAGACCTAATTGTCTGCCAGATAGTTTTCTTTTCTTTATGATGATAAAACTTTGGCCAGCCAACTACCTTGGAATGGCCACAGTCTAATTTAGCCCGATAAACTTTTTTAACCTTTTTCTTTGTCATAATGAAATTATTTTCTAATAGCTTTCCTGATCTCATCAATTCTTAATCTTTTTTCTTTTTGAAGCTTTTGAATCTTTTTAATTTGACGCGCTGCGTAAGTTGGTTCATATAAACGATAACCGCCCTGGGACCTGTTAGCTTCCTTTAAAAGGCCTTCGTTGGTATAAAAATTAATAGTTGAAGGCAAGACCCCCACTTTTTTTGCTAACTGACCTATTTTTACTAATTTAAAAGACATTTTTTGTTTTTGTTTTAACTCCGAGCTGACGAGGAGTTATCCCGAGCAAATCCGCCGATTTGGCGGAGAGCCGATAGATCCTCTTTTTTAGCATACGAAAGTTTATATAAGGGAAATAATACATTTTTAGCTACAAAATTAAAGTTTTCCACATACTTCCCTATCAATATACAGTATATCATAAAAACCGTAAAGTGTAAAGCGTCACTTCTTACTTTATAGTTTTAATTAGAAAGAAGTGACTCCTTGAGAGAGCGTAGCGAACCGAAAGGTCTTTTACTTTATGGTTTAATAAATAAAAAACTCCCCACCAAATCGGCGGGGAGTCTTAATAAATTTCCTTTAATCTATCTATTCTTGCTCATCATCTAAGTATCTTACAATAGCGTCCACAACTCTGGAATCAGACTTTAGATCTTCTGTGAACAAAACATGGGCTCTATTAATTCTCATTTGATCTTGAGGTCCATGAAGTTCATTGCCTAGCTTTACTAAAGAAAGATTTTGCTGAGGCTGTTGTTGACCTTCTTGGACTGGCTGAATCTGCTGAGTCACTTGAAGATAATAAACATCTTCTAAAACAATCGTATGACTAGCTTCTTTGGTTACATTACCAAAATAAACTTGGCCATTAGAAAGGAAGACTGCCTGCCATCCAGAAGTGGAGGCGCCCTTATTAACGTTTAAAATGTTCCAGCTGGTATATTTAGATACCAAGAACAGGCCAACAAGAATTACAGCAATGATAATAACTATCACTACTAACTTAGTTGCTAAGCCGCCTTTCTTTTTTGCAGATGGCTGAACCATTGCTTCTTCTGCTGGCCCTTCAGACCTAGCAGAAGCTGATCGTTTAATGTCTGGCATAGTTTTCTATTTATTATTAGTTATTTCTTAAGGTTTTAATATTTTAAGCCAATTTCGACCTTTGGTCAATATGTTGATAAATTACTTAAAAAAGCAATTAATTATATTGATATTATCTATTATCGTAAACAAATTCTACCGTTACCGTAACATTGGAAACGCCTTCGGTTGCCGTTAAAACATCCACATACATTCCATCTTCAGTTGTTAAATAATATTCAAGTTCATCTTCTATTATTTTATGGAAACCGCCACATGATAGGCCACTAAGGTTAGTAATAGTATTACCACCTTTATCTTTTAAGGCTAGCTGAAGCATGCCACCTTCATTACAGGAATATTGGACTTTAACTGCCAGGATGGTTATGTTTTCTGGCGGGCTCCAGGATTGTTGTTGATTACCCCAAACTTTATCACCCGAAGTAGGAGCCGGCAGATAAGCTGATAAGGTGTTTCTTCTTACATTTTCTTTGAAGTTATAATTTACACCCTCAACATTTAAATTAATGGTATCGCCAGGAGCGCCCACATTTATCTGGCCACCGGCAGCTGCAATAGTAACAGGGATAGTTGAGGTAGTTGATTCTAAAATGATATCGCCCACAACCCTTAGAGCAGTGCCTGCTCCGGAATTAATAACTGTTAAAGTTGATGAAGCTGTAGCTGAATTTATTACTACACTATCTCCTATGGTATTTTGAGGATTAATTGCAATAGTTCCAGAAGCATTTACATTAAATAAACTTAAGCCGGCATTTTGGATATTAAACAGCATACTGGTACCGTCTGTCATATTTCTAAAGTAATCATTCTGCCTAAAGCTGCCTTGGCCAGTATATTTAAGGTAAGTATCATGGGCAGAAGAAACAACCGTACCCTTGGCCACTTCAAAGTTTGTACCATAACCAGTTAAAGTATTGTATGCAGAAGTAATGTTGATGGTTGATGGTTGATTAACAACTGTATCTTCATCACACTCTTCGCCGGTTTCTACATCGGTACAAACTGTTCTGATATCAGCTAAGTTAGTAGTAATATTTGAATAAGAAATATTTACAGTGGAAGTGGCTGAATTATCAGATAAATAATGGGAAGTTAAGCCGTAAGCCATACCCAAAGCCTTTAATCTGGTAATTTCCACTTCCGAAGAGCCAGCAACCTCTACAGCGGTACCGTTAATTCCTTCCTGGCCGGACCATTCAACGGTTACATCTTCTAATACAAGCTTGCTTGATGAGGCAGTAACCACTGATTGACCAAACCTATCGCCATTTAATGATAATTTAACATTCTTAACTTTGGCTTCGTTAAGAAGCTCAGAGGTGGTAGTAGCTGTGGTAGTAGCTGTTCTGGTTCCTAAATCGACTTTTAATACTGCCTGATTAATGGACATAATAACTGTATTTTCACCCGAACCGATAATATCTACATAAGGCTTTAGGATAACTTGTTCGTTATAAATACCTGGTTGAACACTTACTGTCCAACGGTTGCTTGCAGAATTTGTGGCAATTGAATCAAGAGCAGCCGAAATTGTTCTGTACTGTCCGCCTTCTTTGGCTACCACAATTTCATTACTTCTTTCATTAGTAATATTGGTAATTCCTTGATTATCGGTATCAACCTGGGCAATTAAAACCGCTTTGGTAGTAGTACCAATATTGGTTGAAGAAGCTGAGAGAATTTCTCCTTCATCGGTCATAAATATATAACTGGTGGATGAAGCAGTAACTACCAAGCCGGATCTTTCTGAACTATTTACTATAACGCCATTTACATAGCCCTCGCCAGAAGAAACAACTACCTTAAATAATTCGTTTTGATCTTCAGAAACCAGCCAGCCATAATCAATATATTCATGAGAAATTCTGCCACGGTTGCTAACATCTAAGAAAACGCCCAAATTGGTTACTTGTCTGTAAATATCGTTAACTGACTCTACTTTAGCCAAGACTGAAATATAGATATCGCCCAAAACTCCGTCAAAATTATTGTAATAAGATTTTATTATGCCGTTTTGAGCAACTAAAGCTGTACCATTAACTCTGGAAAGGTCTGAATGCATTACCGAAATTGTGGAAGAAGCTAAGTTGGTAATGCCTTGATTAAAGTTTGAGCCGAACTCTAAATTAGTAAGCCTTACTTTGCCTATTTGGCCAGTTACTGAAACACCAATTGCTGGGTTTAAGGAATCTGCTTCCAATTTTACATTAGTAATTATTGTTTCATTATCCGAACCATCGCCGGCTAAGCTGATTAAAACCGGTTCATCTTCTATACTGGTGGTTCTTACTGTTACACCTTCTAATCTAGCACGTTTGGCTCCGGTTACTATTGTTGATTCATCTGAAATAATGGTGACTAAATTTTGGCCATCACCAACTATATCTACAAAATCCTTAAGGGTGATTTGTTCTTCATAAATACCCGGAGCTACCTTTATTATATATGGTGAAGTGGTGGAGTTATCGCTGATTGAATTTAAAGCTTTAGCAATGGTCTTAAAATCAGAGCCGGATGAACCAACTGTAAGCACTTTGGCAATTGGCTGATAATAAGTGCCCAGTTCTACCAAAACTCTAACCGAGCCTTCGCCTTCTTGGAAATCCTCTAAAGCAAAGCCTAATACTCCGGCGCCAGGCCTGGTAGCCAACATAGCATATCCGGCAGATTCTGAAGTTGTTAGCATATCCCCTCTTTTAATAGGACCATTTGACGCCGTTACTTTAACATTGGCTACTCCGGAAATAACAACTGGCATGCTTGAAGTAGAAACATTAGCCGTGCCAAATATTTCAGCGGATGAAGTGCCAACAACACCTAAAATTCTACTGGAATTAACTGAGTCTGAAATAATTCCCTGTTCTGTACCACTGGCATTTACAACAACTACGTCTCCACTTACAATTGGTGAAGCTCCATTGGCAATTGTCATCATCTGGGCTGTACCTTGCCCCTTGTATTCCAGTGCTCCAGCTACCTTGATATTTCCCTGAACATATAAATTTCCGCCAATTCCCAGATCATCAATAACTAACAAGTCTGATCCATCTACTACAAATTCCGGATAGGCTGGTAAACTAACGACTATTTGGGATGAAGTTGGGCTTCCTATTATTACGCTATCACCAAAGTAAGCCAGGCCCGAAGAAGCTGAAAGATAAAGGCCAAAATCATCAATATTAATATTTTGGAAATTAGTATCTTCTGATACCACTAATTTATTTGTATAAATATTATCGCTATAAACATTGGCTGCCCTGGCTTCGCTAGAACCAATATTATATAAACCGTCAACAGCAAATCTAATATCAGAACCAAACTTAGCATTAAAGACCACTAAATCTTCAGTTTCAGTGTCTTCACCAAAGATATAATTACCGGTGAAGGTCTGGGTATCACCTTGCAGTAAAGCAATTTCTACAGGCAAAGCAGTTAAAGCAATCTTACCTGCTGTTTCTATGGTTGCCAGTTTAAGGTCAGAAATAGCGGCATCTTCAGCAATTTGGCTATTAGTAATTTCATCACCAGAAGTTTGATAATCAGGATTAATAAACATGGCAACTGCGCCCTCGTAACCATCGCCAATTGTGAATGAATCCAAGGCTGTACCAATAATTACGCCCATGCCACCTTCATTAAACTTCATGGCGTAACCTGGGACTGGAGCTAAAGTTAAATTATCGCCCGGTAAAATATCGCCGTTGACAGTTGTAATCTTAATCGGCACTTGGCCAACCAAAGCAATTGGATAACCTTCAGTTTCCGAACCAATTACTACACCAGGATCACCAGAAACCACTCCAAGCACATGATTAGTTGATTCGCCAGTTGTTTTAATTACATAGCCGGCATTGTTAGGATCAATCATTACCAAGTCTCCAGCTTCCAACTGCTCTAAAGAAGGATAATTTTCTGCTATATCAGAATTAGCTTGATACAAAGTTCCATCTATTTCCAAATTATTTTGAACATATAAATCACCCTCGCCTGATGTGTAATCTACTGTACCGGTAGCACCTACTATAACTTGGCCTCCAGCTACGTGTAATTTACCAGCTGGCTCTGCTGTACCAATGCCGATATCAAAACTATTTTCATCTACAGATATTCCACTTTCTAAAACATTTATTTTTTGATCTTGTTCTTGATAGCCAGCCACCAGTAAAACTCCCAATTTATCATAGCTAACAGCTGAAGGTAGATTATCTTCATCATAGACAACTAAACCGGGTATTGAGTCGCCGGGAATAACTTCATGAACTTCTTCGGCAATCATGCCAAAATCAGCCGAACCCGGAATAGTAGAAGAGGCATTCCAATTAAAAGTTATCGGTCTTAATTGATTTAATAAATTCACATCAAATTCCAAATCTTGAATATTATTTTTATATCTCCTACTAGAAGAAACACGAACTAATTCGCCATTACCTAAAACTTGTACATCAAGCAAGTTTCCAATTCCAATACCATGATAAAATATTGTATCGTCAAACTCACTTATCCCTTCTACATAAAAATCGCCGGTAGTTGAGGCTCTTCTGTTTTCAAGAGTTGAATCATTACCTGTTTGTATCCTAACCAATGAATTACCAAATTGAATTTCCGGAGTAGATGAAGCTGTATCAATTTGCATAATATCAGTATTAACTGCCGTTCCAACTCTTACATCACCATAAACATCCAATAAATAAGTTGGGTCAATACCAATACCTACATTACCGCTGTTATCTACAACAAACTTACTGCTTGAGGCTACTTTAAGGTCAATTAAGTTTGAAGTAAATCCAGTAGGTGCATCTGCAACAATCATATCGGTGGTGGCAGCAGCTCCTGCCAGTGCTAAGAGTGCTGATGGTGATGTAGTGCCTATACCCACTTGACCAGGGGCTAAAGTAAGTAAACTAGTATCTGAGGAATGGCCAATGTTCGCACCGTTAATAATTATATCGTCTATATCTGCATAACCGGCTGTTAAATTAGATGTTCCGATATTGATATCACCAAAGTTTGAAGTAATAGAACCTATATTTAAAGTGCCAACACTGGTTAAACTAGAATTTGTAACTCCGGAACCTAGAGTAGAGTTACTTAAAACTGAGGTACTGTTAATACTGTAATAATCATTAGAAACTAAATTTAGACCCGAATTACTAAATGTTGCCTGAAGTACACCAGTGCCTTTAACTTCTAGAGTGGCGTCTTCGGAATCAAGGATAATACCGCTGGCTCCGGCTCCATCAGTCATAATATTTAAATCAGTTCCATCAAACCAGATGCCGGCATCATTACCCTCACCCATTGTTAATGAACCAGCTGCGTTAATAGCAGATCCATCAACATCAAGTTTTAAAATTCCGCCTGTTGTAATATTTGAAGTACCATTATCAATTGAACCAAAGCCTGAGGAAATTGTACCAGATGATATCTTGCCTGCAGTAATTACGCCTGCTTGGTTAATTGCGAATT
>CAZPMS010000011.1:0-13115 GCA_964588165.1 uncultured Gammaproteobacteria bacterium
GTTTCCGCATCCCGCCCAAGCGGGATAACAAATCAGAAAAATTTTCTTTTCCTTATTAAAATTAAAAGGGGGCGGGCAAATAAAATAAAAAGAATAAAGAAAATTTTTTTGATTTGGTTTCGGCTTTTAGCCGAGCGGAAACGCGGCAATCAAAATTCGCAGTCCGGATTTTCGTCAAAAAAAGTTCGGATTTCGTCCAAAAGGTACCGCCATGTCAAACACGACTTTATGATTGACATTTTGTTTATTTTTTTATATAATTTAAAAATTATTACATGGTCCCTTCGTCTAGTGGTTAGGACACTAGGTTTTCATCCTAGAAACAGGGGTTCGATTCCCCTAGGGACTACCAAAAGAGATTTCTCCTTGTGAGAGATCTTTTTTGTTTCTAAGATTAGCGATAATTGGGGTGTTCCATTAAGTATTTCAGTGTAAGTTGGAAACCCTTTAAAAAGTAAGCCAAACAAAGTCTGTTGTCTTTGTATATTTGCTGTTTCTGATGTATCTACAAGCATTTCTTCCTTGTGTTCCATTAGATGTTTGGCGTAGCCCATAAACTTACTAATATCACCCTCATCAACTCTTACTTCTTCTTTATATTCTTTCATTCCTTGTAAATCATTTTCTATTTTTTCAATTTCTTCTTCTATGCCATGTCTGACTAATTCGCTTTTAGTCGTAATCAAGGCTTGAATTGCTGTTTGTTTTTTAATTTCTAAATTCTTAATATTAATACCAACAGAATTGGCAAAATTATTTATACCTTTTAATTTTTCTTTATATTTTTTCATTATTAAAAATTTACAGTCATCAAAAAATTCTTTTTTAAAATTTAAATTTCGCACGAATTTTTTTATATTATCCTCAAATTCTTGTTTTGGAATACCAAAATATTTATGACCTTTTCTAGAGCAGTGATAAGTTGGATGTTTTTTACCAGACTTTCCTCTTGGAGCACTTCCTAAAAATGCTTTTTTACATTCGGGACAAAGTACAACATTTTTAAAAGGATATAATGGATTATTCTTATTTCTTTTTTGTATGGTTTTAGTTGGAATATAATTATACAATATTTCTAATTCATCATTTTCTTTTTCTTTAATAAATACCTTTCCATGATTAGCTTTGTTAAACAAATCAATACCAATTAATCCTTCATAAGCACATTTAATTGGTTTATAATGTGTCCATTTTTCACACATCACGCCACAATAAATTGTATTCTTTATCATGTCTTGCAATCTTTTAACTTTTAATTTATTACCACCAGTCGTGCCAATAATGTTTTCTTTTTTTGTGTCCCATTTGTTTCTTATTGGTGTTCTATATCCTTGAGCGTTTATTTTGTCGACAATTTCCTTGTCAGTATATTGACCTGTCGATCGTAGTTTAAACATTTCTATAATATAATCTTTTCTTTCTGGGTCAGGAACTTGAATAAATCTTTTTTTACCCTTAACAAAAATCTTTTGACTCATGTACCCGTCATTTGCTCCGTGCAATTTAAAACCTTTTTGAGTAAGTCTAATAGATTGACCAATGAGCCTAGTTAAAATATTTCTGACATCTATATTCCCATAATCAGCCATTATGTTTTCAGCAACTTGACTTGGTGAAAATTTACTCCATGAATATTCAAATCCGACATCAGCCAAAGAGTTCTGCATTGGCTGAATGATTCCTATACTATCTATTAAAGCTACTCCATGATCTGCTAATTCTTTTTTTAAACCTGCATAGGAAAAACTTCCACCTCTAGTAAAACGATCTATTACTCTAAATATTAAGTGTTTTATATCTGGATTATCTTTTACAAAAGCAATCATTTCATCGTAGACAGGTCGACTATCTGTTTGTCCAGTAAAAGGTTCCCTGAACACCTTTACAACTTCTAAATCTTTTCTTTCTGCTACACTGCGACAAATTTTTTCTTGCACTTCTAAACTCTCACCCTCTTTTAATTGTTTGGGTGTTGATACACGGCAATAAATTAGACATTTTTGTTTTTTGTTTTTCATATAATTATTTTTAATTTAATAACAAACTAAAAGGGGGTAGTTACTTCGCCTTGAACACAACAATCTTAGCGATAGTTGAAGCGAGAACTGCCCCCAGTTAGGCTCACAATATTTAATAAATATTATGCAAATTAAAAATCGCTAATTATCGCTGTGTTCATTTTAATTATATCACTTATTTAGTTTTCTTGAAAATCGCCACGATTTTTTTCAATCCACATATCAAAAAATATATCAGTTATCTGATCTGTTAAATCATAATAGTCAACAACATCTTGTTCAGACATTGTCTCAACTCTATTACTTAGATAAGTTTTAAATTCTGATAAGTGGTTCATGCACTGTATGGTTAATCTATTTTTAATTGAATAGAATATATAGATAACTAATATTTATAGGAAACTATATAGATATATATAATATATAGTTAACTATGTGTTTATTTGTTTTTTGTATTCTTCACAAATCATTTTTTCTAAATCACTCCATTTTTCTTTTGCTGGCATATAAAACATTGGTCGATAATCATTACCACTTTTATATGATGGCGGAGTTACCCAAAGTTTATCTCCATTCGAATTTTCATAATCAGAAGCTCTTATTCTAAAACCTTTAATAAGAAAATCTTCAAAACCTAAATTTACAATGGCTTTAAGTTTTTCATCTTTTTGTAATTTAATTTCAATTTTTTGAGGTAAATATTTCATATGTTTTTAAAAAGTAATATTGCGTTTTAGCTTTGCGTTTTTGTTTTATGTGACTCTGAGTACCAATACTCCAAATCTGCACGAATCGACCAAGCTAAAATGCATTTATAGGCGATTTTATACGTCCCTACTAGTTTAGATTTATGTCTTTTTCGACTTTTTGTTTAAATTTTTACTTATTGATATTTTTTTATCTTTTGGGGTGTTCCTCCACGCCTTAATTTTTTCCCATTCATCAGGATTCAAGCCATCATATTTTAATTCTTTATAGTCCTTAGCAATTTCTTTTCTACGTCTTTTTTGGAATTTACATTTATGAAATTCTTTCATGTAAAATAACGGTCTTACTTGATCCTGATAAATGTCCAAGGGACAAAAAGGTGCATAGCATTTTTTATGGTGCGGACATTGAGATATAATCCCCATACTTTTTTTAGTTACTAAATGTGTGTAACTGTTTTTTGGTGTAAAATTGTCTGTGAGCATATTTTTAAAATTAATTATTATATGGTCACAATAACACCCCATTTTTTCATTGTTTGGGAACTTAAAGGAATTTAGGGAATTCTAAAAAACAAGATAAACAAAAAGACAGCTGTTTAAAGCTGTCTACACAATTTTTATATTTTTCATTATTTAAATTATTTTAGGAATCCATTTCAGAATCCAAAATTTTGCACGATTTTTTTACTTTAACTTTTCCGTCATGACTAAATTTTCCAGATTTAACAACACTAAATAAATCTATTCCTAAATTATCTTTTCTTTTTGCTATTGTGTTAATTTTAAATAGTGTTCTATAAATTCTATCATTATATTTAATCTTTTCCTTTTTATCAGCCCTATCAATTTTAGCCCAATCGCCTTGATAATATATCAAACGAGTCAAATCTTCGATATTTACTTTCTTTTCACCATGAGGGATATAATCTTTATATATTAATTTTATAGAGATTTTATAACTATAATCACAATTTTCATTATATCCATCTTCTTTTTTATCTTCGTTGTAATCTTCTGGATCAAAATCTTTATATCGTTCAATATCATTAATTTCATCACCAAACATTAGCATACATAAAGCTCCCCTGATAGAATAAAACTTAAAGCTAACTTCTTTTTTATTATAATAAATTTTTATTTTATTATCTTCCTCAAATTTTTCTAAATAAAATATATCTGGCTTTTGTTCAGGATTTGCTCGTTCAAGAAATTTTTCAATATCAAATCTATCATATTTAATTAATATTTCATTATTGTCTAAATAATTATTTGTTAATGTTTCTATATTTTCAAAAACTTCAGGATTTTTAATTTGTATAATTTCTTCTTCGATTAATTCTTCCAACTCTTTTTTTAGATCTTCCATATTTTTAATTGGCGGTAATTCCTCATCAAACAAAGGAATTTCTTGTAACTTAAAACTAACAGTATTTTTTACACCTCTTTTATGTTTCTTTCTCTGTTCAATAAGAAATTGACATAGTCTAAATTGATATTGTTTTTCATTAAACATATTACTTTAATAATAGCACTAAAAACATAATTATTTAAGAACAACTCCGTAAAAATACGAAAAAAACTAGGTTTTACTCTAGTTGATACGCACATTTAACTGAGTTCCGTGTATCTCTACTCAAAAAACACTCTCAAAAGCGAGAACACCCCTTAAATAGCAATCCTTTCATATATCTGGGACTCAAAGTTAAACCACTCTCCACCCCCCTCTTGTTTAATACCTATTCATTAGTATTTAAATATTCTAATTCTAGATAAGAATATTTGTACTAGCTTGTAATGTTATATACATTCCGTTTTTCGATAACTGTTTGCGGTTACATAATCAGTTATCACTACAAGCAAATAAACAAGCCATTGTTTCTGCAGACTTTGGCTTGTTTTTTGTTTGTGAAATCAAAGGTCGCACACTAAAATAAATTAACTAATTAAAAGCTTATGGCAAATAATGGAATGTGTATTGTATTAGCAAATACGAAATCTCTCATCAGTGCAGAATTTGAAGATCGAATGGATCTTGGTAAAGATTCAGCAGGTTTAGAGCTTTTAGGATTCTTGGAAAAAGTAAATGGTTTTAAATCAGCCAAAATACAATTGGATAATTTTAATGACTCTAACTTTGGAATAAACAATAAGCCAATACATTTAGTTATTAAAAAGTTTAAATCAATTGTGTTTAATGAAAAAACCTATCATCGGGACTATCACGCAGATTATTTATATATCAAAAATCAGAGCCTATTTAAACGAAAGATAGTTACTGTAGACAATAAAATATTCTGGTTATTACAAAATGAAATTGTTGTATTGTATAGGGGATTTTTTCTTGCTAGCTATAATTACTTAGCCCAAAAATATTCTTATGTACCAATTGAATACTTATCAAGAAAACAATACCCGTGTGCTTGATAAAAAAACTTTAGAAAAATAGAAGTCTGACAACTGGAGAGATTTGCCAAACATTTTGTTACAATGCACTAAATGTGGGCAGAGAAATATTACTGCTCCAATAGTTAAATATTTTAATTATCGTGGTACCCAGCTACTTTGCTGGTCGTGCCAACACAAACTCTATGGAAAAAGAAAACAATATACATAGTACTCAAATTAATTTTACTGTTCGCAGAGATAAGGAAAACAACATCATTGATAAAAATGTCATGATCAATGTTAGAACAAGCGATGTCACTGAGGCTATAGGGATTTACAATGAGTTAAAACGACAACTCAATGGGGAATTGGATGTAAGTTCTGTTAAACAAATTACTCAGCCTGAAAGTAATAAAATTTGTCCTGAATGTAATAGTAATTTGGTTCGTAGAAAAGGTAAAGATAATAAGTTTTTCTTAGGTTGTAGCTCGTTTCCTAAATGCAAACACACTGAAGCTCTTTGATTTTTAATAAAGACGGGTCTTAATTGATCCGTCTTTATTTTTTATAATAATTAACAATAAATCCTATGCTTACAAAGCACTCAATAAATAAAAATAAGTTAAATAAAGTCTTTAGATTTATAAATTATATAATCGTGATATTGTTTATCCTGCCATTTATATTTGAATGCTATATAACTTTTTATCACAATTACTTTAATATATCTTTCTTACATAACTTATGGATAATGTTTCAATATCACATATCATTTAAATACTATATCCTAAACACAGACACAGGATTATTATATGATCTAGAATTATTATTACCAATTATTCTATTACATTTACCCCTTTTAATAATCTCAGTTTTATTTTTCTTAATTAATAAATTTAATAAAAAATATGAAAAAATTACTAAAGAAAATAAATGACACCGTAGAGGAGTATTCAATTGGGTTGCAGTTTGGTGTATTTTTTATAGTTCTCTCTGAACTTTTACATTTTCTTAAATACTCAAAATTCTCAATTGATTTTATGATGGTAGAAGTTTTTGTTTTAGTTTTTGTGGTTTTAATTTTGAATATTTATCACGAAGAAAAAGATTTAACAAGAGGAATATTGAAGATAGCAGGATTGATATTACTATTCTTACTAATAACTTTTACTACATTATTCGATTATATATTCGGTTAAAACTTTACTTGTTATGAAGGTTTTTTGACGAAATTTTGGGTTAATCAAATTTCAAATTATAAGATTTTTGTTTTGACAAGAGAACTTTAAAATGTAATGATTAACATGTATTTGTATGTCTTTAGTCAGCGATATAATCGAATTACAAGAAAAAGTTTGTGGTTTAGATTGGCGAACTAAATCAGGATATTTTTGGTATACCTTTTTATTGTTTTTAATTTGTATTTTTTTAATAGTCGCTTTGTGTTTGGTTTTTGATTTTGATGACTGGATTAAAATTGTTATTTTAGTAATACCAGAAATCATATGGTTGTTGTATTGGCTGTATTTTAGGAATCATTTTAAAAATAGCAAAAAAATCAAAATTGCTTTCGCTGTTAAGATGGAAAGTAATTCTTATAAATTTTATCAAGAAATTCAAAAAGAGTTTAATAGACAAATTATTAAACATAAACTTAATTCTTTGGTGACAATTAAAACTTTAAGGGAAGATATTAATTTTGAATCTAATGAGGATGCGGAAAAATATATATTAAAAAAAGAAATTAATCTATTAATCTGGGGCGATACAATGGAATCAGTAAGTGATAATATGGAGAATACCCGTTTTAATATTATGTATTCATATGTTTATAGAAAGAAAAAGGAAGAATCTCCAGACAAATTTGCTTTGTTAGTGCGTAATGGTCTTCAAAGATCAAAATGGGATGTGGTACATAATCAAAGTCAAGCAGGGTTGATAGTAGTTGCTAGTAATATTTTAGAATCCAGTTTATTTATTTTAGGCTCTTGTTTGAAAACAGTGCCAAGACTAAATTTTTGGTTCGCTTCCATTAAAACATTTGAAGAGCTTCGGGTAATTTTAAGAAAGCGAAAAATAGATGATTTTCCTCAACTATACAGCCTTAGAGAATGTGTTAAAAATAAATTATTAGATTTGTATATAGATTTAGGTATCGGTCACTGGTATTATTTTGAAGACAAAAACAAAGCAAAAGAATTTACCAATAAGGCCAATAAATTAAATTCTAATATATTTAATGTCCATCAAAATTTAGCCCTTTATGAATATCTAGACGGAAATCGTAAGCAATCCGAATTTCATACAAAACGAGCCAAAAGATTAAATCCTAGAAGTGATTTGCCTTTTGTTAATCAAGCATTTTTTGCAGTGTTAGATGAAAATTGGAACAAGTTACTTGAAAAATTAAAACAGGTTAAAAATATTGGTGATACAAACCCAGTTATGCTGATTGATTTTATTGAAAAAGAAAGAGAGAGAAGATCTAACAATTTAGGACTGTTATTTTACAATGGTTGGTTTAATATTAATTTTGTTGATGAAAGCAGGGGTGTAGAACAGATAAATGAATTTTTAGAGAACACCAAAAATAAAGCGAGTGAATATGAATTACTTATAAAGGAATCTCACAAATTAATTGATTGATTATAAATATAATTTTAGTTATAATAAAAATATAAATACTAACTAAATTAAATATGGAAAGAATTCCAAATTCACCAGAATATAAACGGTTTGGACGAAATGTAGAAATACATGCTATTTTTGTACGCCATGGAGAAAAAGACGAGAAAGGAAATTTAATAGATAAAGGAAAAGAACAGGCATCATATTTTGGAAAAAAATTAGAAAATAGTGATGCAATCAAAGCATATTCTAGCCCTGTGCAAAGAGTAGTGGAAACAGTAGAACAAATTATTAAAAATTCGCCTCACGATAAAAAACTAAAAACACGGTTAAAAACAGAAATTAGTATTCCGCAAATCTCTCAAGAAACCTACAAAAAAATTAAAGAACTAGGGGAAAAAGGTGATGATGAGGCTACTGAATGGTTTTTAAATTTTGGATCAAAAAAACCAGATGCTGAAACAACTTCTCCATATGAGGTTGCTGAATCATTTGCTTATGTTCTAACAAAATATTTACGGATGACAGATAAAATATATTCTGGATCAAATATTGATTTAATTCATGGAACTCACCAAATGCTTCCAGAAGCATTATTGAAAGAAGTTTTAATAAGAAAATTTGAAGATAAAAACATAGTAGGTTTTGAAAAATTAGACGACATTGGTGGCGCACTTAAATTTACAGAAGGAATGGAGTTTTTTATTAAAACTGACGAATTTGGCAATAAAAAAATTAATGTTAAGTTTCGTGATCAAGTATACGATATTGATATGTCAAAACTTGATGAATTGGCTAAATCATATGCAGAAAAACAAAATGAAAAATAAAATAGTTTCTACTTTTGAAGAATTATGTTCAAAAGATGTGAAAATTGCTGGTGGCAAAGGAGCTTCTTTGGGCGAAATGACTAATGCCAAAATACCCGTTCCACCTGGTTTTGTAATTCTTGCTGATGCGTTTGATAAATTCATAAAGGAAACAGATTTAAATGTCGAAATCGATGCAGCTTTAGATGAAGTAAATATAAAAGAAGTTCATACTGTTGAAAATGCTTCTAAAACAATTCAAGCAATGGTTTTATCCAAAGAAATACCTGAAGATATTAAAAAAGAAATTTTAGAGAATTACAAAAAACTTGATTCTAAATTTATTGCAGTTCGTTCTTCAGCAACATCAGAAGATTCCGCATCTGCCGCTTGGGCTGGACAATTAGATAGTTTTCTTAATACTACAAAAGAAACTCTATTAAAAAATGTGAAACAATGTTGGGCTTCTTTATTCACTCCAAGAGCAATATTTTATAGATTTGAGAAAAAATTACACAAAGATAAAATTTCTGTTGCTGTTGTAGTTCAAAAAATGGTTAATAGTGAAGACTCAGGAATTGCTTTTTCGGTTCATCCTGTTACTGAAGATAAAAATCAAATAATTATTGAAGCTGGTTTTGGATTAGGAGAAGCTATTGTTTCTGGATCAATAACTCCAGATAGTTATGTTGTAGACAAACAAGGATTTAATATTTTAGACATTAATGTAAATAAACAAACAAAAGGATTATATAAAAAAATCAATGGTGGGAATCAATGGAAAGAATTAAGAGAAAAAGGTAAAAAGCAAGTCTTATCTGAAAAAGAAATCATCGAACTATCAAAGCTTATTGTAAAAATTGAAAATCATTATGGTTTCCCATGTGATATTGAGTGGGCAAAAGAAAAAGGGAAATTCTATATTGTACAAAGTAGACCGATAACAACTTTAAAAAACAATTTTAAAAAGGAAAATTATAAAAACTATAATTTAGAATTTTTATTTAAAGAATATAAAACTACTTTTTTTAGAGATTACTCTGTTGTTGATTTATTTATTAAACAAGCACATATATATAATATCCCAAGATTGCATTTTGGAATAATTACTGAGGGAGATGAAATGTCTTATTTTGCAAATATATCTTCATGGGGTAGAGCGTATAAAAAAATTACTAAAGACCTAAAAAAAGATTTATCCTATTTACCAAAAATACTCAATAATATTTATAAAAAGAGCAATAACTTAGTAAAAAACTCTTTTAAAAATATTTATTCAGTTGATTTAACAAAATTAAACAATTTTGAATTAGAAAAATTATATTTTAATTTTTTAAAAGAAAATACTGAGTTATTTGCACACGGACTCATGCTTTCTGTTATAGAATACACTAAATTTAATTTCGTAGAAGATAATCTTAAAAAAATTATAAAAAAAAGAATAAAATCAAAAAATATTTTTTTAGAACATCTTGAAGCATTTACTGTGTATCATAAAAAATCAATAATTGGAAAAGAGGAGGAGGATTTATTAAATTTAATGGCTCAACATGATTCCAATTCTTTCAATATTGATGTCAAGCACAAGAGTTTTTCTTATGTAAAAAATAAATATAAATCATTTTATAAACAATTGAAAAAACATACACAAAAATACGGCTGGGCATTTTATCTTTTTAGAGGACCTGCGTATAAAGAAAAAGATTTTTTTGATTTAATAAAAGCTAATTTATCTCGAAACATAGATCCAATTAAAGAGCTTAAAAAAAATAAAAAAATAAGTAAACATGCAAGACAATTAAGAATTGAATTTATAAATAAATATAAATTAACTGCTTTTGAAAAAATGATTCTTGAACAAACAGGAAGATTAGCGTTTTTAAAAGTTTTTAGAAAAGACGCGCAAACTAAAGGTTATTTTTATTTTGAAAAACTATTAACTGAAATATCTTCAAGATTGTCAATTAAATTAAAAGATGTTTGGCTTATACCTCCTTATGTTTTAGCTAGTTATCTTAAGGGTGAAAAAAAAGTAGACAAAAAAATGATTTCTAGATTGTCTAATTGTTATGCAATTTTTCCAGATGACGAAGAAAATATTCATATTCTAGAAGGAAGTGAAGCTAAGAGTTATTTAAATCATTTTGCAAATTCACACAAAGACAAAACAAATTTAAGTACTGAAATAAAAGGAAATGTTGCATATAAAGGTCAGGTTACAGGGTTGGTTAAAATAATTAACAAACCTTCAGATATGAAAAAAATGAGAGATGGGGACATATTAGTTTCAATTTCAACTTCCCCATTAATAGTTCCTGCAATGAAAAAAGCAACAGCATTTATCACTGACCAGGGAGGACTGGCTTCTCATGCTGCAATTATTGCAAGAGAGATGAAAGTTCCTTGTGTTGTAGGAACAGAAAATGCAACACTAATTTTAAGAGATGGTGATGAAATAGATGTAGATGCAAATAATGGGATAATAAAAATAATGAAAAAAGCAAAGCAATAAACAGATGTTCTAAAAAACAACCTAAAGCAATTACTGTTTTGTGATATTTAATATAGGAATGTTTTATTGACATATTCTAAACAATGTGTTACATTGTAGTAACTGAAAATTATTTTTAAATTAATCATTATATGGGAGGTATTAAAAATGAGAGAAATTTATCAATCTTTAGAAAAACAGATCGGTAACACACCTTTGTTGAAATTTCCACACCTGCTTCCAAACAACAATATATTGTATGTAAAGTTAGAATGTGAAAATCCTTTTGGTTATAATCATTACATAAGAGTATATTTTGCACTTTTTAAATATTACGAAAAAAAAGGTCTAATCACACCTGGACAAAGAGTATATGATTTTACTAGTGGTATTGCTGGTATTGCGATGGTAGCGCTGGGAACTAAATTAGGATATTCTTGTGAAGTAGCAATGCCTGCTGGAGGTGAAAAAGCTCGAGAGAAAGGAATTCTTGAATGGATTCCAAAAAAACAACTTCATTTAACTGACGCTTTATTGTATGTTGATGGGGCACCTGCGTTTACACGCAAATTTTTAGAAAGAAATAGAGATGTTTTCTTTATGAACCACAGTATGACAATGACAAAAAATGGACCTAAAATTAATAAAGTATCGATTAATGCTTGCTCGAAAGTTGCGGATGAAATAGCAAAAAAAACCAAATCATTGGATATTTTTATTGCCATTTCTGGCAACGGGACAACACAATACGGATACGGAAGAAGATTAAAAAAGTTGTTTAAAAATCTACAAATCATTGGATGTGAACCTTTTGAAAGTGGTTTTACATATGACAAACTATATCCAGGTCATTTTGAAGAAAAATATGGGATGAATCTAGAAATGCGTAAACAGTTCTCACGCCATCGTTTGCCAGGGACATCGTACCGTGTTAGATTTCCTGTCCCTGCTCTTGATGTATCTATCCCACTTTTATTTGACGAAAGATTAGTATGGGACTCTCAGACGAAAGAGGAATATAAAAAAATTGTTGGAAATCCCACACCAAATGATGCAATTTTTTGGGATAAAGATATACCAAAAGAATTAAATAAATATGGTAGAACAACTTGGGCAGGATATAGTGTTGCTAAAACTTTAGCAATAAAAACAAAAAATCAAAAATATCTTATCGTCGCATACGATAAACATGACAGATATGATAAATAATTAAATTTATAAACCGCAATTGATTTTTAATTGCGGTTTTTTTATAAACTTTTGATTTTTTGTAAATTTAATGACATAATTAAATTATATTTAGTGTCCATATAATTTATTTTTTAATAATCATCGTGATGATGAATTTATATAAGAGTACACTTTTATTTTATTTAAATGAAAAAAACATACAAAATATTATTAACCGCTAGTTTACTAGCAAATTTTGCTGATAATTTAATCGGACCATTTTACGCTGTATTTGTTGAAAGAATAGGTGGAAGTATATTAGACATAGGTTTTACAGTTACAGTTTTTGGGATATGCACAGGTGTTTTAATGATAATAATTGGTAAATTATCCGACAGACTAAATAAAGAACTTATAACAGTCTTTGGTTATGGTTTTTATGCATTAGGAAGTCTTTTATATTTATTTATTTCAAGTCCATTACAATTATTTGGTTTACAAGTTATATTTGCATTAGGAACAGCTTGTTTAGCTGCTCCATTAACAGCTTTATTTGCTAGATACATACAAAAAGGAAAAGAAGGTGCTCAATGGGGTCTTGAAGGTGGCGGTGCATATATAGCTGTCGGTATAGCTTCATTTATCGGGACATTGATAATAAGTCAATTTGGCTTTAAAGCTTTATTTATTACAATGTTTATAATACAAATTTCAGCAACTCTTATACAAATGAGATTATATTTTGTTGAAAGAAAAATAAAATAATTTAATTCAATTCCACCCCCTCAAAAACATATTTCCAATCCAAAATAATTTCCTCAATCTCGTTCCATTCCAGGCCGATGCTGTCTACCAAAAGAGATTTCTCCTTGTGAGAGATCTTTTTTGTTTTTTAAGTTATCAT
>CAZPMS010000012.1:0-8796 GCA_964588165.1 uncultured Gammaproteobacteria bacterium
CTTTTTAGAGGACATCTTCTAATTAAAGGTGCGTTTTTATTTTTATTACATATTCATTATAGCATAGATTTTTAAAAAAATCAACCCTGATTCAGGGCTAATATTAGGTAAAAAAAATAAAATTTAAAAAATGATATATATATTGAACACTAAATTTATTCACAAAAATCACAGGTTATCCCCAATTTTTGTGGATTAACTGTTATTAAAATTCTAAGCACGTCCTAATTTGACCATCTGGAGCTGAAATTATGGTCATTTCGTCAAAATTTATAAGCTCTTCAGAGATATTTAGCCAAGAAACAACGCTTTTTAGGCTAAAAACTGTTTCCAAAGGCAATTTGGCTCCGTTTTTATCAATTATAGAACAGCTTAAAGATAATTTATCAAACCCCAGCTGGTCTATTTTATTGCTAAATATTACAAGATCATCTTTTTCTGCCAAACCGTTTTTATTGCCAGAATTATCATATTGGAAAGTCTGCCAGCTGCCTACTTGGCTTTCTTGCCAGTTAATTTTGGAAAAATCAGCAATAAATTCAGTGGTCCTGGTGCCATCTGGCAATATTTTTAAAGATTCCTTAGGCCTAAATTGCGCCAGATAGCTTTTAAGATAGTATTCTAAAACGATTTTATTTTCTTTAACCGTAAGAATCTGCCATTTATCCCCTTTTAGGCTGAAAACAACTGGCGGTACCAGCTGTTTTAATAAATTTGATAAAGAAAGCTGCCTGCTGATCCATAAGTGTGAATCAAATTTTTGCCAGAGATTTTTTAAGTTTTCATTATTTTCAAGTTGGAATTTAAGATCTTCTAAATCAGTTAAGCCAATAACTAAATCAGGGTTAGTTTGGAAAAAATCAAAATAGTGCCAAAGGTTGGTTTTGTTTTCATAAGAAAAAGGTTCAGCCGGCTTTAGCGCCAAAGTGATTGAATAGGCATCTGAATCAATTTCCATCAAATAATCGGCCGGAGTAGCAAATTGAAGCGGTTGGAGAGTTTTTTGAAATTGGCTTAAGGTTTGATTAGGGTAGGAACTGTTTAAGAATGAATTTTGAAAGCTGATTTTAAGCCAAGGAGAGATAGTTAGTGATAAATAAGGTATACTGGTGGCTGAAATTTTTTGGCTCACCATTTGGTTTAATAGTTCTTGATCATTGGCCAGCGCTAAAATTTGTTCTTTAACTATTCTTTTGTTAAAGCCGGCAAAATTTATCTGCTTTATTTTTTCAACCGTTTTTTTATTAGGAATTTTTAGGATTAAGCCGTATTTTTCCGGATCTTGATAAAAGAAAATCGTGTGTTTTGATTGGTTAAGAATTTCTTGGGCTTCTTTGTTTAATTTATTGAATTCATAGTAAAGATCTTTGGATATTCCTGAATAAATACCAGCCAAGGCCGGGTTGCCAAGAATTTTTTCTTGCTGCAGTTTAGGGAAGCTAAACCTATCTGATTTATATTCAAAGCTTATTTGGTAGTTTTTAGGCAAAAGCTGGGTTAGTTCGTATTGTGGCCTTAAGTACCTTTGGTACATAAGCCAGCTTGCCACAAGGCCGGTGATAATTAAAAAAACGATAATAATTTTAGCACCGTTTTTTTGCCAAAAGCTTATAGTCATATTAGCTATATTTTACCTCTCACCACTTTGTTTGTAAAATGATAATAAAAGATTTATGGATTTGACAGCTCTTTAGCTATTTGTTAATTTAAAATAAATTGAACACGTTTTTTAAAGAGGAGGGCTCTATGCATCAGCAACTTCCTATTCCTGGAACAGCAGCCTTTTTTGCTTGTTATCAGTGCTTGCGTAGATCAGGCAGAGTGGATATGGGATTTAATTCTGGTGTGTGCTGTGAATGTGGCGCCGGTGTTAGATGGCGGTCTGTGGCAGATCGTTGTAAAAAGTGCGAAGCTAAGGCCGTGGAAGAAAAAAACAGTTATTACTTGATAGAAATTACTCCCCTGGAGGCATGAGATCTTTCACATTGTTTGGTTGAACCAAACTAACAAAAGTGTTCAGTAAAACTGAATGCTTTTTTTGTATTCAAAACCGACGGGATAAACCCGTTAGTTAGATTGACAGAATTTTTGGTATATGTTAATTTAGTTTATTGATTTGCACTTTTAGATACCTTACGAAGGGGTTAGCCGTGGTAAAGCATTCTGGACATTTACAAGAAAACACAGATAAAGTTAGTGGTCTGCATGATGGAGTTTGGGGTGATTTTGGAGAAGTTAGTGGCGATATGTCCAATATCACAGGCGATGTGACTGGAGTTATAGGTATCTGGTTCATGATGCATGGTGATGTGACCAACATTACGGGCGACCTATCAGGAGTTACAGGCGATGTATCAAAAATTACAGGCGATGTGACTGGGATTAGCGGTGAGGTGCGTTTCACAGGTGATGTAACCAATATCACGGGTCACATGTGGGGTGTTTGGGGCAATGCTTCCAAGATCACGGGGGATATAAATGAGGTCAATGGAGATGTATCAGGAATTACCGGTGACGTTTCCAAGATCACGGGGGATGTATCAGGAATTACCGGTGACGTTTCCAAGATCGAGGGGGCTGTTTCTAACATCACGGGAGATGTGACTAAGCTCACAGGTGATGTATCCAAGATCGTGGTTGATTTGTCCAACATTACGGGTGACGCATCCAATATGGTGGTTAAAGCGACCAACACTTCCACGCCGTATCCTAAGACAGACTTCTCTTTGGAGGGCATTGCAGAACGACTTCGACAAATATTCTGAATTCATTATTCATTGTGGTTTATCGAGCCTTACGAACAAATCATGTTCCAAAGGCTCTTTTTTTGTATACAAAAAAGCCGAGGATAAATTCCTCGGCTTCGGCAACTATTTTAATATTTTTTATCTTTTGTGGAAGGGCTTTCTGGTTCTGGGTCCGTTACCGCGCCTATCATCTCTTCCGCCGCCTTTTGGGCCGCCAAAGGATTTTCTGGGCGGGCGTTCCTCAAAACCTTCCGGTTTAGTCAAAAGCTCTTTTCTGGAAAGGCCTATTCTGCCCCTTTCTTTATCCACTTCCATTACTTTAACCTTAACCGTATCGCCAATATTTAAGACATCAGTAACTTTATCTATTCTTTTCCAGTCTACATTGGAAATATGGACCATGCCGTCTTTACCAGGCACCAGTTCTACGATAGCACCTATTTCATCACCATTATTTTGGCCTTTAATTATTTGAGTTACGGTACCTTCGTATTCTTCACCAACTTCTATATCTTTTATTATATTGTTAATCCATTCAACAGCCTTATCATTACCTTCTTGGTCTACGGCTGTAACAAATACAGAACCATCTTGCTCAATATCAATTTCTACATTGCAAGCATCAGTTATTTCATGGATAACTTTTCCACCCGGGCCGATAATATCCCTGATTTTTTCCGGATCAACATGCAAGGTGGTAATTCTTGGGGCATTAGGAGAAAGTTCGGCTCTGGGTTCGGCAATGGATTTGGCCATAACCTCTAAAATCTGTAATCTGGCTTCTTTAGCCTTTACTAAAGTTTCAGCACAAACATCCAAACTGATGCCATCTAGCTTAATATCCAGCTGTATAGCTGTAATGCCATCGGCAGTTCCGGCAACTTTAAAGTCCATATCAAAAGCATGGTCTTCTATGCCCTGGATATCAGTTAAAATTTTATATTTGGACCTATCCTTTTCATCTGTAACCAAGCCCATGGCAATTCCGGCAACAGGTGCAATAATTGGCACACCAGCATCCATTAAAGAAAGGGTGGAACCGCAGATAGAAGCCTGTGAAGACGAACCATTGGAGCCTAATACTTCAGAAACCACTCTGATGGTATATGGGAAGCTATCTTTATCCGGCAAAACAGGCACTAAAGCTTTTTCTGCCAAGGCGCCGTGGCCAATATCTCTTCTGCTTGGGCCTCTTGATGGTTTAACTTCACCAACGGAAAAGCCGGGGAAATTATAATGGTGCATGTAGCGTTTTTTGCCTTCTTCTTCCATGCCGTCTAAATATTGCTCTGCACCAGGGCCACCTAAAGTTACCACAGAAAGAACTTGGGTTTCGCCTCTTTGGAACAGGCCGGAACCGTGGACTCTTGGCAATAGTTTAACTTCAGAAGTAAGCGGCCTTAGTTCATCAACTTTTCGGCCATCAACCCTGACATCTTTTTCAATTAAAAGCTTCCTTGCAGCTTCTGAAAGGTAATCATCCACCATGGCCAGGCCTTTAGCCCTTGCCTCTTTGGAAACTTCACTATCAGCTTTTAGTATTTCGCTTAATTCATCATTAAGATTTTTGATATTGGCTTTAACTTCATCTTTGCTTCCACCAAATACATCGCCAATTTTATGAAGCACGTGAGCTTCAACTTTTTGCTTTATACTTTCTTTTTCTGCCTTCTCTTCGTCAGTTTCTTCTTTAACTACTTTAGTTTCACCAATTTTTTTTTGGATATCTTCAATTAACTTAACAACTTTCTTTAAGTGCTTATGGCCAAACTTAATTGCTTCAGCTGCTATATCTTCCTTTACCTGCTTGCCGGAAAATTCAATCATAACAGCATCATTGCTATTGCCGGCCAAATACAGATCAAAATCACTTTTTTCTCTGGCTTCGGTAGAGCCGTTTAACAGCCACTCACCTTCTACTTGGCCAACTCTTATAGCTGCCACTGGTCCGTTCCAAGGAATAGGGGAAATAGCCAAAGCGCAAGAAGCAGCAATTAAAGATGGCACATCCGGATCGTTTTCTTCATCATAAGCTAAAACCGTAATCATAACCTGAACATCATTACGTTCAGATTCCTTGAATAAAGGCCTAATAGACCTATCAATCATTCTGGCAGTTAAAACGGCTTCATCAGTAGCCCGGCCTTCACGCTTCATCCATCTGGAACCTTTAATTTTTCCGGCAGCATAAAGCTTTTCTTCGTAATCTACCATTAAAGGGAAGTAATCTATGCCTTCTCTTGGCTTAGATCCGGTAACGGCAGTAGCCAAAACAACCGTATTGCCATATTGGACAGTACAGGAGCCGTGGGCCTGGTGGGCCAGTTTTCCAATTTGAATTTTTAGAGTTTTGCCAGCATACTCCAATTCAAAATCATTTACTTTTTTCATTTTAAATTTTCTTTCTTATAGCTGGCAATCAGACTACAGACTATCTTATAAATAGCCTAAGTGTCTAACTACCAACCGAATTAATTGTTTAATAGTTTAATTATATAATTGACTAATTGTTATTTTTTGAGATTTTCGTTGGTACCTTTGATTAAACCGTTAATTTCTTTAGGGAATTGGCTCGTTAGTTTTTTAATTTTATCGGTTTTTTCTTTATCTATCAAACCTCTTACTATTCCTTTATTAATATGGTCAAGCGTTTCAAAAAATGAGCCTTTAGCAATACTGTAAAATCGAATTTTATCTTTTTTATAATATCTATTCCAACCCTCAGCAATATTGCTTGAAACAGAATCAGCAGACCTAATTATTTGTTTACCAAGAGTTGATTGATCTATATAATCCCAGTTTTTTACAATTTTCCAAATTAAATTTGATAATTGATAGCTAATTTTATAGCTATTATGTTT
The DNA here is from genome assembly GCA_964588165.1 of uncultured Gammaproteobacteria bacterium. Taxonomy (GTDB): domain Bacteria; phylum Patescibacteriota; class Patescibacteriia; order UBA1558; family UBA10009; genus CAZPMS01. The sequence goes on from CAZPMS010000012.1 coordinate 5,609, forward strand.
GTTAAATTGCATAAATCGCTTTTCATATTTTAATTGTATAATTGGTTGTTTATATAATAGTATAATTGATAAACTGTTGTTATTTTAGATTTTTTTATTAAACAATTATACAATTACACTATCAACCTATTATATTACTAGTTTTTTATCTTCATTAAATATCTTCTTTTATCTTGAGAAAGGTCTGTAAAATCATCTACTGTTTCTACCAGGGATCTGGAAGAACTTTTTAAAAAGGCAATAGCCTCTACTTGGGTGCCGTTATTTTGCAGGTATTCAACCATGGGCACATAATCACCATCACCAGAAACAATAACCACTACATCCAGCTTGGATGAAATTTTAATGGCATCAATAGCCAAGCCAACATCCCAATCAGCTTTTTTAGCGCCACCCGGAAAAATTTGCAAATCTTTAGTTTTAACTTTAAAGCCGGATTTATCTAGGGCCTCAAAAAAAGGCGCCTCTTCTTTAGTGGGCGAAGTTATTACATAAGCAATGGCTGTTACCAGTTTTCTGCCGGCTACAGCCTGCTTTAAAATTTCTTTAAAATTTACTCTGGAGTTGTAAATGTTTTTTGCGGAATGGTACATATTTTGTACATCCACGAAAACGCCAACTCTTTGGTCTGGATATTTTTGCATAAAATTAGTGGGTAGTTTGTAGGTTGTAGTGAGTAGGGAATTCTACAGGCTACCGCCTACTAGCTAATAATTAAGATTTTTTTTCTTCTTTGGTTTCTTCTTCCTCTTTTTTAACCTTTGGCGGTTTTCCTTCTAAAACTTCGTTAACAAATTTCTTTTTGCCAATTTTAATTTTTAATTTCTTAACAACATTGTCAAAGCTTTTTTCGTTTTCTTTCTCTAAATAACGCAAAAGCTTCCTTCTTAAGGAAACCTTTCTAATTAATCCTCTCCTGGAGGAATAGTCTTTTTTGTGTTCTTTAAGATGTTCGGTAAGTTCTTTTACTTCTTCCGATAAAATGGCAATCTGGATTTCCGGAGAACCAGTGTCATTAGCATGAGTTTTGAATTTTTTGATGATTTCTTTCTTCTTTTTTTTGTCTAACATGAATTTTTCTTTCTTATAACCGCTGTCTAAGTTTAAAGGCGTTAGACTAGCCAAAAAACCGAGGTAGCGAGATTAGGGGCTAGGTACTAGTAACTGATAATCAGTAACTGGTAACTAGGGTTTAATAAAGTAAGGTGAAAATATCATAAATACGGATTAATGTCAAGAGCTACAACTATTTGCGATTCATCTCCTATAACCACTTTGCGATTCATCTCCAGATGATGAGCAAAGGTCGCCAGCCAGAGATGGCTCCCAAACGGTTTTATGTTAGAATAGCTCGTAGACAGTTACTTATTTTACGACCCTATGTTATAATTAAGTTAGGGACTAGTAACTAGTAATCAGTAACTAAGTATGGCATCAAAAGTCCAAACATTACTAACGCAGTTTCTGGAATATTTGGAGATTGAAAAAAATCGCAGTCAACTCACCGTCCGCAATTACGATTTTTACCTCCAGCGGTTTTTTGAATTTGCCAAAATCCAAAATCCCGGCCAGCTTGATTTAGAAAAAGTTAGGCAATTCAGGCTCTACCTCAACCGCCTTAATGTAAATGGCAAGACATTAAAAAAGTCTACTCAAAATTATCACATTATTGCCCTAAGGTCATTTTTAAAATTTTTAGCCAAGCGTGATATTAAAACTTTGGCGGCGGAAAAATTAGAGCTGGCTAAGATAGGTGAAAGATCAGTTGATTTTTTAGAAGGCTCTGACTTGGAAAGGATTTTAGAAGCCCCGCTAAAATCAAAATCACCGGAAGTTATTCGCTTGCGCGATAGGGCCATTTTAGAACTGTTGTTTTCTACCGGCCTTAGGGTTTCCGAATTAGTCAATCTTAAAGAAGATTCCATAAATTTAAAAAAGGATGAATTTACAGTGCGGGGCAAAGGCGATAAGCCTAGGGTCGTCTTTATATCAAATCAGGCCAGGCATGCTATAAAAAATTATTTAGAAAAAAGGAAAGATACCAGCCCGTATTTGTTTGTGGGCCATGATAGGGCCGCTAAGGCCAGAGACAAGGGACAAGGGACAAAAGAAGCCAAGCCTCTTTCGGCTAGGTCAGTCCAGCGAATGGTGGAAAAATATGCCAAGGCAGCCGGCATTACCAAACATGTTACACCACATACCTTGCGCCATTCCTATGCTACTGATTTATTAATGAACGGCGCTGATATCCGCAGTGTCCAGGCTATGCTGGGCCATGCATCAATTACCACTACCCAAATATATACCCATATTACCAACCAGCAGCTGCGTGATATCCATAAGGCTTTTCATGGCAGGAAGAGGAAGTAGTGAGTAGGTTGTAGTGGGTAGTATCTCCGCAGCGGAACCTTTATGGTTTCGGGTAGATGATAAGAGTTGACATTAAGTTTTTAAAATGTTATCTTAAGGCGAATTCCAACGAGCCCTCGTAGTTCAACGGATAGAACAGCGGCCTTCTAAGCCGCGGATCTAGGTTCGATTCCTAGCGAGGGTACCAGTTGGTGCGGGGTGAGAATTCCTAGCAAGGGCACCACGGGTCATTATCCACTTCAGGTTTTGTTTCCGGATAAATCCGAAAACTGCACCTTTCGTAGATATGCCCCTTTCCGATCCGTAAAGCGGATCGGGTCAACTCGCCTATTCGGCGAGTTGAAAAGGAGGAATTTGATTGAAGTCGGAGCGAACCTCGCAGACGCGGGGGACGCGTAGGTTAAAAGCGAATTCCGACGTGGTGGGCGTAGCTCAATTGGTTAGAGCATCGGTTTGTGGTACCGAAGGTTGTGGGTTCGAGACCCATCGCTCACCCCAATCGTTACAAGAAGCTCTTTGATAGATATTGTTGAAGGGCTTTTTGTAATGAATAAAGGCTTTTTTGTCCTTTATCTGTGAGTCCGAAAGTAAATAAGTTAAAACTTCCCGTTTTTCTTCGGGATTTGCGTTTTCGTATAGAAAATCCGCATTATTTGCGAGTTCTAAAATTTTATTGCCAAAATTGTAATAATCAATATCGGCCTTAGTTCTTTGGCTTATTTTTTCATCCAAATCCAATATCTTAGCCGACCATTCGTTGAATTTCTTTTGATAGTATTCTTTGGTTATAATGCCGTCGGCTTTATCCTCATATAATG
>CAZPMS010000013.1:0-7507 GCA_964588165.1 uncultured Gammaproteobacteria bacterium
GGTAGCTACGTTCGGTTTGGATAAACGCTGAAAGCATCTAAGCGTGAAGCCGTCTACAAGATTAGGATTCGTTATTTAGACCCCTTGGAGATGACAAGGTTGATAGGCTGTAGGTGTAAGTGCAGCAATGCATTTAGCCAAGCAGTACTAATCGGTCGAGTAACCACCAATTTAAGGGAGAATTGTTGAAAACTAGAATTGCTCTTTTAACCCTAAAATGTTAAAATACTTTCATTATTATGGAAGATATTCGCGGAAGTATTAAATTAGTCTTATTATTTGTGGTGGTAGCCATCTTAATTATTTTAATTTTATTATTGGCACCATCAACTTTAAAACTAACACCACCTAGTGGGATTTTTCCCCAATAAATAAACCCAAACCATAATATTAGGTTTAGGTTATAAAAGGTGGCAAGGTCTTGGTGACTTTGGCAAGCTGGCTACACCCGTTCCCATTTCGAACACGGCAGTTAAGCAGCTTAGCGCCGATGGTAGTGCGGCTTATGTCGTGCAAGAGTAGGTCGTCGCCAGGACTTTGCTACTTTTTTTGATACCAAATTTTTTATTTGTACTAACTGTAGTAAGAGTAGATCTGCTTTGCCATTTTTTCCGTAAAGCTGAGCTTGACGGTTTTTTGTTTGCTAAAACTTATGGATTGACAGGCTCTAAAAAACCTGCTACTGTTTATTATTGATTCAGCACATTAAAACAACAACATAAAGGGTAAATCCATGATAGGGAATGTTCATGTAGGAAGGTGGGTTGTATTACCAGTAATTGGTTTAGTTGAGGTAAAAAGGGTTTTTTCATCCAACAATCGTCAAGTATTTCTAGCGAAGGGCAACGAGCTAATTTTTATAGTTAAAACCTTCGTTTTAGGTGAAGAAGATGCAGGCCAGGTTGAGGAGCAAATAATTAATTACTATAAAGCACTAAAGGATTTAGGCGTTAAAGTTGTAAAAAGAATTCAGTTTTCTCGAGAAATTAATGGCAGCAACGTTACTTTGATTCAAACTGAGAATTTTGTTGGTGAGAATCTACAATCATTAATTCTTGGGCTTGATAGTACCAAGAAAAAACTGTCCGGCAAGCTTGTTCAAACTGTTTTGAAGGATATTTATTTGCCATTAACCGAGGCTCGTATAGATCAGGGTTCCAACTGGTTAAGTATTGGCCTGGATTTTTTGGATAGAAATATTGCTTGCCGCATGGAAGAGGATGGTAAAAGCTGGTTAACTGTATGTATAGATTTAATGCCAGCTAAGATTTTGGATGAAAATGATGTTCATGCCCTAGAAATACCCGAACCAACCGATCTGATTGTAAGGAAATTGGGTATTTTCCGACACTACAATCTAGCTGGTTTGCTGATTGCTTTTTGGTGCCATCTGACCAAAAATAGACCGGAATGGGGAATGTATTTTTTTAGCACTATCAAGAGATTCCTTACCAGTAACCAGCTAGATACCGTGGAAGCCGAGCTACAGGAATATTTAAGTGGGGTTATAGATCTTAAAGCTTCTCAGCTAAAGCTTGAGGAGATCGCCCCGCTTATACAGGGTTGGAATTTTTCCGATATTTTGCGGCTACGAGCACTGGCTTGCTTTGTTGCTTGTTGGAAAAAGCAGAAAATTGTGGAGTCTAAGGCACTTCTCAATAAGCTTTTCGATGTAACTCACTTTCGGGCTGATCCATTGCCTGAAGAGAGGATGGAACAGGCCAGATTTATTTTGTTGGAGCTCGTAGGTTTGTAGTAGCCCTAACTAACTCAAAAGCGTCCATTACATACCGGACGCTTTTTTCTTTTGTCTAAATTTATTTTTTATTAACCAGTTTCTGAAGTCTGTTATAATCTTTATCAATAAAATCGAAATCACCGATTAACGTTTTTAAATATTTAAAATATTTATCTGTTGGCTGCATGGTTTTTTTGTTAAACCAGGTATTATTCATTTTCTTAGTACCATTTAAAAATTCACTAAGCTTAACTTCCTTTAAATTGAATTTACCATTTTTATAATCTATTATGGCTGTTTGGCCATATTTTTTTGTAGTTACCATTTCTATGCCTTTTTTACCCAAGCTAAAACCGAATTTTTTATCTAAATTAATTGGTTCACCGCTTTGCAGATAGCTCATAGGTACAATAGTTTTAGTATTTAATCCCAGCTTGGACTGGATTTTTTTCTGCAGACTTAAGCTAACAAATTCTTTCCTTTTATTATTAAAAAAATCTATCTGTTTATCAGCTATTCCTGCCAAACCTTTAATTTTAGCTTCTTTAGAAAGTCCGATAACACATAAATTGTTATTTTGTTTATACTTCTTTTTTATTTTGTTTAAAATAGTTTCCAGGTTAAATTCCCATTCCGGAGGAATAACAATATCAGCTCCTCCCAGGGCAGCTGAACAAGTAAGCCAGCCGGATTTAGCTCCCATAATTTCTATAATAAAAACTCTGCTTAAGGCATAAGCAGAATCTTCTTTAGTTTCAGATACCAGCTTGGCTATATAATAAGCAGCAGAAGGAAAGCCAGGTGAAAAGTAAGTTTTAGGCAAATCATTATCAATAGTTTTAGGCAAGCCAATAACCGGGATTTTTTCTTGTTTATAAAGTTTGGCTGCTGCGCTCAAAGTATCATCGCCACCAATGGCTATAATAGTATTAATTTTATATTTTTTTATAGTAGACTTTAAATTATTAAGGCCGTTCTTTGCTTTAAAGGGATTAGTTCTGGAAGATCTTAAAAAGTTACCTCCACGATTTTTAATGGATTCAATATTTATTTTAGTTAAATTAACTATTTTGCCATTTTCCACTAAACTGTTCCAGCCATTAACTCCCCCCAAGACTTTGTACCCTTTTTTTCTAGCAGCTTTAATGGCGCCGTATAGTGTTGCATTTAAAGCCGGAGCTAGACCGCCACTGGTTAATAGTAGGATGGTTTTATTATTAGTCATATTTAGATAATTATAGATAGTTTTAAATAATAAGTCAATTTATTTTAACAATTAATGACATAATTATTTACTATTTTCCTTATTCTAAAGGTAATTTTTAAGTTATCAACAATATTGTAGAAAATAGTTTGACAATAATTTTAAATAATATATAATAATAAGTAGTTAATATTAGCTTAAAAATATATGGAAATAACCCCTATTTTAAAACAATTTGGCCTTTCAGAAAAGGAAATTAAGGTATATTTGTCTTTAATAGAAGCAGGGCCTACTTCAGTTAGAAAATTGGCAGAAAAAAGTGGTGTAAATCGTGGCACTACCTATGATATTTTGAAATCATTGAGAGAAATGGGTCTGGCCAGCTATTATCATAAGGATACCAAGCAGTTTTTTGTAGCCGAAGAGCCCTCTAGGCTAATAGATGCCTTGGAACAAAAATCTCAAAATTTAGAAAAAGTAAAAGCTAGCTTACTAGAAGCAATCCCTCAGTTAAAATCACTTTACGGCAAGGCCGATGATAAACCGGTGGTTAAATATTATGAGGGCAACCAAGGCATAAAGTCTGTTTTAACTGATGTCTTGGAGTCTGTAAAAGAAAATAATGAAGATTTGTATTCAGTTTTTTCATCGTCCGCGATTAGGCCACATTTATATAAAGCCTACCCAACTTATACTAAACAAAGAGTGAAAAAGAATATTAAGGTAAATGCCATTGCCATTGGCCATCCGGGCACCGAGGCAGAGCTGGCTGAATTTAAGTCTTTAACCTCTAAAGAAGGCCCGCCAACCTATACTTTAATTTATGCCGGCAAGGTAGCTATGATTTCTGTTAATTCAGAAGAAAAACCTTTAGGGCTTATTATAGAGGATCAGGCAATTTATAAAACTCAAAAAGAGTTGTTTGACTTTATCTGGCAAACCCTGTAAAAATATGTTAATCATTTTAGATTTTGACCATACTTTATTCAATACCAGTAAATTTAAAAAAGAGTTATTTAGTTGTTTAGCAGATTTAGGCATAGATAGTAATTTATTTACCAATACTTATCATCAGGTGGTAAACCGACAGCAAGGCTCATATGATTGGGATATAAACGTTCATTTACAATGCCTTCAAAAAGATACTAATTTCCCATTAGAAGCCGGTAAAAAAAGAATAGAAGAAGTTATTAATGGATCAGCTAAATATTTATATTCAGATGCTAAATGGTTTTTAAAAAGATTAAATGAAGATAATCATAAATTACTATTGGCTTCTTGGGGAAATGTAGATTTTCAGAAAAAAAAGATTCAAAACACCGGTATAAAAAAATATTTTGAAAGAGTAATCTTAAGCCAAAAAAGTAAAAAACAATCATTGGAGCGGGTTATCAAAGATGCCGATCAATTAATCTTTATTACCGATAACCCTAAAGAAATGAAAATAGTTATTAAAGATTCAGCCAATATTATTCCTATACTTTCTAAAAGAAGAAACGCTAAAGAATACGCCCAGCCAATAAAAGATATTCCAACCTTTCCAAATTTAAAATTATTGTATAAGTTTATTAATCAACTGTCCCAAATTAAAAAACCTGCCAGTTTTAACAGCCAAATTTTATTTTCTAATAACCAAGTTATAGTACAATTTTCAAAAAAATTAACATAGCACATTGTAAAGGAGTAAAAAAGATGAAACGCCAAAAAGTAGTGACCATTGGGGCGGGGACAGGTATGGCTAAAGTATTAAAAGGCCTAAGACTGTTTGTCCCTGATTTTCTAGAATTGGTTGCTATTGTTGGGGTAACTGACAACGGCGGCCACAGTGGTAAAATTCGCAGAACAATGCGTGAGTTAGGCTTGCCTATGCCTCAGCCGGGTGATGGCAGAAAATGTTTGCTGAATTTAGCCAGAGCTACGCATAACTTTACTGTTTTACCAGATGGAACTAATACTGCCAATACCTATATTGCCGGTTTGGTGGATAAGTATGGTAGCTTAAGTGAGGCTTTCTCAATATTCGGAGCTGAACTTAGGGCAGCGGGTAAAGTTATTCCATCAACTGATGAGGATGTTGAAATCTGTGCCCGCTATGCAAATGGGGCAGTTATTGAAGGTGAGTGGGAGATTATCAAACATAATAACTCTCATGATCTTGAAGAGCTTTTCTTGAACCATCCGTCCAAGGCTTGTCCAGCTGCCATTGAGGCGATTAAGCAAGCAGACCAATTGATTATTGGTCCGGGATCTTTAAGAACCGGAATCATTTCGGCCTTATTGCCGGAAGGCATTGCCGAGGCTATTCAAGCTTCTGAAGTGCCAATGATTTATGTCTGTAACTTAATGTCTCAACCAGGCCAGACAAATGATTTAACTGCTGCTGACCATTTGTTGGAAATTGAGAAGTATACCGGACGCCTGCCGGACCGCTTGATTTTCAACATTGGCTCAATACCCGATTTTGTGTTGAAACATTATGCCAATTTAACCTTGGATAATGGTGTTGAAACGCCATCTAAACCAGTTGAGCTGGGGAATGTATCGGCCACGGTAGAGGTGATTGAGGCCGAACTGATTCCTCCTGAGCAAGCAATCATGTTGGCTAAACATCAACGGATTGGTGAGCATGACAGGTGGACTCATTTACTCACTCATTATCCAGATAAACTGGCCAAAGTTATCGCGAAACTAATTGGCCTTAAGGAAGTTTAACTTTCTAAGGCCATCACATTGCGAAGGGATCCAATTCATCGGATCCCTTTTTCTTTTGCTTCTTTTTTAAAAATTAGCTAAACTGGTAATTACTTATGCCTTATATTTGTGATTTACATATCCATTCTAAATATTCTCGGGCTTGTTCTAAAGAGCTTACTTTGGAAAATATTGATACTTGGTGCCAAACAAAAGGCATTAATATTGTGGGTACCGGAGATTTTACACACCCAGCTTGGCAAAAAGATATAGAGCAAAAATTGGAAGAAACCAAGCCGGGTTTGTATAAATTAAAAGGTTCCAATACCGGAACCTTGTTTATGTTAACCACAGAGATTTCCTGTATTTACCGGCAAGGCGATAAAACACGCAGGCTTCATATTTGCATTATGGCGCCCAATATTTCGTTTGTAAAAAAATTGACTAAAGAATTAAAAGGTAGGGGTTGTAAATTGGCTTCTGATGGCCGGCCTATAATCGGCATGTCGGCTAAAGAGCTATTAAAAATTTGTTTAGCCATAGATGAAAATCATTTAACCATTCCGGCCCATGCTTGGACGCCCTGGTTTGCCATTTTCGGTTCCAAATCCGGCTTTGATTCTATAGAGGAATGTTATGAGGAACTAAGCCCACACATCTATTCAATTGAAACTGGCCTATCCTCAGATCCGTTGATGAACTGGCAACTTTCACAACTTGATAATATAACTTTGGTTTCCAATTCTGATGCCCATTCTTTGCCCAACTTAGGAAGGGAGGCAAATGTTTTAGATCTTAAAGATATTTCTTATAATGAAATTTTTGAAATAATAAAAACGAAAAATAAAAAAAAGTTTTTATATACCATAGAATTTTTTCCGGAAGAAGGTATGTATCATTTTGACGGACATAGAGATTGTGACGTAAGTTTTTCGCCTTCAGAAACAAAAAAACAAAAAAATATTTGTCCTAAGTGTAAAAAACAATTAACTATTGGAGTTTTAAACCGTGTGGATAACTTAAGTGATAAAAAAGATAATGAAATAAAAAAAGAGAATTTTATCCCTTACAAAAGTTTAATTCCTTTGCAGGAAATTATTGCTGAAAGTTTTTCTGTAGGAAAAAATTCAAAAAAAGTCCAGGCAGAATATTTTAATTTGTGTAAGGCAGGCAAAAATGAATTTAATGTTTTGCTTAATATGTCTATTGAAGATATTAAATCGATAACTTTACCACTTGTAGCTGAAGGTATAAGACGGGTTAGAGAAGGAAAGGTAAATTTAATACCGGGTTTTGATGGAAGTTACGGTAAAATAGAGATTTTTTCAGAAAAAGAAAAACAAATTGATTCCCAGAGCACTTTATTTTAATTAAGAATAAATAAATTTTAAGCTTTTTTACTCAAATTTTTTGGCTAATATAACACAAAATCCCCAACAAGCATGAGCCCGGGGATTTTGTATTCTCTTTCGAGAGAGAAAGTTATTTTTTCTTTCTTCTCTTGGTTTTTCTTTTTTTCTTTGGAGCAGCCTTCCTTTTTTTCTTAACTACTCTTTTCTTTTTCTTTGGAGCAGCCTTCCTTTTTTTCTTAACTACTCTTTTCTTTTTAGCTACCTTTCGTTTTTTTGCTGGCATTCGTTTCACCTCCTTTCATTTATAATTTTTCGTAATAATTTTATTACAAGTATATTATACAACTTTTTTTATTAAAATAAAATAGTAAATAATATTATTCTAAAAATAAAACAACATCTTTTTATAAAGATGTTGTTTTAAAATATATTTTAACTTTTTATTAAACTGGTGGACCCGAGGAGATTCGAACTCCTGACCTCCTGCTTGCAAAGCAGGCATTCTAGCCAACTGAACTACGG
>CAZPMS010000014.1:0-7157 GCA_964588165.1 uncultured Gammaproteobacteria bacterium
AATAACTATTGCAAGTTGAGTCATTTGATGGGGAGGATAGGGAGATGGTTGGGGGAGTGTTTGGATCTAAGCAATCAAAAGTTATTTCTTTAACATTATTGCTTTCATTGGATTCTGTTTCTTGATCATAAGGATCTAGAGTGACTCGCACAACATAACTTCCTGATTCAGAAAAAACTCCTGGACCAAAAAGATCCGAACTTTCAAAAGAACTGCCAGCGCCAAGAGTTAAATGGTGATATCTATGATTTTGATAAACTTGAGAACCATCGCGAAAAACTTGATAATAGACAACTACTGTATCATTGCCTGTTATGTCTTGATATGTATTTGGTCCATCACCTATATTTAAAACATCATTGTACATATATACAGCACTACCAGTCATACATGCATCAGCTGGATCAAGATAAAAATTACTTTCTGAGTTTGTTAGGTCTGGGAGAGGATCTGGATCATCACAATTCGGCGGTTCTAAACCATTAGCTGTACGCCCGATTAGAGTTGCATCATATAATTGAACACTACCATTTTCATCGGCATCAGCCAAAACTTCTTCTTCTGCGTCGAGAGTGATTGAACCAGCATAAGCATCACTTACCATATCCATATCAATTTCAGTTATACTTCCATCTCTAGAAACATCACACTTTTCAGGGATAACAACTCTAAAGTCAAAACCTGAACCTGAATATCCATTATTATCATCTGCCCATGCAGAATAAAGTCCATCACCATCTCTTGCTCTTATTCTCCAATAATAATCACCCTCTGATAATTGTGATGATATATTATATGTTATATCATTTGGATTTGTTGTTGATCCATTCCATGTATAATTAATAACAGGGGAACCAAAATTACTACTATCATCTACTTGAATTTGATAGCCAACCGTATCGCCACTATCTGGGTCTGAAATAATAAAAGTGAAATATGGGTTAACATCATAAGTTGTCGCTCCTTCAGACATTTGACCATTTACATCGTCGTGTTGTTGAAGGTTGGAGATAGTTGGGACTTGGTTAGCAGCTAAAGCAAAATCAACAACTAAAAAACTGCTTGCGATTAATATTATAAATAAACTAAAAGTTAGTGTTTTTTTGGACATATATTTATGCTTTTATACACAGGTATTATAACATAGATGCGGTGAAACAAAAACTTGACAAAATAATCATTACCATTTATAATAAATCTGAGAGATAAAAAAACTTTGAACTTAATAAAATATCAGGAGGTGATTTAAATGTCAGAAAAACTCATTAAATCGCAATATCTTCAGCAATTCTCAAATAAACTGAAAGACAAATTTTTTGTTTATCACACACTTTTTGGTAATCCAAAAATTTTCAACAAAAAAGCAATTCAATTTTTAGATTTTTTTAAATATGGAAATACTCTAAATGAAGCTCAACAAATTACCAATGGTGATTTAACTAGTTTAATTACCATTTTTACTGAAAACAATTTTCTTGTACCAATTGACTTTGATGAAAGAAAAATTTTGCTCCAAAAAAAGATGGAACATTTAAAAAAAGTAAAAGAAAAACAAACAATTAATCATATCAGTCTTGCTGTCAGTAATATTTGTAATCTAGGATGTGAACATTGCATGTTTTTTCAAGACATATCTCATCATCAAAACACTTCTTCAGTAAAAATGAATTGGAAAATGGCTAAAAAATGTTTAGATGCCTATATTAAAATAATGACAGAAATTAATGAAAGTCATGGGCGAATCCATTTTGGAAATGCTGAGCCATTGTTAAATTGGTCAGTTATTGAAAAAACAGTCGCGTATTGCCAATCGCAAAATTCTTTTGATTTTGAATATGGCATGAACACTAATTTATGGCAATTAAACAAAAAAATGGCTGAATTTTTAAAAAAATACAAAATCAGAATTGCAACTTCTCTTGATGGTTTAGAAATCGCCAATGACACAATCAGGGTTACTAAAAACAACAAAGGGACATTTATCAAATTAATAAAAAAAATTGATCTGTTGGAACAAATAGGTTATCCTCTTGATAGTATTAGCATAACTGTTACTTCTAAAAATTTTCATCTGATAAATAAAGGTATTATTGACTTTGCTGCAAAAAGAAAAATGTCATCTGTTGCTTTTGATTATGATTTAATTAATCTTGTTGACATTCCGATAAACAAGAGGGTGGCAAAAATTATGGAACTTAAAAATTATGCTGAAGATAAAAATATTTTTTTTGGTGGCACTTGGGGAGCTCCTTTTCGGAAGTTGATGTCAATTTCTCTATTAAAACAACCTCATGCATTTTGTTCTGCTAAAGAGGGGAATGGTCTAACTTTTAATCCAGATGGAAACCTCAAATCTTGTGATTATTCAAATACTGGAATCGGAAATATTGATCAATTAGATGAAACATTTAAAGAATCCGGTGGTTTATATCAATTCGTTAACACACATTTTCCTGGTTTTGACAAAAACTGCCAAGGATGTATAATTGAATCACAATGTGGAGGTCAATGTTATGTAACACAGGAAGTCGCAAAAAAAACATCAAAAAAATTAACCGAAGATATGTGCCATTTTTATACGGCAATGACAAAAACCCTTATCAAAAAAAATTTAAACAACTTCTAAAAATAAATAAACCAAAAAAATAACAGGAGGTAACAAAAAATGAAAACAAAAAAATTAAAAAGTAAGCAATTCGTAGCATCCGAAATTGTGATTAATCAGCCAGTAAAACCAAAGATAATGCCCAAATCAATTGAATGGATGAAAAAAGGAAAAGATGCAACTTGTGCTTACTGAAACAATCTCCATTTTAAAACAGACCTCAATATCAAATTGAGGTCTTTATTTTTTTTCATATTTTGTTATAATTATAATAAATTAAAATAAAAATCATATGGCTTTATTTCCAAAAATCCAACCAACACTCGCTGACAAAAAAATTGTCTTACGACCAATACAAAACTCCGACGCCAAATCAATTCATCAAGCAGCAAAAGATAAAGAAGTAGCTGAATATACAGATTTGCCACACCCTTTTTCTTTAAAAGATGTAAAAAAATATATTTTAGAAATTAAAAAATCATTTAAGAAAAAAGAAAAATGTCAATTTGGCATCTGCCTGAAAGAAAAAAAAGAAATTATCGGTTTAGTTGGTTTTAGTAATATTGATTTTGAAGGCAAAAAAGCTGAAATTGAATATTGGTTAGCTAAAAAATATTGGCAACAAAAATTAACATCTAAAGCAATTAAATTAATGCTTGATTTTGGTTTTAAAAAATTAAAATTGAATCGTATTTATGCTAAAGTTGTATCTGATAATATTGGCTCTTGGAAACTTTTAAAAAAATCTGGTTTTATCTATGAAGGTCGGCTGAGAGATGGTCAATTGGAAAAAGGAAAATTTGTTGATCTGTTGGTTTATAGTATTTTAAAAAGAGAATATATAAAATAAAAAAAGCCATTATGTTTTTACATAATGGCTTGAAATTCGCGATAAAGATGTTTTACTTGTTAAAAAACATCTTTTTTGTTTCCATAAAACCATCTGTTTTAATTTTATAGAAATAAACACCGCTTGTTAAATTTTTGGCGTTAAAAATCACTGAATATCTTCCAGAAGATTTTATTTCATCTACTAGATCAGCAACTTTTTGACCAAGCATGTTGTAAACTGTGAGTTTTACATGACCTGGTTTTGCAACGGTATAACTGATTTTTGTTTTCGGATTGAAAGGGTTTGGATAGTTTCCTAAAAACTTAGGTCTCTGCGGTCTATAGCCCGGAGGGTACCAACGAAGTTCAATATAATTATTGTTTTCATTGGATTCCTGAATTATTCCACTAGATTCTAGATCAGAATCAATCCAAGCACGAATCACTACTCGCTGCTCGAAACAAACATTTCCAGCAGTTGACTTAGAAAGTTTTACCTCATTGTCCCCGGGAATAAAACCATAATGGCTCATTCCTGGATGGAAAGGGCAACTCTCGCCCCAATTGTAAAGAAAAAAACGATGATTATGCCAAATCATCTGACCATCCATGTCTTCAATTCTTAGATAAGTAAAAAGGTTTATATTGCCAACAGGAGCTAGCCCACTATTCCTAATCTCAACAATAATCCTTTTTCTACTGCCTTCGTCTTCAATTCTTATTCCGTCAACAAAACCAAGATCTGGTAATTGTTGTTGTTGAGACTGTTGAATATTACGACTAGGCAATTTTGACTCATCATCTTTTACCAATTGATTTTGTTTTTCTGCATTAACTTGCGATCCAGAAATAACAAGGATCACTACTACAAAAACTACAAAAAATAATTTTCTCATGATGTTTCCTCCATATATTATTATATTGTTAAATTATTTATTATTTTAATACTTTTATTTTTAGGTCTCTATTATTACATAATTAAACTCTTCTGTCAAGGGCAATTTTTGGCTTTGCGAAAGCCAGCAGATTCTGCTTCTTTTTCAGTGCAAAAATACTGCTCGCCTTTTCGCGTGTCAATCTTCACAGTCTCATAATTATCACAACCTTTAATTAAATATGTTTTACCATAACCTTTTTCTGAAATATTTCCTTTAATAACACAATTTGGATCACTTGGTTTTGAATCTTTTTCACCTAATTTATTATCTGTTTCATAATTACAAGCTCCCCATAAACCGAGTTTTTCTTTTTTAGCTTGCTCTTGAGCTGTTGATAATAAATCTCTATAACGGTTATTTGGTGGTGAAGGCACACGCCATGCAAAACCATTTCGCACTAAATAATAATTAATTAAAATATTAGAATCATCTGGATTTTCAGCAAATAAAATTGCATATCGTAAAAGTCTAAGATATTGATCTTTTTCTAAAATGTCTTTTTCTAATTGAACTTGTTTTCCTTCAACTAAATCTTGTAATGCTTGGCGTGATTCTTGGTAATAACATTCATTTTTTTCAGGCGCATTTATACTTAATAATCGCACTCTCTGATTATCTGCAAGTTTAAATGTATCGCCATCTATAACATAATCTACTTGATAAAATTCTAAATTTGGATTATTTGTAATATTTGGTAAACTAGACTTTTTTTGAATTAAAAAATTTCCTCCAACCAAAATTCCTGTTAGAAAAATTATTCCAGCTAAAATTATGTTGCGTTTTTGAGAATATGTCATAGACTTAAATTTCGTAACATATTTTATTTTACTACTCTATACCTTGTTGCTCGTCCTTTGCCGATTCGTTCAATTTTCTTCATATCTAGAAGTTTATTTAATATCTGTATAACTGTTGGACCAGCAATCTTAAGATCATTTCTTAATTTCTTTGGGGTTATTATCGTGTGTTTGTTAAAATAATTCCACACTGCTAATTGCTTTTCTGATAACAAATTTTCAATTGATTCTTTAGATAATAGCTTAATTACCATCTGGGTTTGTTTTAATAAAATGTTTAAGAAAAATAGCAACCATGGACTAATATCTTCTTTATCTTTTTTCCAAGTTTTTTGTGTTTTATTCAAAGAAAGATAATATTCATTTTTATTGTCCTCAACTATTTTTTCATGTGAAACATAAGGCATATATTCATATCCGTTTTGGAGTAATAATAAATTTGTTAGCACACGCGAAGTGCGACCATTGCCATCCTGGAATGGATGAATAGATAAAAATTCAAAAATAAAATTAGCAATAATAATTAATGGATGAACTTCTTCTTTTTTAAACAAGTCTATTGTGTGTTTTAATAATTCATTCATTTCTTTATTAACTAAGTATGCTGGGGTAGGATCAAACAAAACACCAATTATATCACCATCAGCATCTCTTGCTTCCACTCGATTACTACCAGATTTATATTGACCGCGATGACGAATATCTTTTTCAGAGTATTTCAATAATTCACTATGAAAATGTTTTATAGAGCTCTCAGATAATTCTAGTTTTTTATATGAATCAAAAATATTAGTCAAAAGCTCAGCATAACCTGCCACTTCTTGTTCATCTCGAGTAATCAATTTTTGAATTTTTAATCCTTTTAATAATTTTGCAACTTGTTCATCAGTAAGTTGTGCGCCTTCAATACGAGTAGAAGCACCAGATGAAGTAATAATTACTGATCTTTTAAGCATGCCTAAAGTTTGAGGTGACAAGTTTGCACCCATTTTCCATTGACCTTTTAATTCATCAATTTGAGCAATAAGTCCATATATTTTATGGGTTATTTTAGGACTAAATGATAATCTTTTGCTAAATTTTAACATATTTTTATCTTATATATTAACTATATTAGATTATATACGATTATATTTGATTTGTCAAATCAAAATCATATTGTTAACTGTGGATAAAAATTAACACAAATTTTTAATCTTCCTAGCCTTAAATCCAATTATTTTTTCATAAGAATTTTCACCAAACAACACCGGATAAAAATTTTCTTTTGCTAATATTTTTTTGTTATTCACAAAACCTAATTCATCTCCTTTTTTGATTAAATTAAAATTTTTTATATTTTTCTTAATCTTAAAATCCTTAGGTTTATTTTCTGCACCATAAACTTTATAATATTCAGTTTCATGTTTTTTCTGTTTAATCTTTATATTTTTAATCATTTTTAAATCACACAAAACTTTTTTAATATCTTTTAATGATTTTTCAAAAGTATTTTTTGATTTATGTTTTCCATATTCAAAACTAATACCCGAACATTGATTAATTAATGATCCATCACCTATTTTTTTTGGCATTAAAAGTACTTTTGACGGGTTAATTATGTTTATTAATTTCCTAATATTTTTATTATTATTTTTAATAATTACAACATCTTTTGTATCAGTTGCTGTTGAATGAATATCAATTAAATAATCTGCTTTTTTAATTATTTTTACTAAACTATATGCAATTTTTTCTTCAATTTTTCCATTTTTTTTACCAGGAAAACATCTATTTAAATCAATGTCCATAAATCTTTTTTTCTTTTTTAAAGCAAGTGGATTGGCAATAATTGTTGTTAATGTTCCTTTTAAGATTTTTAATTTATTTAATTTATTAATAATATTTTTACCAACAATCTCGGTGCCGTGAACGCAACCAACCACAAAAATATTTGGTTTTCCTTTGCCAAATATTTTAATTATTGGTTGATAATTATTTTCTTTC
>CAZPMS010000015.1:0-5557 GCA_964588165.1 uncultured Gammaproteobacteria bacterium
GAGGATTTGATGGCGGAACTTTAGCTTGTTTAAGCGATTGTACTGGTTTTGATATCAGCGATTGTACTGCTCCAATAATGCATGAATGTGAAATAGTTGATGCTTTCTGGGGAGAAGATGGTGAGGAAGAGACAGTTGTTGAAGGGACAGAAGTTACTTTGACTGTAGTCGGTGAAGGAGACTGCGATGGAGAATTGTTGAGTCCTATTACAGTTAAAGATGAAGATTACTTGACTACGGATGATTTATGTTGTTATTTGGATGGAGGAGAGTTTGATGAGAATATTTTTGTTACAACATGGGTTACTGGTTGGTGTTGTGTTGATGAGTTATATGAGACTAACCCTCAATTTAAATTTAGTGTCAAGTTAGATGAGGATTCTGGACCTTATGCCTATGTTTATTCTGAAAGACTTACTGTTACGGAACAATGTAGTGGTTCGGACGAAGATCATGTTTGTGTAACTGATGAGTCTGATCCGGCTATTCCCCTTTATGATTCGGGATATCAAGCCTGTTCTTTGGAGCAGGGAAGAGTTTGTTCTGAGATACAATTTAGTTGCCATAATATAAATGGTGGAGATCCAAATTGGTTTACTAGTTCTGCTAGTTGTACAGATATTGAATATGATAGTAGTTGTGTTTATCGAGCAAAATGTTCTGGTTCTGCCCCATTGCAAGGAGGGATTTGGAATACCTTTGTAAATTTCTTTAGGACTCTTTTCTAACTTTTTTCTTTTTTTTCGTTAATTTTTTAAACTAATTAATTTATAATGTTTATATGTCAAAAAAAGTTTGGTGGATGTTTGGAATTTTAATGATCATTTTAATTATATTAGGATTTTATTTTACACAAATTAATAACATATTTGCAGACAAAAAGAATTTAGAAAAACCATTTGTTGATTTAGATTTGTTAAATTCTGGAGCTCAAGTTATTTTTGGAGAACATATTGATTATTTGACAAATGAGATTGGTGCCTATAAATTACATTCTTATATGGGAGAAGAATCTGTAATTGTTTTTGAAATGACAGATATTAATAAGAAAATAGCATTAATTAAAAATGGTGAGTCTTATACTAGTGAAGAAATTCCAAAAAAATATGATTTGATTATAAAAGGTGAGCAAATTGTTGTTGCAGAATTAATTGAGAGTGAAAATCTAAATAAAGATCTTGATGATTATGTGGAACGGGGAAAAATTTCTATAGAATTAGTTTCTGACATGACAACTTTGAGTATGAAAGGATTTTTAGGAATTTATGACGAGCTTAGTTCTTAGAAAAGTTTATAAAGAATTTTTGTTAATTTATTTAAAGAGGTGGTATATTGAAAAAGTTAGCTATTTTAGTATTTTTAGTAATCTTTGTAAGTAGTGTTTTTGCTTCATTAGAGTTAGATAGAAATATTTATGGGCCATCTCAAAATTTTGATGGTGTTTTAAAAGTAAATGGGACCGTAGATTTAGATGAAGTTATAAAAGCAGATATAAAAAATTGTGGAAGTTATGATTTAAAAGAAATTATTCTTTATGATCTTTTAGTTAATTCAAGTGTTTATAGCGGTGATTTTTCAAACTATAGTGTTTCTGGTTCTGGTTCTGATTCAATAAGTTATGTTTCTGAAGATAATAATTATGCTTTTCAAATTGATAATACTTTGAAAAATGTTAGTTTTAATTTTTCTGAAAATAGCGGAGAGGTTAAAATAGATATAGGTCTTGACGGGTGGGATTGGAATTATTTAGGTGAATTTAGTTCTTGGGGTTCTGCTGTAAATAGTTTAGATTATGATTCTTCTTATGCAGATTATGCACCTTCATATGAAGGAATTAATGAAGTTAATCCTCAAATTCAAAAATGTTCTGATTTTTCTTTGAGTGTTGATGAATTACAAAATGAATTGTTGATTAAAATAAATGCTGTTGCCAAAAATTCAAGTAGTTCTGGAAGTTTAAGGGCCAAAATTGGAGATGAAACTTGTTATTTTAATGATGTTGGTTTGGATTGGACTTCAACTAGTTGTAATATGACATTGGATTTATCTGATGAATCTAGTCCTATTAATTTGAGTGTTTGTGTAAGTGCAACTTCTTCAGGATTTTTTTTACCTGAAGTGCCACCTTCCACAGATTATTATTTTATTAGTATAAATAAAGCAGTTTATGGAGATTATTCTAGTGATTTTAGTTCTTCTAGTAGTCTTTTGAAATCTAAAATAAATGATTATTATAATTCTGAATGTTCTGGAGATTGTGTTGTTCCATTTAAATTAAGTGGAACATCTTTTAGTTTTGATCCGACTTTAAATTTATTTGATGAAACTGTTATGAGTTTGATTTATGATTTAGATGTAGATATTTTAGAGTATAATTTAAGTGGTGTTGATTTAGATTTAAGTTATTTTTATGATTTAGTTACTCCGTCTAGTAAAGATGAAGACTGTAAATTAGAAATTGAGTTTTTAGGTGAAGATTATATTTCTTATTTCAATGTTACAGATGCACCTGTTCCTAAAATTGAAGTAGACTCTGAATATAATGCAAAAAATATACCTATAACTTTTGATGGTTCTTCTTCCGAAGGAGGAGTTGTTTCATATTTATGGGATTTTGGAGATAATAGTTCTGGCAGTGGTGCTAAAGTACAACATAGTTATTCTTCTGAAGGAAATTTTACAGTTGTTTTGAGAGTTAAGGATTCTAGGCAAGTTGAATCTAGTATTTCTAAAGTTATCAAGATAGTTAGTATTGCTGAAGTTTTAGAATCTGAATTGCCCGGAATGATTGTTGAATTAAACGATTCTGTAGATTTTTTCAGTGGTTTAAATGGAAGTTTATCTGATTTTTCTTCTGGAATGGGATATGATAGTTTGGTTGGAGTTTCTTTAGATTTGTTGGAGAGGATTCAATCTAATTTTAGTTCTGTTAAAAATTCTAATTTGAGTTCTAGTGCTAAGGATTTGAAGTATAAAGAATTTTTTGATGAAATGATTAGTATAAATACAAAAACACCTAAGTGGATTAGTTCTTTATATAAGAAATCTCATAGAGACTATACTCCTGTGGATAATTTGAAAGTTCCAACATTTAGTAAAATTATTAGTATGTCTAATTTATTAGATATTAAAAATGAAATATATTTGTTTAATCAAAGAAATGTAAAAGGAGATTATGATTATGAGTTAATTAATGTCGATTTTTTATCTGGTGAATCTGATTATGTTTATGTTTCAAAAAGTTTAAGTTCTAGTGTAGGTGCAGAAGTTATTGAAAATTTAGAGAATTATAGTTCTGTTAACGTGTTTAGTAGTTCTTGTAATTATGAAAATTCAAGTAATGTTGTTTTATGTAGTGGACTTGGTAGTAATCCTTCTTTTGAGTATGCTGCCTTGTCCAATAGTATTGTTTTTACAGATGCATTTGTAGTTCCGGCTAGTATATATGAAGGTTCTGAGATTTTGTATAGATTTGATTGTAATGGAACTTGTGATTATGGTTATTGTGGAGATGGGAAGTGTTCTATTTTTTCAGATATTGGTGTTAATGAATCTGATTCTTTAAATTCAAATTATTGTCCTCAAGATTGTGGAAAAAATATTCCTAAACTTTGGTATATTGTTTTAAGTATTGTTTTAGTTTTTGGAATTTTGTGGATTAATTTTTATCGTGGTCCTGGAAACTTTTTTGATGTGAGTAATTTTATTAGTTTTAAATTATTCCGTAAGAAATTATTTATGATTGAGAAAGATAAAATTATTTTGAAGACCTATGTTTTAAGAGCTAGTCGTGAAGGATTTAATGAAATGGAAATTCGTAAGGCACTTTATAGAAAAGGTTGGACTGTTAAGCAGTTGGATCATATTTATGAAGATATAAAAAGACAAAAAGTTTATAAGTCGGAAGGTGTTAAATGAAATATATGAAAAAGAGTTTGGTGATAGTTTTTGTATTCTTATTATTAGTTAGTTTTGTAAATGCAGATTTGACAGGAGATTGTATAATTAAATCTGAAGGGGATTGTAGTGCAGAAATAAGTAGTGTTGCAAATTTGTTTTTTGCTGATGAAACAAATAGCCATGTATGTTTTGATACAGATGGAGCATGTTATGATTATGGTTTATGTTGTCCAGGTAATAATTTAGATTTTAGAATTGTTCCTATTGGAGGACATATTTCTTTAACAAATATTATGAATTCCCATGTTTCGAATACAGGTGTTTATTCTCAAAACTTAAGTTTTTTTGGTGCTGGCCAGTGTGATATAAAAGAAAATAGTTGTGATGCTGGAGAGCATTGTGAAAATAATGCACATGTTGGAGAATGTTCTGATTATGATTGGAAGTTTTGTTGTAGAGGATCTTCTAATGTATATTATTTGGATATTACTTTAGATTCTTATCTCTGTGATGGAAGATTTGAAGATGATACTGGGGCACAAGATATTAATGTGCATGTTGATGAATATGTTAATAATATTACACGTAATTCTGATGGTGCAAATGTTACAATTTATTTTAATGGGTCTAATATCAATCATAGTGTTACAGATTCCAATGGGAATTATACTTATTTATTTAGTACTAGTGTTGTTGGAAACCATAGTATTAATATAACTTCCATTAAGGAGGGATTTAGTCCAGCCTATGCTTCTTGCGAATTTGAAGTTTATTCTTCTAGTCCACCACCAGGAGAACCTGGTTCTGGAGGAGAAGTAACTTATAGCAGTTATAGTGATTGTTATTGTCCTACAGGAGATGATTGTTCTGACGGCGTTGGACAAATGGATGAAATACAATATGAAATTGTTGATGGAGAATCTAGTCAGATTGGAATAGCTGTTTTAGAGTGTGTTTTATCTGAAGAAGATGTTCCATTTTTTGGAATTATGAGCATTTTAATGTTCTTATTAATAATAAGTGGATATTATATAAAATCAAAAGGAGAGGATAATAAATGAAAATAGTAATTAATATTGAAAAAAAGTATTTTATTTTTTTAGTTGTTTTAATTGGACTAGTTGGTGGATTGAGTTTTGCTTATAATCCCGGGAGTGGTATCTCTCCTGAATTGTTTGGACATAGTTTTAATGAAATGGGTCCCGGTACTGCAGAATTAACTCAAGATATGTCTGGAACTTATAAAATTCATAGACCTAGTGATTTAAATCCTGATGGAACAGATTTGTTTGTAGTTAATGATGCTGGTTTTGTAAGTAATCCTGATGTTTTTTCTTATTCTTTTAAGGTAAATGGTCGAAGTTTGTTTGAAGGTGGAAATGTTATTATAAATGAAAATTTAACTGTTAATGGAAATATTATGTTAAATAAAGTGTCTTCTTTAGGTATTTGTAATGATGATTTAGAAGGTGCAATAATCTATAATGAAAATACAAATAGGGCATGTTATTGTGCAGGTAATGGTTGGTTTAATTTTGAAGGTGGTGCTTGTTAATGAAAAAAATAATATTATTAAGTATATTTGTTGTAAGTCTATTTTTAATTAGTTCATGTGAAGAAGGAATGCAATTATCTCCAAGACAAGAAGGAGATTCAA
>CAZPMS010000016.1:0-2875 GCA_964588165.1 uncultured Gammaproteobacteria bacterium
AATTCTTTCACCCAAATTTGCCTTCACTTCGTTTCGGCAAACTTCAGATATTCCTAAACGTTGTATGCCATTACCCATTAAAGTATAAAAATAATAAAGCTGGTAAATTATCAGCTTTTTTGATATATTTAATATGTTGTTTAAGGTAACAGCAGACAACACAGCATATACGGTTTCACTACGCTTACGCTTGTTTCACCCAAATCCTGCTTTGCAGGACTTCGTATATGCAGAGACGTTAGCTGAAATATATGTTTTTCTTTGCGGCTAACGCCTACTTTTAAAAAGAATTAAATTTTATTTTTTATTTATTTTAAAGGGGAAATAAGGTGTTTCTCCGCTCCGCTACGAAGACAATTTATTATTAACTATATTCAATAAAAATATGTCAAAATTCGAAACAGGACCAAATCCTAAATCAACAAAAAATGAGGAGGAATCTTTAAAGCAAGAACAACGTGTTGAGAAAAAACCAGAGGAAACTGAAAGTATATCGCCCGAAGACAAAAGATCTCAAATAGTAGAACAAATCAAAGCTAAACAACAAGAGGCTTCAGCATTAGCTATGTCAAATGAAGACACTATAAAATCCTTAAATGAAATTAGGTCAGGACTTGGCCAACCTTCTAGCGAAGACAGTCCGCCGAGAATAACCTCAAACACAAAAAAAATAGAAAAATTGGGTACAGAAATTGAGGAGCTAGTTCGCCAAAATGAAGATATAGAAAAGCAATTAAATAAAAATAAGCCAGAAATTTCAGATAATTCAAAGAGTGAAGATGTTGTAATTAGAGAAGAAAAAGAAAATGAAATGACTGTACAGGATATAAATGTTGGGGATGAAGTTTATTGGCAGGGGAGAAAATGGCGTGTTTTTACCGCCCACAAACCACATATTAGTGAGGAGACCGACACAAATTTTAATTATAGAATGCTTTCGCAAGAAAAAGACCCAAACGAAGAACCTAGAAAAAAAGATAAACATCCTGGCGGTTTGACATTGGTGGGGACAGATGGTGCTTCCAGAGATTTTAGAGGTGGGCCAACTTTTAGAGATGTTGTAAAAATAACCCCAGAAAATAGAGAGAGAATAGAAAAAATGATAAGAGAGAATGAACTTTAGTCAAGAGTTTATGTCCACGTTGACAGATAAGGTGTTTTGGGGCAAGGGGAATTCACCCCTTTAATTCCCCTCTTCCCCTTGCCCCAAAACGAAAAACAAAATTTAATTCTTTTTAAAAGTGATTTGCATTCGCAAATCAAAGAAAAACATATACATCAGCTAACAGCGTATAACAGACTACGGCTTACCTATCGGTAAGCCTCCGTCCAAATTTGTCTTCGCTCCGCTTCGACAAACTTCTGTTATACGCATATGTTATATGAAAATTAATTTAAACTTTAATAGATACCAGTATGGAAGAAATAAACACAAAACAAATCACAGAAAAAGATAATCCAAATTCTACAACCATACAATCAAAAACAATAAAAAATATTGGTACAATTTTATCGGTCAATGATAATGGATATATAGTTAATCAATCATCTATAGAAAAAATTACTCAACCATGGAGTAATATTGTTTCTGATATTGTTGAGGCATATAAAAAACACATCCCTAATAATATTCATAGTATTTACATAAAAGGATCTGTGAGTAGAGGAACACCAATAAAAGGTATCTCAGATATTGATTGTTTAGCATTGTTGCATGATGTAAATATAGATACTAGCTGGAAAGATTCTCTTAAAAAAGATCTGGAATCTAAATACCCATTTTGTACAGATTTCGATTTGGTAGATAAAGATGTTAAAAAAATCACAGATGGTAAAAATAAAATTGCACCAGTATTACTAAAAACAATGGCTACTTGTGTATATGGAAAAGATGTTATAAGAGATCTCCCAGATATAAAACCAGGAAAAGAGTCATTAATTTGTACTTATGGTTTTAAAAACTTCATAAATAAAAAAATTGAATTACTTAATAATAAAGATGAATCTATAGATATAAAATCTCAATGTAAATATATAATGAAAAGAATATTAAGAACCGCTTTTGAACTTGTAATGGAGAAAGAAGAAAGCTTTACAAGAGATTTATATCCATGCTATGAATTATTTTCAAAAAACTACCCAGAAAAGGAAAAAGAAATGAAAGAGGTTTTGTTTTTAGCAATAAATAATACCGATGACAAGGAAAAAATATTAGAAATATTAAATGGAATAGGAATTTGGATTACAGAAAAAGTAGAAAATATTTATAATATTAGAATTAAAAAGTAAGTTTAAATTAACATCATATAACAGCTGATATCCACAATTCTCCACTTCGTTCCGAACTGCGGATCATCAGCAAACGTTATCGGAAATTTCGTCTGACTCACTCTTAAAATATTTCAATAATTAAACAAATCATTATGAAAAAATTTTTAAAGCCTGGCTTTGTCACAATAGTAACATTTATTGCCTTTCTGCTGTTATTCATCTTTCTTCCACTTATACCTTGCAAGTCTCTTGCTGTAGTCCCGCCCTTCCCCCTAGATCCATCAAGGGGAAGCTGGAGTTACTGTGATCTCCAGCCGATAATAGGTGTTAAATATTATTATTTTGGCTTTCTTAATAAGGGGTTAACGATCTTAGTTGTCGTTATTGTTCTGTACCTACTAGCTTCTATTTTAAATTTAGCCACAAGGAAAATAAGTTCAAGGAAATAATCGTTCGCCAGCCAAAACATCCGATAACAGAGTATATACGCTCCGCTCCGCCTCCTCTAACGTTCCGGCGGTGCTCGGTCTTCGACACATTCGCCTCCTTTATTTAATATAATAAGGTTGTCGGCGAACGTCGTATATACTCGAAACGTTATATG
>CAZPMS010000017.1:0-2779 GCA_964588165.1 uncultured Gammaproteobacteria bacterium
ATATTTTTCTTTTTTCTGGTATATCAAATATTAAGATACGCCATTTTTTGTCCCATTGTTTAGTTCTAATTTTATTATTTAAAATAATTTTTGAAACTTCTTGCTTTCCTTTCTTCGTCAAATCGCATCTTTTTTTGTCTTTATTATATTTGATATACTGGCCCCTTTTTAAATTATATAAAACATGATATGGGATACCGCCTATTGATTGTTTCATGTAGCCATATGGATTAAGTAAATAAAAAATCAACTCCTGATTATCACCAATGAAATTTTTTAAAAATTCTATTGCTTTTTTGCCTAATTTTCTTTTACTCATAATGAAGCGATCGCGCTATAATGATTAAATAATAAATTTAGTTGTTTTGAAATATTTGTGATATAATAGAAATAGCTTGAATTATAATTATTTTTTTTCATTTGTATAATACAATTTTAACTAATTTTAAATAAAATATCAAATGATTTCGCACATAACTAATTAAACAACATTTAGGTTTGTACTCATATGTTTATAGATGAAATAATTCAACAACTTGAAAAAGAAATTAAAATCCTTTTTCATAAAGAAAATAGCGGGCATGATATTTATCATTTAAGGCGTACTTTGAATAATGCCCTAAAACTTCAAGAAAAAGAAGGTGGGGATGAATTAGTCATTGCTGTTTCTGCTTTTTTACATGATGTTCATAGAATAATTCAAAAGGAAACTGGAGAATTTTGCTCTCCAAAAAATTCCTTGCCAAAAGTTAAGCAAATTCTTGATAAAACTAATTTAACTAAAAAACAAAAAGAAAAAATTCTTCATTGTATTAAATACCATGAAGAATATAATTTTTCAGAAAATGGAAAAACAACAAATAATATTGAAACATTAATTTTGCAAGATGCTGATAATTTAGATGCGATTGGCGCCATAGGAATAACAAGAGGTTTTTCGTATGCAGGATCAAGATCTATACCAATCTGGAATCCGGACTTACCTTTTGACAGAGACATTTTTGATGAAAGCAAACATGATCCTTCAGAAATACATCATTTTTATAGTAAACTTTTAAAGCTTAAAGAAAACATGAACACAGAAACAGCAAAAAAAAAATGGCCGAGAAAAGACACAAATTTATGGAATTATTTCTTCAAGAATTTTTTGATGAGTGGGAAGGGAAAAAGTAATGGCTGAAATTTAAATACAATAAAGATTTAAATAATTAAAAACACAATAAATTTTCTTTGTGAATAAGAAATTAACTAACAAAAAACCTATGCTTAAAAAAACACTTTTAATTACAACAATTTTTGCTTTGATTTTTGGTTTTGGTTTATCTGTTTTTGCTGAAACTGAAATAATTGAAGAAATTGCGCCAGATGTTACTGAACAAGATTTAGATATCAAAGGGACTTCATGGTTTCATAATGCTTGGCGTGATATTAAAATCAGATTTACTCGTGATCCAATTAAAAAATCAGAATTACAATTACAAAAAGCTAGCGCGCAATTATTAAGAACTAGACTTCGTTTGGAAAAAGATCCTGACAATGAAAAAACTGAAATTAGATTAGAAAAAGCTAACGAAAGATACAATAGACTTGTAGAAAAAATTAATACTAGAATTGTGCAAGTTCAAAAAAATAATCCTAATAAAGATAGGTTAAATAAATTTTTAGATAAGTATTCTGATCATTTATTAAAACATCAAGAAATAATGCAAAGACTTGAAAATCAAGTTCCAGAAAATGTATCTGCAAAAATTAATGCGCGAAGAATACTGCATTTAAAAAAATTTAGCAATACAATGCAAAAAGTGGAAGGAAAACAGCAATTTGCTGAAAGATTAAAAAAGGCAACAAAAATTAGAGCAGATATTAAAAATAAATTACAACTTAGAAGTACAGATACGAGATAAATAAAAAAAATCAGTTCCAATTATTTGGAGCTGATTTTTTATTTATATCATTTTAATCATTATGACGCGACCGTGCTGTAATGATTAAAATAAAATTCAAGTTTTAAGATCCTAAGATACTAAACTTTTCCATAATTTAATTATTTTTTGTATATTTACTTCACCATTAAAATTTTCTTTAACATATTTTTTAGCAACCAATCCCATTGTTTCGGCTTTTTTTTTATCTTTTAATAGTAGCAAAACTTTATTTTTAAATTCTTTTTTATTATTAATTGGCACCAAAAAGCCGGTTTTTTTGTCTTGAATAATATCTTTAGCTCCAGTAGTTGAATTGACAACGCAAGGAGTGCCACTTATGCCAGCCTGAATTAAAACATTACCAAAACTTTCAGAAAGTGATGGCAAAACAAAAGCATCTGCTAATTGGTAATAATTTGTCAAATCTTCATAATTTACTTTGTTTAAAAACTTAACTGAGCTTTCTAATTTTAATTTTTTTACTTTTAATTTTAAATTTTCTTTTTGACTTCCCTCGCCAGCAATTAGAAATCGTACATCTTTGTATTGTTTTTTAATTTCTTGAAATACATTTAAAAACCAATCTAAATTTTTTACAGATTCAAGCCTTCCAACAAACAAAATATTTTTATTCACATATTTTTGTTTTAATTTGTGAACTTGAAATTGATCATAAGTTAAAAATTTATTTAAATCTGCCGGGGTTGGAATAACGTAAATTTTGTTTTTATTAATTCCATATTTAACTAATTTATCTTTTATCCCATTTGAAACAACACGAATAGCATCTGCTTTTCGTGCTAAAAATTTACTAAAAATTAACAAAAAATAATTATGCCATTTTTTTTCTAATC
>CAZPMS010000018.1:0-2736 GCA_964588165.1 uncultured Gammaproteobacteria bacterium
AAGGCCAGTCCTAAAACTGTTTCGGGTAGAACCAGCTATTGCCAGGTTCGATTAGCATTTCACCTCTAACCACAGCTCATCCCCTCGCGTTACACGACGAGTGGGTTCGGGCCTCCACGACTTGTTACGGTCGCTTCACCCTGGCCATGGTTAGCTCACCTGGTTTCGGGTCGTATATATGCTGCTGTTTAGAGAAATAGTCAGTCCCGTAAAACGGAATTGACTATTTAACTAAGAATGCCGGTTAAGACTCGCTTTCGCTACACCTTCCTCTCGTAAGAGTTAGATAAGCAACATACACACACTCGTTGGCTCATTCTTCAATAGGAACGCCATTAGGGCATAAATGCCCCTCTGACTCTTTGTAAGCAAATGGTTTCAGATACTATTTCATCCCCCTCACCGGGGTGCTTTTCACCTTTCCCTCACGGTACTTGTTCGCTATCGATCATTAAAAGTATTTAGCCTTAGCGCATAGTCACGCTTGTTTCACCCAGGATTTCACGAGTCCTGAGTTACTCGAGATAAAATTACAACAGAGTGATTACTCCTTTCGCGTACAGGGCTATCACCTTCTTTGGCTCCGCTTTCCAGCGGATTCTACTAGGAAACTAATCAAAATTTCTCTGCTACAGATTACAAGCTCTGTAAAGTAACCTCTCACTACCCCATATCAGCAACGGCTTGTACCTTTAAGTTTGCTTCACTAAAAAACCGAAGTTCTCTAGATTCACAGACAACACTAATATGGTTTGGGCTGATCCCTTTTCGCTCGCCACTACTAAGGGAATCGAGACTAGCTTTTAATTGCCAACGCCACCAACAAGTAGTAGCGGGCAATTAAAAACTAATATTAATTCTTTCTATTCCTCTGGGTACTAAGATGTTTCAATTCCCCAGGTCTTCCTCACTAACCTATGTATTCAGTTAGCAATGATGTGTACTTCACTACACATCGGGTTTCCCCATTCGGACATTCCCGGATCAAAGTTTGCTTGCCAACTCCCCGAGACTTTTCGCAGGCTGCTACGTCCTTCATCGTCTTTTAATGTCGAGGCATCCACCATTTGCCCTTGAGTGTAACCACCAAATTATGAGAGAACTATTTATAATTTGGTAATTCTAATATTTAAGCAATTATTGTTTTATTTAGATGCTCTTTTTAACCCTATTCAGTTATCAAAGTTCTTCAATGAAAGCTTTTAAAAGGTACAAAAAACCGCTTGCAACCAAGCGGAATTAACATAAGGCAAAAGCCGACGTATAATTATCCGCTTGATATGTTTTTTAATTTATTTACTTCTTTTAAGTTTACTTTCATTAATTTTTTTAATTTTAGCTTAGATGTGGGTTTTTGTGGACAAATCCACATATTTATTTAACCCATTTTCAGCGTTGGAATTATATATCAATTTTTAAATTATGTCAAATCCTTTTTATTAACAAAAAAAGCCCTATTTAAGCTTAATATAAGCTGGTGCCGGGGAGAGGACTCGAACCTCCACACCACAAGGGCACATGGTCCTAAACCATGCGTGTCTACCAATTTCACCACCCCGGCTAACAACGTCATAAATAATAAGCAATATTATTAAAAAGGTCAATAAGATAGGCCTTAAACCCAACATGTGTATAACTTATGGATTGACAGTGGAAAAATATTTACTACAATACCTAAGTGATGTCATTTCTGGGTTGATAATATCCCTAACAGGATTCCCAGTTAAGATATCTCCCTTTTTATAGCCAGCCTTTGACACCCTTCGTGGGTTTCGGAGGCTGGTTTTATTTTAGAATATCCAATTTATTAATTTCCAATTACCAATAAACTCTAAATTTATAAATTCAAAATGTTTAACAATTTCTTTTGGTTGAATTATAAATTGCATTAAAAATTAATGTTAACTCATTAGATTCTCTTCTTAATACATCAGCTTCTTCTTTTATATTGTCGGATGTACTAACTATCATCATCCTTAGCCAATGCTTTGTCTCTTTTGCTTCTTTTTTGCAAATACCAATTTTGTGTTTAAAGTCCTTTCTAGATTCTGCATTATCAGCTTCACAATAATTGGCACCAACGCTTGTAGCTGATCTCACTAATTGAGTAATGAGTGACATGGTTACTGAATTTACAGGAATCTTTTTAGCGAATCTGATTACATCTTTACCAAATTTAGCAGTCCTATCCTCTAAATCATATTTATTTTTTAACATTTTATTATTTGTTAATTAATTATTTAATGGAAATTGGAACTTGGTTATTGGGAATTATTTAATGAATTTCATTTTAACCACCAAACTCAACAAGATTAACAAAACTGTTCCTCCGCCGATTAATAAATAATTAAAAACCTTTTTTTGTTTTTCATCAGCCACTATGGTTATTTCTTCATCCGAAAATTCTGCTGATTCTTGGCTGCCCAAAACTTGGCCAATATTTATATCTTCTTGAAACCTGGGCAGTAGCCGGTAACCTGACTTGGTCAATGTTAACACTCCTGTAACTTCCATAAAAAATCCTTCTTCCACTTCCGGTTTAACTATGCCAGTATCTTTTTTTAGATAAACTCTAATTTCGCCGGTACCATCATCTAAATAATAATTATTACTTTTTCTTTCCACCAACTCACCGCTAATACTAATTAAGCCGCCAACCAGCTCATCATTAATATCGCCAATAGCCACCAATTCTGAATCGGCCAGACTTGCTTCGCCCAAATAATAAATTTCGCT
>CAZPMS010000019.1:0-2626 GCA_964588165.1 uncultured Gammaproteobacteria bacterium
TCTATAATATATTCTGGTTTGCTTGGGTTTTGTAAAAATTCTTGTTTAATTTTTTTATCTGTATGTCGTTCTAAATACGCGCTAAAAAATTCAATAAATCTTTCGTCGTTTTTAAAATTTTCACCTAGTTTTCCTTGTTCACAAATTAAACGTAAAAATACAACTACTTTAATTTTATCCCCAGCATTAATTGCAGAATAAAATTCATCCTTTACTTTTGTTGGTTCAATGTTGGACATTGAACCTTTTTGTTCCTGCGCTGCCAATATATTCTGAAAAACAGATGAGGAAGTAAAATTATTATATTGTTCTGTTAGGTTTTGGTAAGTGCCTGATTTTTCTTTATTTGGATCATTCGTATCATTCGCATGTTTATTCGCATCATTCGCATCGCTTCTTTTTTCCTCATACAACTCCTGTAATTCGTCGTAAATATTACCATAAACTTTATCAAATAATTCTTCGTCAATATCCATTGCTTTCTCAATCTCAATACTCAACCAATCACTCATATATTCTGCTAAATCATCTATATCAAACTCGCCTTTTCTAACTAAATCAAAGACATTTAAAAAACCTTGCTTTTGTTTTTCTTGAATAAAAAATTTATTTACTAAATCATTAAGATTTTTTTTAATCTCTTCTTTTTCAAAATATTCTTGAATTTTTTGCTGTAAATTATCCATAAATTATTTAGCGTTTACTTGGCTAAGTAAAACATTTGCCTTGTCTATAAAAACTTTTAATTCAGCTGGACTAGCTTGATCTATTTTTTTAGCATCATTAAATAAACCTGTTAAATCTGAATTAAATTCTGTATTATCTGTATTCCATTTTTTAGAATGTTTTTTTGCTCTATTTATATATTTTTTAATCTTTTTAGCTTCTTTTTTTCTATCCTTTACTGTCATATCCTTTGACTGCAAATCACCAACAGATTTAACAGCTGACCCAAGACCTCTTCTATTTATATTTCTATTTTGTACTCTTTTACTTTGAGAAACAGCTACATTTTTTCCTCTTCTGGCAAGATTAATTCTACCTTCTTCCTCTTGTCCTTCAGCTCTTTGGGCATCAAGTAGCATTGTGTCAGCTCTATTTTCAATATCTTTTCTAAATTTATCTTGTTCTTCTGAAGACAAAGTATTGTAATTAGCGATATTAAAACTTGATGTTGTGTCATACAAATTTTGCATATTTTTACCTAATTGGGAATTTTCATAAAGTTCAACATAAGTATAGGGATTGCCCGTTGTAGGATCAACAACATCAGAATTTCCTTTTTTATTGGCTTGTTGTAATAATTTTGACTCAACTTTTTTTTGATATTTATTAACACTATTTACAAAATTACTAATATTTGAATCCCCTCTATTTTCATTAGCCATCTTATACATGTCTGTTTGTATTTTATTATTATTTATTAAAGGCAATACAACATCTTGATCAACTTTTTGATCATCTGTTTTTAACTTTTCACTCTCAATACCATGCATTCTTACATCTCTTGATTTTTTAGCTTTACCTTGTTTAAATTTAGTAGAAACTTCTGTTAACTTAGTTGGATCTAAAGTATCTTGGTATTCCTTATGTCCATCATCAACTTCTTGTTTAGCAGCTCCTGTCAAGCTAGTATATTGGCTATGACTTTGTGTGATAGCTTCTCCAGTGCCTCTGACAAACCTTTTAGCTTTCATTTTTTCTAATAATCCATCATATCTAGTTTTTTCTTCTGTGTTTAAACTAAACGAATCTGAAGCATCAGCATCTCTAGCAAACATTCTCTGAATAATCTTTGCGTAATTTTCTCTACCATCACTACCTAAAGCGTTCATATTTTTCTTTTTATCCAATTCATCTAAAATAGCTCTAAATTCTGGCAATTCTTCATCAAAAGCTTTAAATAATCCTTTGTCATTAAAATCAGCTTCTTTCTTTTTAGCAAAATCTTCATGCACTTGCCCTGCTCTATCTTCAACATATTCCAAATCACCAGCAAGATTTCTTTTAACATCAAATTTATAATCTGCCATTGTATCGCCAGATGTTTTTTGCATTCCTTTCAAATCTTCCATAAATTTCATATAATCTTTTTCATTACGATCACCACTCCCTGCTTTAACTTTCATTTTTTCTTTATATTTATTTAAATCTTCAGTTCTTAAATTTGAATCCTTTCCGCTTGCCATTTTCATCATTACAGCTCTGGCTTCATCTGTCTTACCTTTATCAAGATATGTATGCATCATTTTTCTTAAAGCATCATCACCACCTTCTAATTGTCCTTTTTCCTGCATATCTTTTTGCTTTTTCATAGCTTGCTGATATTGGAAACCACGAATTGCGCCTTCACCTCTTTTACCACCCCATTTCTCTCCCATAGTCGCGTCCCGTTTTGCCCGCATCATTTCTGTATGTTCTTTATCTAAACCAACACCCTTACCAACTTTACTAGTTTTAAATCTTTGTGTTAAAGCGCGTACTCCAGCTGGTAAATAAGTTTTTTCTGCTCCAGCTTTTGCGCCCTGCCATGCTTTCTTGCCAGCCCACTTTCCTGCCAATTGCGGTCGTTTTGCAATCCATTGCCCTGCATTTTTCATTTTCGCCTCCCATTTACCAGCAACAC